>JBAUOP010000033.1:0-94554 GCA_049579805.1 Acidobacteriaceae bacterium
GGAAGGAAGAAAGCGTATCTCCGAAGCGCTGAAGCGCCGGTGGGCCGCGCGTCGCAAAGCGGCCGAGAAGTCAGCGAAGGCAGCATGAGACGGGGGCGGGTGCCGGCGCCGGGTTAGATTGCTGAGACCGGCTGCCGGGACCCGCCCTGCCGTTCAGAGGGTGCGGCGAAAGAGGGCCGTGGCGATGAGCAGGCAGGCGATGCCGAATCCGAAGAGGAAGAGTAAGTCGAACTGAATCGCCGCGAAACCGCCGTCCTTGATGAGAATGGACTGGAGGCCGTGGACCGCGTAGGTGAAGGGATCCACGACGGCGATGGCCCGCAGCCATGCAGGAAAAGCTTCAATCGGATAAATGGCGCCGCTGGGGAAGAATAACAGGGTATTCAGGACGCCGAACATGGCGCGGGGCACGAGCGGGTCATCCACGCGCACCATGAGCAGAAACATCATTCCGTTAAACGCAATCGACGTGGCGACGATGAGTAAGGCGAGCTGGATGACGGCGGCGGGGTGAAAGATGACGCCGAGTCCCGCGAGCAGGGAACCAATGACAGTGAGACAAATGCCGGCCAGGACGGCTTTAATGGCGCCGGCGACGTTCAGCCCCATCACCAGCTCCAGCTTGGTAATCGGAGTCACGAGATAGCCTTCGTGAACGCCGCGGGCTTTGTCGTCGATGTATAACATGCCGCCGCCGATCATAACGGAGACATACATGGCGAGGGCGATAGAGCCGGCGAGCAGGAATTTCATGTACTCGACATAGGGATAGAGTTCGACAATGTCGAGCGTGATCGAGGATACGATTTTGGGCTGGATGAGCGGGGCATTGAGCGCATCCACGACGGACTGCATTTCGCTTTCGAGGCTGCCGCTGATGAACTGGTCGGAGTTATCGACGACGAGTCCGAGTTGCGGCGCATCGCCGGACAGGACGCGGCTGGAGTACTGCTTCGGGATGATAACGGCGGCGTCGATCTTGCCGGTGCGGACATCGGTTTTAGCGGTGTCTTCGTTGGCGTAGGGAATGGTAGTGAAGGTTTTGATGTTGGCGGCGACGGCTACGAAGGCCTCACGGAGCTTGACCGCCTGTTCGCCGTGGTCCAGGTCGACGACACCCACGCGCGCGTGGGTGACTTTGCCGCCAAAGGCATTGCCGAGAATGATGAGCTGGACCAGCGGCAGAGTCATGGACATGAGCATGAGCGCGGGGGAACGGAAGAACTTGCGCAGCTCGCGTTCGACGATCGCCCACATGCGGTTCATGGCTGCATCCCCGGGCGCGGCGGCATCATGAAGCTGACGGCCTTGACCTGCTCGTCGCGCAGCTGGCGTCCCGTGTAGTAGACAAAAACGTCGTCCAGGGTCGTGTTCTGGACGTTGAGAGAGCGGAGGGGATCGCCTGCGGCGGTAGCCATCTGCACGAGCTGGGTGGTGGTGAGCGAGCCGTCGGCGGTCATGATGCGGTACTCTCCGGAACCGTGCGACTCGACGTTAGTGACGCCGGCGAGCTGTTCCAGACGCGCCTTGCGATCATCGGCATCCTTGTTGAATTTGACTTCGACGACGCTGGAGCCGGGGATACTGGACTTAAGGCTCAGGGGTGTATCGAGGGCGACCAGCTTGCCGTGGTCGATGATGGCGATGCGGTCGCAGAGGTTATCGGCTTCGTCCATGTAGTGGGTTGTGATCAGGATGGTCAGCTGCATGCTCTTGCGCAGGCGGTCGAGCATCTCCCAGACGGCGACGCGAGAGACGGGATCGAGCCCGGTGGTGGGCTCATCGAGGAAGAAGATTCGGGGATTGTGGACGAGGCCGCGCGCGATTTCCAGACGCCGGCGCATGCCGCCGGAGAGGGTCTTGGTCTGCGCCTGGTGCCATTTGGTGAGATCGACGGCCTCCAGCAGTTCGGCGATATTGCGCTCGCGCTGGACGCGGGGCACGCCGTAAAGTTTGGCGTAAATTGAGAGGTTCTCCTCAACGGTGAGATCGATATCGCTGGTGAGCGCCTGGGGGATGACGCCGATGAGGTGGCGCACGGTGTCCGCCTCATGCATCACGTCATGTCCGGCGATGAGAGCGCGGCCCTCGGTGACGGGAATGAGGGTGGTCATCATGCGGATGAGGGTCGACTTGCCCGCGCCGTTGGGACCGAGCAGGCCGAAGATTTCGCCGTCGGCCACATCGAAGGTGACGCCCTTGACGGCTTCAAACGCTCCGTAGCGCTTGACAATATTCTCGACCGCGATGGCGGGCGGCGGAACCTGCGGCGCCGGCTTGTCGCGCGTCATGGATGCACCAGCTTGTTTTCCGGAATATAGACGTAGGCGGTCATGCCGGGAACGTAGCGCATGCCGGGATTGTTGATGAGCAGCTTGAGCTGAACGGTCTCAATATCGCGCTTGCGGCGGCTGACGTCGCGTTGGGTGGCAAAGTCGGCCAGCGCGGCCTTGGCGATGACGGTGCCCCACACGGTTGCGCCGCTGGGCATGACGACGCGCAGCTTGTCACCCAACTGCACGGCATCGGCCTGGGTTTCCGGCAGCGGGGCATAGACCCACGTCTGCGAGAGGTCGACGACGGTGACGATGGGGGTGGCCGCGGAGACGACCTCGCCCTGTCGGGCAGCCCACACGTTCACGATGCCGGTAACCGGGGAGACGACCCGGGCATAGTCAAGCTGCACCTGGGCCTGGTCGAGCTGATCCTCGGCGTTGCGCAGATCGGCGCGCGTGGAATCGACGGTTTGCGCCGCAACGTTGGCCTGATAGAGATTGGCTTCGGCGGTTTTGAGCGCGGCCCGCTGGGCGGCGACGTTTTCGCGTGCGGACTCAAGAGCGGCCCTGGAGGCATTCAGGCTGGTGACCATCTCATCGCGTGTTTGCTGGCTGGTCACTCCGTCTTTGGCCAGCGCGACTGCGCGGCTGGTGTCGGCTTGCTGATGTTCGTATTGCGCATGCGCCTGGGCGAGGCCGGCCTGCGCAACGCGCAGCTGGGCCTGGGCCGCGGTGACCTGGGAGGTAGTCTGGCCGACGGTCTGGCGCTCCGTATCGCGAGAACCGGCGAGCTTGTAGCGGGCGCCGGTCACGCTGGCCTGGGCGGCATTGCGGGCCGCGGTCAGGTCGTCGGCTTCAATGGTGGCCACCAGCTGGCCGGCGGTGACGTGCTGTCCTTCGGTCACGTCGAGGGAGGTGATGCGCCCCTGAATGCGGGAGCTCACGATGACCTCGTTGGCGTCGACGGTGCCGACGAGCTGGAGCTCCTTGCTGCGATTGGTGGTGAGCAGATACCAGACGAACGCGATCACGGTGAGCACGCCCATGATGATGAAAATCCGGTTGCGTGGTTTCATGCAGTCTTTTTCTCCTGGAACGTATGTTCCGGAATGGGCATGGTGGCCAGCACGTGACGGGCGAGCTGCGCCCCATGGCGGCGATCGGTAAAGATGGCGTGGCCCAGGAATTCAATGGCCAGTTTGCGACGGTCCGCGATGGAGTTGCTTTCCAGTGGGTCGAAGGGCATCGCCAGGCGCACCATCGGCGCGCTCAGGAAATAGAAAACATTGGCGCCGAGTGCCGCGTACATCATCTGCAGGGGATCCACGCGGCAGAGTTCACCGGAAAGCATCCCCTCGCGAACAATCTGGTCGGCGCGCCGAAAGATCGGCTCGAAGGCCGTCCTGGCGAGGATGTTCATGGCACTGGATTGGCCGTCGCGGAAGCGGACCATCTCCTGCTGCATGAGCGCCTGAAAGCCCTGCTGGCTGAGCATGCGATCGAAGTGCTGGAGTACAAAGCGGAGCAGGCGCTCGCCGGCGCTGCACTTCATGTCGAGAACGGCGAGCGCGCTCTCTGCGACCTGGGTGGCGACGGCTTCCAGAGCTGCGCCGTAAAGGGATTCCTTGTCGCGAAAGTAGTAGTAGAGGAGAGCCTTGTTGACCTGGGCCGCGGCGGCGATGGTGCTGGTGCGGGCGCCGGCCAGGCCATGCTCGCTGAACTCACGGATAGCGGCGTGGAGGATGCGATTGCGGGATTTGTCGGGATTGGGTGAGGTTTGCGTGGTGGTCATGATTAACTGGTTAGTTAAACTAACCGTTTAGTCAAATCTATACTGAAAACGCGTGTTCGGCAAGGCGCTTGCCAGATTTGTTTGGGTCCGGAGGCCGTTCGGTGTTGCGCATCGGGCCGCGAACCCAGGTTTTTCGAAGCGAGACCGCGAGGGATTTGCGGGAGCGACGGGGTGATGCAAATAGTCTCTTGCAACGTACTAGCTAACTAGTGTATTAGTGTACTCATGAACGCGAGAAGCATCCTCCGGCAGGCCGAATTTGCCTTTGGCCTGGATGCGCACAGCGGGGTCCCGGTCTACCGGCAGCTGATCGATCAGGTGCTGGGCGCGGTGGCGCGCGGCGCGCTGGCGACGGGGGATCAGCTGCCCACGGTGCGACAGGTCGCAGTGGATCTGGCAATCAATCCCAACACGGTGATGCGGGCGTACCGGGAGATGGAGATCCGTGGCATTGTCGATACGCAGCAGGGCGCAGGGACCTTTATCGCCGAGATGAAGGAAGCCGCGCCGCCGCGGGAGCGGGAGCGGCAACTGGCGCAGCTGGCAAATGAGTTTGCAGCGCGGGCGGGAGGCCTGGGATTTTCAATCAATGAACTGATGCGCGCGTTGAGGGAGTTCGAGCAGGAACGGGAACCGAAGAGGAGGAAGCCATGAGAGGGAAGCGGTTCAGCGGGGCGGGTGTGGGGGTGATGCTGGCGTGTCTGGCGGCTGGTCTGGCCGCACTGCAGGTGATGGCGCAACCGTGGTACGGAGTGGCCGGGGCGCTGGCCGGCGTTTACTTCCTGTTTGCAATCAAGGTCGTCGACCAATGGGAGAAGGTGGCTCTGCTGCGGTTCGGAAAGTATCGGGGGCTGCGAGGGCCGGGGGTGTTTCTGATTGTGCCGGTTGTCGATGTGCTGAGCCGCTACGTCGATCAACGGGTGCGAGTGACGACGGTGAGTGCGGAGAGTGCGCTGACGCGCGATACGGTACCGGTCAATGTGGACGCGATCATCTTCTGGCTGGTGTGGAACGCGGAGAAATCGATTCTGGAGGTCGAGGATTTCATGGAGGCGATTCGGCTGGGCTCGCAGACGGCGCTGCGGGAGTCGATCGGCCGACACCATCTGGCCGAGATGATCACGGAGCGCGAGATGCTGGGACACGAGCTGCAAAAGATCCTGGACGAGAAGACCACGCCGTGGGGGATCACGGTGCAGTCGGTGGAGATTCGAGACGTGCGGATCCCCCAGGCGCTGGAGAATGCCATGTCGCAGCAGGCACAGGCGGAGCGGGAGCGGCAGGCGCGGGTGATTCTGGGCGATGCCGAGGTGCAGGTGTCGGAGAAGTTTGCGGAGGCGGCCAGGGTGTACGAGACGAATCCGGTGGCACTGCATTTGCGCGGAATGAACATGCTGTACGAAGCGATGCGCGAGAAGGGATCGATGGTGATTGTGCCGTCGTCTGCGGTGGAGACGATGGGACTGGGCGGCACGCTGGCCGCGACGGCGATGGGAAAACAGATGTAGCGGAGGATGGCGATGCGAGGTGCAGGGATGGTCCTGACGGCGCTGCTGAGCGTGGCGGCCATGGGGAGCGCGAAGGCGCAGCTGCAGCGATCTGCGCTGCCCGCAGCGGCGAAGGTGGAGTTTGTTACAGTCGAGCCGGGCGTGCGGCTCGAGGTGCTGGACTGGGGCGGGCCCGCGGCGCACGGGCCGGGGACGGCGCTGGTTTTTCTCTCCGGGCTGGGGCTGACAGCGCACGAATTCGACAGTTTTGCGCCGCGGTTCACTGGGCAGTATCACGTATATGGAATCACGCGGCGGGGGTTCGGGGCATCGAGTCATCCGGCGCCGACCGTTGCGAACTACTCGGTGGAGCGGCTGGGTGAGGACGTTTTGGCGGTGACCGCAGCCCTGCACCTGGAGCGGCCGGTGCTGGTGGGACACTCCATCGCGGGCGAGGAGCTTAGCTGGGTCGGCAGCGTGCATCCGGAGAAGGTGGAGGGGCTGATCTATCTGGACGCGGCGCTGGGATTCGCGTGGTACACGAACGCGCCCGAGGACTGGGTGGTGGCAATGGCCGATTTGCGGCGCCGGCTGGAAGCGCTGCGGTCTGGGGCGACGCTGGATGCAGGCTTTGCGCAGGGGATGTTGCGGAGTGCGACGCAGTTCCGGGACGATCTGCAGCCGCTGACGCGAGATCTGGCCGACATGCCGCGGGGATTGCCGACGCCCTCGCCGGTGACGCTGGCGGTGATGTTCGGCGAGGAGGAGTTCACGAAGATCGATGCGCCGGCGATGGCGATCTTCGCCTGTCCGCACAGCGTCCGGTCCATGCCGGGGTTCGGACAGGACCGCGCGGCGCTGATTCGGGAAGACACAGCGCGCTGCACGGCGCAGGCTGAGGCGTTCGAACAGGGGAATCCGGCCGACCCGGTGGTACGGATCGCCAACGCGGATCATGCGGTGTTCCGGTCGAATCCGGACGAAGTGGCGCGGGCGATGGAGGATTTTCTCGGCAAGCTGCGGTAAGCCGGTTGCGGCTTCAGTGGCCGGGGATGTGCGGGCGCTCGGCGGGCTCGTGGGGAAGCGGCTGCGGGTGCTTGTGCGAATAGCGGCCGAGCAGGAACATGGTCAGTCCGAAGACGAGCATGACTACGCCCCAGATCAGGTTGATGTCCAGACCGGCGGAGCGCAGGTAGATGGAGCTGCCGCGGGTGACGAGGCCGTAGATGGTAAGCAGCGCGCCGACGATTGAGAACAGCAGGCCGAGGGGAATGCGAAGGTCGAGACTCATGGCGCGGACTCCTGCCTTTTACCGGAAGATGAAGTTGAGGCCGATGAGCATGACCAGCAGGATGACGCCGATGACTGTCGGGCGCGCGTACCAGGCCATGTGATGCTCGACCGGTTTGGGCGTGAGCGAGTAGACGAGGCCGACGAGTTCGGGCTCCGGCCGCGGTTGGGTGAAGAGGCTGATGACGACGGTGAGAACAAAGTTGACGCTGAAGGCGATGATGGCCTGGTAGAAATTGAGGGCCATGGCGCTGGGGTAGACGTGGACGACGTGGAGCCATCCGCCGTGGATGCCGGTGGCGGTATCGGCGGGGACGGTGAGGCCGTGGTGGAGCACGGCGGCGCAGGTGCCGCTGACCAGGCCGATGAAGGCGGCGTGGCCAGTGGTGCGCTTCCAGAACATGCCAAGCAGGAAAGTGGCGAAGAGCGGCGCGTTCACGATGGAAAAGACCAGCTGCAACGTGTCCATGATGTTGTTGAAGCCAAGGACGACGTAGGCAGTGGCCATCGAGATTAATATGCCGACGACAGTGGTCCATCGGCCCATTTTCAGATAGTGGGCGTCGGTGCCGTTTTTGTAGATATAGGACTGGTAGAGATCGAAGGTCCAGACGGTATTGAAGGCGGTGACGTTGCCGGCCATACCGGACATGAAGCTGGCGAGCAGGGCGGTGAGGCCGAGCCCGAGGATGCCGGTGGGGAAGTAGTACAGGAGCATGTTGGGGATGGCCAGGTCGTAGTCGAGGATGGGATGGCCATGGGTATCGAGCATGATTTTGCCGGTGACGGGATCGACTTTGGGCGGGATGAGGCCCTGGCCGTCCTGGGCGTACTGCGAGTTGGCGGCGGTGGCGCGGGTCATGCCGACGGGCGCCGAGGCCGCCATGACATGGCGGGTGACAATGGGCGTGGCGATGGCGATGAGTCCCGGGAGGATGACCAGGAAGGGGAAGAACATTTTGGGGATGGCGGCGATGAGGGGCACGCGGCGGGCGGACTCCTCGGAATTGGCGGCCATGGCGGTCTGGATGACCAGGAAGTCGGTACACCAATAGCCGAAGGAGAGAACGAAGCCGAGGCCGGCGGTGAGGCCGAACCAGTCCACGCCGAGCGGGTTGGTGTGGGCGCTGGCCATGCCCTGCCAGGAGTGGAGATAGGCGTGGGGCAGCGTGTGCTTCAGGCCGTTCCAGCCGCCGATGTTTTTCAGGCCGACCCAAACGAGAGGGACGAATCCGGCAACGATCAGGAAGAACTGGAGGACTTCGTTGTAAATGGCGCTGGTGAGGCCGCCGAGGTAGATGTAGAGGAGGACGATGAGGGCCGAGAGAAGGATGGCGAAGTGGAAGATCCAGTCGAGCGGCAGGCCGAGAGTGCGGAAGAGCCCGTCGAAGACGTGGAGGGTCTGGATGAGGCGGGCCATCGCGTACATGGAGATGCCGGAGGAAAACACGGTCATGAAGGCGAAGGTGCCGGCGTTCCAGGCGCGGGTCTTCTCGTCGAAGCGGAGGCGGAGAAACTCGGGGACGGAGCGGGCTTTGGAGCCGTAGTAGAAGGGCATCATGAAGACGCCCACGAAGACCATGGCGGGGATGGCGCCGATCCAGTAGAACTGGCTGGTGACGATGCCATACTTGGCCCCGGAGGCCCCCATGCCAATGACTTCCTGGGCGCCGAGATTGGCGGAAATGAAGGCGAGTCCGCAGATCCAGGCGGGCAGGGAGCGGCCTGCCTGCAGGTAATCCTTGCTGGTCTTCATGAAGCGTTTCAGTGCAAAGCCGATGCCCAGCACAAAAACGAAGTACAGCAGCATGATGACCCAGTCGACGGAGGTGAGTTTCAAACCTGGGGATTCCTTTCAGCAAGGACGGGTGCGCTGTCGCAGGTGAATGTACACGGTTGCACCGGCCAAGTCCAGGTCGATTCAATTGGGGAGACGCTTAGGAACAATCAGAGCGACTGGACCGGAATCAGCGTCAGGTCGTCCACGAGTCCGACTTCCTTCTGGACGAAGGGCTCGGCGTAGCGGACTCCGGCTAGCAGGCCGTAGTGGCGCGCTTCGGCAAAGGTGCGTTCGCGGATTTCCTCCTCGGGGACGAAGAGGCCGCTGCCCGCCGACTGATTCGCGTATTGCGATTGGTAGGCCATGAGCGCCCGGTGACGATCCTCGATGAAGGGTGTGATGTCCACAATGAAGGTGGGCCGCACGTCCGCATAGAGGCTGGCGTAGACGATCTTGAAGGGCCGATGCGGGGCGGTTCCTGTATCTATTTTCGCCAGGCCGGAGAGGAAACAGGCTTCGTATCCCAGAGTGGCGGAGGTGTAGTGATCGGGGTGGCGGCCGGAGCCGTAGGGAAGAATGACCACGCGGGGGCGCACCCGGCGGAGGGTTTCGACAATTTTGAGCCGGTTTTCCCAGGTATTCTCCACGCGGCCGTCGGGGATATCGAGCGCGTCGCGCCAGCGCACGCCGAGGATGCGGGCAGCTTCAGAGGCCTCAGAGGCGCGTTCCTTGGCGGAGCCGCGGGTTCCCGCTTCTCCGCGGGTCAGGTCGAGAATGGCAGTGGAGACACCGAGGGAGGCCAGGCGCAGCAGGGTACCGCCGCAGGTCTGTTCCACATCGTCGCGATGGGCGGCGATGGCGAGTACGTCAGCGTTCGGTGTTTCCGCCATGCGTGCTCGCCTGTCCGGTCACCGGATTAGTAGATGGTGTTGTCGGCATCGCTGCCGGCGTCCATGTAGGCCGCGTCGACGGCGGTGCCGGCGATGGTGACGTTGGAATTATCCAGCGCGGTCATATTGGTTGTGCTGTAGATATAAATCTGGCCGCCTTCGGTGGTGTAGACCTTGTGCAGCCCGGTCACGGCGGCGATGCCGGTGCCGTCTCCCTTGTAGGAGCTGAGGGTGGCCGTATTGTTGGCGGTGTTGAACATAGTGACGCAGCCGAAGTCCTGACTGCCACCGTTTTGCGACTGCTGATAGCGGGGACCCTGATTGCAGCGGACGGAACCAATCCAGAGGGTGTTGTCGTCGCCGAAGACCATGCGGGTGTGGAGGCCGTCGCTGATGGAATAAGTGCCGGCAATGGTGTCAGACGGCGTGTTCATGATGGTGAGGAACCCCGCGTAAAGGCCGCTGGAAGGCTGAAGCTGCTGCCCGGCCACGTAGAGCGTGTTTCCGCTGAAGATGGCGTTGGTGGCGCCGTTGGGGACGGCAACATTCGCCAGGCCCTGCAGGGCGACGCCGCTGCCGCCGACGCTGGCGGGATTGAGCGATGAGGAGGTAATGGGAATGGTGGTGATGCTGGAAGTGGTGCCGCCGCACTCCGGTCCGCAATTCAGGACATAGGCGGTGGTGCCGTCGGAGGAGAACACGGCTTTGACCGGATGGTCAAAGCTGGCCGAGGCTCCCGTACTGACGGGAAAGACGCACCAGGTGGGCAGAGCCTGCGGTTCGCAATCCTGGGCCTCGGCCGAATGCGCCACGCCCGATGAGTCGGTGTATGTGTAGACGTAATGCGGATTGTTCTGGGCCGCGTACTCCTCCGCCTGGGTGAGATGGACGATGCTGTAGACGGCAAAGGTGGAGGGGTCCAGGGAGGGATTGACCGTTGGATCGTCGGAAACCGAGGAGGCCTGGGTCGCATTCTGAACGAAGGCCAGGGCCACGGTGCCGCCGGGATTCACCGAGATTCCATACGCGTTGGGCAGGTTCAGGGTCAGCGAGGTGCCCGTGATGCGATCGACGACGCTGATCACGTGGTTGGCGGGATTGGCGGCATAGACATAGCTCAGATCGCGGCTGATGGCGATGCCGTTGTAGGGGCTGACCTCGGTGCTGCTGGAGAGGCCACCGGGAATGCTGATGGTGGCGTTGACCTTCTCCTGCGAATAGCTAACCAGGGTCAGGCTGCCGTCGCCCTCGCTGTAAACAGCCGCTCCCTGTTGTTCCGGCAGGTTCTGGATGGTGAGGGGCAGCTTGCCGGAGAAGCCGGAGATGGAGAAAGCTCCGCCGGAAGTGTTGTAGGGGTGACGGATGTCGTAAAAGGCATCCATGAAAGGAAGAACCCCGGAGGAGAGCGCGCTGGGGTTCTGCTCGGCGATCAGGACCCGGTTGAGCACCTTGCTGGGGGGCAGATTCCGCGCGGCGAAATAGTAATTGGAGCCGCAGGAACTGACGGCGATGCAGATCACAAATATCGTGCCGACAACAAAACAGAAATACGGAAGACTTCTCTTCTTCAAAACAGTAGAACCTCGCCCTGCCCTGGTCATGTACGGATTAGGGAAAGCCAAGTATATCAGGGCCGCCGGACCTTTTTAATGCACCGGACCCGGGTTCCGCGGGGGTGCACGCTGTTGGCCTGCGGGCCGGGATGGCGCGGAGACGGACGGTGCCGTATGCCCTGATACCATGATGCAGAGATACCCCAATGCCCAACCGACTGGAATCGATTTTTGGCCGGCGCACCGTTCTTTGTGACGGAGCGATGGGCACCTCCTTATATGCCCGCGGCGTGTTCATCAACCGCTGTTTCGACGAGCTGAATCTGTCGCAGCCGGAGCTGGTGCGGAGTGTTCACGAGGAGTACCTTCAGGCCGGCGCGGAGATTATCGAAACCAATACATTTGGCGGAAATGCCGTGCGTCTGGAGCGCTACGGCCTGCGGGACAAGGTCGAGGACATCAACCGGGCCGGTGTGGCCATTGCCCGCCAGGCCGTGCGCCAGCTGGCCGATAAGCAGGCCGGCACAGCCTACGTGGCTGGATCGGTCGGCCCGCTGGGCGTGCATCTGGAGCCCCTCGGCAAAACCAGCCTCGAGGAGGCCCAGCAGGCCTTCGCCGAGCAGATACGCGCTTTGACTGCGGGAGGTCCCGGCGTGGGTGTCGATCTGCTCATTCTTGAAACGATGCCCGCGCTCAATGAAGCCGAACAGGCTGTGCTGGCCGCGCGCGCGGCGGCCCCGGATGTGCCGGTGGTGGTGATGGTGACGATCGATGAAGAGGCGAACTGCCTCGACGGCGCTTCGGCGGAGACCGCCGCGGCCCGCATCGCCTCCTGGGGCGTGGACGCCATGGGCGTGAACTGCAGCGTGGGGCCGGCCACCGTGCTGACCGCGATCGAGCGCATGGCGGCCACCACCAGCCTGCCGCTGATGGCCATGCCCAACGCCGGCATGCCGCGGTCGGTGGACGGACGCAACATCTATCTGTGCTCGCCGGAGTATATGGCGAGCTTTGCGCGCAAGTTCACGCGCGCCGGCGTGCAGTTCATCGGGGGCTGTTGCGGCACGACCGCGCAGCACATCCGCGCCATGAAATCCGCCATGCGTGCCACCGAGGCGCAGGCGGCGAGCCAGAGAGCTTCGCAGCAGGAGCCGATTGTGACCGAGACGCCCCCGGTCCATGTGTCGGAGCGGTCGCGTCTGGGGCGGCTCATCCACGAAGGCGCCTTTGTCACCATGGTGGAGATTGTGCCGCCGCGCGGCATCGACTGCGCGAAGGAGCTCGCCGGGGCGCAGGCGATGGCGGACCTGGGCGTGCATGCAATCAATGTGCCGGATTCGCCGCGGGCGTCGGCACGCATGAGCGCGCAGAGCCTCTGCATCCAGATCCAGCAGAAGACCAGGATTGAGACTCTGCTGCACTACACCTGCCGCGATCGCAACGTGCTCAGTATCCAGAGCGATCTGCTGGGAGCGGCGTCGATCGGGCTGCGGAACGTGCTGTGCCTGACCGGCGATCCGCCCAAGCTGGGGAATTATCCCGACGCCACGGCCGTCTACGACGTGGACGCGATCGGCCTGGTAAACATCGTGCGGCGGCTGAATCATGGGCTGGACATCGGCGGCAATCCCATCGGCGCGTCCACGGGATTCACGATTGCTGTGGCTGCGAATCCTGGCGTTCCCGACATCGACAACGAGATTCGCCGCTTTGCCTGGAAGGTAGAGGCGGGCGCGGAATATGCGATTACCCAGCCGGTCTTCGATCTGCGCGTGCTGGAGGCCTTTCTGAAGCGCATCGAGGGCTTCCGCATTCCGGTGGTCGCCGGCATCTGGCCGCTGACCAGCCTGCGCAATGCGGAGTTCATGAAGAACGACCTGCGGGTGAGCGTGCCGGACGAGATTTTGATTCGCATGCAGAAGGCCACCACGCCGGAAGCGGCACGGGCCGAAGGCGTGCGCATCGCCCAGGAGATGCTGGAGGCAGCCCGAACGATGGTGCAGGGGGTGCAGGTGAGCGCGCCGTTTGGACGCTACAGCGCGGCGGCCGAAGTCCTGACAGCGGTGCTGCCCGGCGCTCAGCCCGGAGTGGCGACTGCGTCTGCGGCGGCGCAGGAGGGAACCAAAGTTGCCCAACTTTGAAGATTCTCTGAAGAAGCTTGAAGAGATCGTCGCGCAGCTGGAACGCGGCGACGTGCCGCTGGAAGAGTCGATCAAGCTCTTCGAAGAGGGCACGCGCCTTTCCGCCGAATGCCGTAAGCAGCTGGAAGAAGCCGAGGGCAAGGTGGAGATGCTGGTGAAGCAGCGCGACGGGTCGATGAAACGCGAGCCCTTCGGCAAGCAGGGCTGAACCGTCGTAATCTGCCGCCATCCCAGGCCGGCGCGTATTCTGAAATCCCATGCCCGACGTGCCCGCTCTTCTGACTCCGGTGCAGACCTCCGTCATGCGCCGCCTGCGGTTCAGTACCGATCGCGTTCTGCGGCGCCGTTTCCAGCTGGTGGACCAGCCGGTGAGGTCCAACCTGCGCGCAGGTCTTTTGCTCGAAGTGCTGGACAAGCTGGCCGAAGACACCGCTCTCCGCTACGTGCGGCACTGGCATCCGACGGCTCGCGTCGTCACCGCCGCCATGGATTCCATGCGGGTGCGGAATGTTCCCGACGAAAGCCGCGACATGATCCTGCGCGCCCGCGTGAACCTGGTCGGCCGAACCTCCATGGAAGTCGGCGTCCGCATCGAGCAGCCTGACTGCGAACGCCCCCACATCGCCTCCTGCTACTTCACGATGGTGGGCCGCATCCAGGACGAGCAGGGAGAAGAACACAGTGTTCCGCTGCCGCCGCTGGACTGCCGCAGTCAACTGGATTGCGCCCGCGCGGATCGGGCGCGCCATCGCCGCGAAGCCTACCGGAAGCATTTGAGCGCCGCTGAAGAGCCGCCTTCTCGGGAGGAGTATGACCTGCTGCGTCGTCTGCACGATGCGCAGGAACAGTCAGGCTTCGCCGGATTGCTGGCGGCCAGGCTGACCGCGGAGGGCTGGGAACGCACCTATCCGGAGCAGGAGAACGTGCCGCAAACGATCTTCGGCGGGCTGGTGGCCCACCGCGCCCTCATGGTCGCGCACATTTGCTCCGAACTGGTGGCCAGCGACCGGGCGCTGCTGGTTTCCGTCGATCGCATCAACTTCTACCAGGCCGTCCGGATGGGCGACAAGCTGCACTTTGTCAGCCGCGTCACCTACACCGGTGAAACGTCGATTGCCGTGGAAACGGCTATCACGCGCATCAGTCAGGATCGCACCAGCACCGCTTTGAGCAACGTGTGCGCCTTCACCTTTGCGAACGTGGACGCTGACCTGCGCCGTCTGCCGGTTCCCCCCATTTATCCCACCAGCTATGCCGAGGATGCGCGCTATCTTGCCGCTTACCGGCGCCGCAACGCCTGGCTGGAGACAAAGGCGCACGCTGCTGCGGAAAGCGCGGGATAGAGGTCAGGCCGTCGGACGGGCCGCGTTTTCCGTCAGACGCGCGCGGACGAACTCGACCAGATCGTCGGACACCCACGCGGGTGGCGCAATGCGAAAGCAGGGTTTGTCGGACACCGCCGGCAGGTCCACGCCATGCCCTTGAGTGTCCGAAGCCAGCAGGACCGCATCGGCGCGATCCAGAAATCGGCGAGCGGATTCCTTGAAATCCACGACCGCCGGATCGAGCACGGTCAGGTAAAGATCCGGTTCCAAAAACGCGAGGATGCTGTTCGATTCGAGGATCGCGTTTTCCGATCGAGCCAGCTCCTCGGAGACGCGCGGCATAGCCTCGGACAGCGCGCCGATTCGGGTGCGGACCCAGATGGACCGCTCCGCTCCCGCGGCCAGGAAACGCGAGGTATCCGTGCCGCTGGCCGGATCGCGTTCGAGGTTGACGGCAACGCAGGCGTCTTCCGTCTGACACTGGCAGGGCTTGCCGTCTGCCGTGCAGAAGCCATGGCCGTATTGCGTGATCTTGAAGGCGGACCAGCGCAGCTCCGGCAGGCGCGCGATGAGGCCGGCGACGACGGAGGTCTTGCCGATGTTGCGCGTCTGTCCGCCGACCACCACGACCGCCAACTTACTCCTCCTTTGGAGCCGATCCGCGCGCCAGCCGCGCCAGCACGGCCAGTTCCTTCAGGTATTGATGCAGCGGCCTCGCCGGGCGGCCCCAGAAGACGACTCCGCGTCCGCGCACCTTCTTATACGTCAGCACGCCCGATCCCGAGCCGAGGATGACTTCTTCTTCGACCGTTGCGTGGTCGCCAATGCCCACCTGACCGCCGACGACGGCATTCGCGCCGATGCTGCTGGACCCGGAAACGCCGGTTTGTGCTGCGATCACGACGTCGTGTCCGACGCGGACGTTGTGACCGAGATGCACGAGGTTGTCGATCTTCACGCCGCGCTCAATGCGGGTTACTTCCAGGGCGCCGCGGTCGATGGTCGTGTTGGCGCCAATCTCGACATCGTCTTCAATTACCAGCCGGCCCTGCTGGGGGAACTGGAGATAGCGCCCCGTGTCTGCGTCGCGCACATAGCCGAAGCCGTCGGAGCCGAGCACCGCGCCGGCATGGGCCACCACGTTGTCACCGAGTTCGGTGCCCGCGTAGATCACGACGCGCGGATAGAGATGGCAGTGCGCACCGATCCGCACACCGATACCGATCACCGCGCCGGCATCGATGCGCGTGCCCGCGCCGATAAGAGCGTTGGCTTCGATCACGGCGCCGGCGCCGACCGAAACCTCCGGGCCGAGTTCCGCCGAGGTATGCACAATCGCAGCGGGATGCACTCCGGATGCGAGCGCGGCGGGCCGCAGCAGTCGCGCCGCCTGCGCAAAGGCCAGCTTCGGCTGGGCGGCGACGAGCAGCGATTTTCCTGGAGCGCTGCCAGCCAGTTTCGGGCTAAGGATGATGGCGGCTGCGCGCGAATCGAGCGCACGGGCCAGGCTCGGCGCATCCTCGGCGAAGACCAGCGTTCGCGCAGTCGCCGCAGGCGCGCTGGCGACGCCTTCCACCTCCACATCCGCGCCTGACAGACGCAGTTCCGCATTCAGGGCCTGGGCCACATGGGACAGTTTCATTTGTTCTTCAGGGTACAGCGGGAAAGGTGCAAACGGCAGCGAGGCTATTTTTCGCGCGCGACCACGAACTCCGGCATCCATTGCAGAGCCCGCTTGTACTCGGAATCCGGAAGCACCGCCAGCGCAGCCTGAGCGCCGGCCGCATAGGTGAATGCCGCCTGCATGGCGTAATGCATCGACTGGTTGCGGTTGAGGATGCGCAGGATCTCCTCGTGGGAAACGCGCTCGAAATTCTGGTCTTCGAGGACCGTCTGGATGGCTGTGCGTTCGGCTGGGGTGCTGCCGTTTTCGAGGGTATGGATCACAGCCAGGGTGGCCTTGCCTTCGCGCAGATCGCTGGCGACAGGCTTACCCAGGACCTCTTCGGTGGCTGTTAGATCGAGCACATCGTCGACAATCTGGAAGGCCAGCCCGAGATTGCGTCCATACTCGCCCATCGCTTCTTCCGTGGCCTGATCCGCGCCGGCCAGCACCGCACCCAGCCGCATGGAGACCTCGAAGAGGCAGGCTGTCTTGCGGTAGATGAGGTCGGTGTATTCGCGCTCGGAGATGGGCTTGCCCAGCAACTCCATCTGCAGCAGCTCACCTTCCACCATCTGCTGGGTCAGGCCGATAAGCAGATCGAGGACCCGGAAGTTCTGCTCTCCGAGCGCCACACGAAAGGCCTGCATGTAGAGCCAGTCGCCGGCCAGCACGCATTTGCCATTGCCCCAGGTGCGATTGGTCGATGGCCGGCCGCGCCGCTTGTCGGCCCCGTCGATGATGTCATCGTGGACCAGCGTGGCGGTGTGCACCATCTCCACTACGGCGCCCAGGCGGATCATGCCGTGGCCAGTATAGCCAAGGCTGCGCGCCGCCAGCAGCAGCAGGGAGGGACGAATGCGTTTGCCTCCGCCTTCGCGCAGGTAATCGGAGATTTCGGTGATGGCCTGGACGGACGAGACGGCGTCGGCGCCAAATTCGCGCTCAATGGCCGCCAGGTCGTCGTGGAGCAGCTCGAAGATTCCCCTGGCCGTCGATGTCGTCGCAGTGCTCACTCAGTCGATTCTCCCAACTGCCGGGCCCGCCGTTCAGTTCGAACGGTAATTCGTAAACTGCATGTCGATTCCCAGGTCGCGGCCGCGCAGCAGCGCGATCACTTCCTGGAGGGTATCGCGGTCCTTGGCGGAGACGCGTACCGTGTCTCCCTGAATGGACGCCTGCACCTTTTTCTTTGAGTCCTTAATAATCCTGACGATTTCTTTGGCTTTCTCGCCGGCAATGCCCTGTTGCAGGTTTACCTTCTGGCGAACGCTGGAACCCGTTGCGGGCTCGATCGTGCCAAAGGTGAGCGCTTTGAGCGAGACGCCGCGCTTGACCAGTTTTTGCCGCAGGATCTCGGTGACGGCTTCCAGCTTGTAGTTGTCCGCCGACGCCAGCTGGATGGCGTCCTCGCCCTCCAGCCGGATCTCGGACTTCGAATCCTTCAGGTCGAAACGGGTGCGGACTTCCTTCGTCGCCTGCTCGATGGCGTTGCGCACTTCCTGCAGATCGACCTTGCTCGCAATGTCGAAGGAGTTCTCCGCTGCCATGTCCGCCCCTCTGTCTCTTTAGATTATCCGCTACCGGGGCAAGTCGCGGGCTGGAGAGGCCTTTTCCGTGCCGAAAAAGGCACGGAAGTTATCCGCGGTGGTGACCGCGACCTGTTCCGGATCGAGGCCGCGCAGGGCGCCAATCTGGACCGCGACCTCCTTCACCCAGGCCGGCTCATTGCGTTTGCCGCGGTTGGGCAGCGGCGCCAGAAATGGGCAATCCGTCTCGATCAGCATGCGATCCAGGGGGACGGCTGCGGCCGTATCGCGAAGGGGCTGTGCTTTGGGGAAGGTCACATTGCCGGCGAAGGAGATGAGAAAGCCCAGATCCATAGCACCCTGCGCGTGCCGCCACTCGCCGGTAAAGCAGTGCAGGATGCCGCCCAGCCCGGTCGGCGCCCATTCCGTCCGCAACATCGAGAGGGTGTCGTCCCAGGCATCGGCACTGCTGTTCGAAGGGCGGCAGTGGATGATGATGGGCTTCTTTCGTTCCGCCGCGATCTCCATCTGCCGGGAGAAGACCGTCTTCTGCATCTCGCGCGGGGAGTGATCGTAGAAGTAGTCGAGGCCGATCTCGCCGCAGGCCAAAATTTCGGGTTGCTGCAGCAAGCCGTCGAGCTTGGCGAGAGCTGCGTCGTCCGCCAGGCGTGCCTCATGGGGATGGACACCGGCACTGGCCCAGATCTTCGGGATCCCGGGGCGGCCAGCGTATTGGCGGCTGAGGGCGAGCGCCTGCTCCATGGTCTCCGGTCCCTCGCCGATGCCGATGGAGAGGATTTCCCGCACGCCGGCCGCCCAAGCTCGTTCCAGCAGCGCTTCGCGGTCCTCGTCGTAGCGGGGGCTGTCGAGATGGGCATGGGAGTCGATCATCGGTAGACCTCGCGACGGTGCCCGATACGGAGAACCAGCACCAGAAGCCTGCGATCCTGCAGATCGCAGACGATGCGGTAATCGCCGACCCGGTAGCGCCAGAGGTGGCCGACCTCGGCGCTGATGAGCGCCTGGCCGAGGCTACGTGGATTTTCCAGACTGGCGACGCGCTTCTGCAGGAACTCCGCGATGCGCCGGGCGATCTGGGCGTCCATTTTTGCGAGATTCTTTTTTGCCAACTCCGAGAAGACGATCGTCCAGGCCAAGGTCGCGTTGAACCTCTTCGAGAGTATAGGTCCTGCTCCGTCCTTCGCGGATGGCGATCAACTCCTCTTCCGCAATCTGGATATCTTCCAGGTCCTCAAGATGCCGGAGGATGGCTTCACGTACGTAGTATGTCTTGGTCCGACCTGAACGCTTAGCTATGCGATTCAGGCGCTTTTCGATGTCTGCCGGCAATCGAATGGCAAGCATGGGAGCCTCCGCTATACAAGTATAGCGCTGTCGGAGCGGGCCAATTTCCTACTTCAGCCGCGCCCCGATCTCCACGTCCTCCAGGAAACCAGCCAACACCGGCCGTCCGCCTTCGACCGAGGCGGCGACGATCATCCCGTTCGACTCCAGACCGCGCAGTTTCCGTGGAGCGAGGTTGGCGACAATGACCACTTTGCGCCCGATCAGCGACTCCGGCGTGTACGCCTCAGCGATCCCGGCCAGGATCTGCCGCGTTTCGTAGCCGAGATCGACCTCGAGGCGCAGCAGCTTGTCGGCTTTGGGCACGCGCTCGGCGACTTTCACCTGGGCCACCCGCAGTTCGACTTTGGAGAAATCGTCGATGCTGATCTTTTCGCCGGGAGGCGGAACCGTGGCCGCTGCAGGGGCAGCGGGCGCAGTCGGACGCGCCGGAACTCCAAACATCTCGCGCAGCGTCTGCCCAATCGCGTTGTCAAACGCCGTCACCGCCGCCGACTCGCTGGTCGATTCCGCCATGGCCACGGCCAGGCCGTCAATCAGGGAGTGCAGCTTCGAAATGCGCGCGTCCGGCGGTTTCTCCGCGTTGGGCCTAGCAGCCGCCCCGTTGTTCTTCTGTTCCAGTTCGCTCATACGCGTGATCGCCTCCTTGTCGGCGCGGGGAAAAAGCGGTGAAGCCTCGCCGAGCTTAGTGCCCGGCCGCAGACCGCCCCACTGCAGGTCCTTCAAACTTGCCTTGTGAATGTCGCCCAGGCCGAGTTGCGCCCAGACCTTCGCCGCCGCCTCCGGAATGACCGGATAGACGAGCGCGGTGATGATACGAATCGCCTCCGCAGCGGTGTAGAGCACCGTAGCCCGCAGCGCCCGCTGCTGCTCGTCGGTGAAGCTCTCCGGCTGTTTCCAGGGGGCCGTTGCCGTCAGATAGCCATCGACGGCCGCGACCATCGCCCAGGCCGCTTCCAGCGCGCGCGAGAAATCCAGAGCATCGAACGAAGCAGCAAAGGCGGCGATGGCCTTCGGAATCTCCGTGGCAATGGAGCTTGCCTGGGAGGCAGTGCTGCCGTCCGCAGGTTCCGGCACAATCCCATCGAAATACCGCCCGATCATGGCCACCGTCCGGCTCACCAGGTTGCCAAAGCCGTTCGCCAGGTCGGAGTTGTAGCGCTGGACGAGCGCGTCGAAACTAAAGCTGCCGTCGTGCCCGAAGACGATCTCCCGCAACAGGAAGTAGCGCAGCGCGTCGGCGCCGAGGACCTCGAGAATCGTCTCCGCCCGCACAATATTCCCGCGCGACTTCGACATCTTGCTCTCTTCAAACAGCAGCCAGCCGTGCGCCACGATGCTCTTCGGCAGAGGCAGCCCTGCGGCCATCAGGAACGCCGGCCAGTAGACGCAGTGAAATCGGCTGATCTCCTTGCCGACGATGTGCAGATCGGCTGGCCAGTACTTCTCGAACTTCGAGGGATCGTCGCTGCCCCAGCCCAGCGCCGTGACGTAGTTGGCCAGCGCATCCATCCACACATAGATCACGTGCTTTTCGTCGCCAGGAACCGGAATGCCCCAGTTGAAGCTGGTGCGGCTGACCGAGAGATCGCGCAGACCGCTCTTCACGAACGAGATGACTTCGTTGCGGCGCGTCTCCGGGCGAATGAACTCGGGATGCTCGTCGTAGTACTCGAGCAGCCTGCGCTCGAAGGCCGACAGCTTAAAGAAGTAGTTCTCTTCGCTGACCGTTTCCGTAGGACGGCCACAATCGGGACAGGGCGCACCCGGCGGCGCCTCCACATACAGTTCGTCGTAGACGCAATACTGGCCGGTGTAGGAACCCTTGTAGATGAAGCCGTTATCCCGCAGCAGCGCAAACAGCTTCTGCACGGCCTGCTTGTGGCGCGGCTCGGTGGTGCGGATGAAGTCGTCGTAGCTCAGGCCCATTCGGTTCCACAGGCCGCGAAATTCCCCCGAGACACGATCTGCGAACGCCTGCGGGGTACAGTTCGCCTGCTTCGCCGAGCGCTCAATCTTCTGCCCGTGCTCGTCGGTGCCGGTCAGGAACCAGGTGTCGATGCCGAGCGAGCGTTTCCGCCGCGCAATGGCATCCGCCACAACGGTCGTGTAAGTGTGGCCGATGTGCGGGCGCGCGTTGACGTAGTAGATCGGCGTCGTGAGGTAGAACGTGTTCGGTTCAGGCATGGAGGATGATGAAGTCGTGCAGGCGGTGCTCTTTTCATCTTAGAGCAAGGGCCAGACTTCGGCGAAGCGGCTCGCCGAATCGCCGGTTCCGCAGGCAGCGCCTGCTAGAATCACAACAAAAACTGCGGTCTCTCTAACCTCGATTGGTGGTTCTCGCGTGTATTTCGAACAGCAGAAGCATCTCCAGCAGCGCCTTCGCGCTGTGCTGCAAAGCCTTTATCGGATTGAAGTCGACACCATCGTGCTCGAGCAGCCGCCGGAACTGGCATTCGGCGAATACGCCACGCCACTCGCGTTCGAGTTGGCCCGCAAACTTCGCAAGGCGCCCCGCAAGATCGCCGAGGAGATTGTCGGCGCGATCGGCACGGTTCCTGGATTTGCGTCCTTCGAGGTAGCGGGGGCCGGGTACATCAACGCGCATCTCGATCGCGCCGCGCTGGTGCAGGCTTATGCCGTCAACGCCGAGGTGCCGGCTCCGGCGAAGCGCCTGCATGCCCTGGTCGAGCACACCAGCATTAATCCCAACAAAGCCGCCCACGTGGGTCACCTGCGCAACGCCATTCTCGGGGATACCTTTGTCCGCCTGCTGCGCGCCGCCGGGAACCAGGTCGATGTGCAGAACTACGTCGACAACACCGGCGTCCAGGTGGCGGATGTGGTGGTCGGGCTGGTTCATCTCGAGGACTTTTCTCTCGGCGGTGTGCAGGAGCTGATGGCCGATTTGGCCGACTCGGGCGAGCGCATCGACTTCTATTGCTGGGACCTCTACGCCCGCGTCTCGCAGTGGTACGAGGCCGATCCGGCCGAAGCCCCGGCACGAAAGAAGCTGCGCCTCGACACTCTGCACGCCATCGAAGCCGGCGGCAACGACACCGCGGAGATTGCCGAGCTCATCTCTACGGCCATCCTGCGCCGCCACCTCGAAACCATGCTCCGCCTCGGCGTCGAGTACGACCTGCTGCCGCGCGAGAGCGAAATCCTCCATCTGCACTTCTGGGATCTGGCCTTCGAACAGCTCAAGGCGAAAGGCGTCCTCTACTTCGAAACCGAGGGCAAGAACAAGGGCTGCTGGGTGATGAAACGGCCCGGAACCATCGAAATCTCCGAGAGCAACGGCCCTAATGAAGATGCCAAGGTGATCGTTCGCTCCAACGGCACCGTCACCTACGTTGGCAAGGACATTGCCTACCACCTCTGGAAGTTTGGCCTGCTCGGGCGCGACTTTGCCTACCGGCCATTCTTCGCCTACGCCGACCGCGAGTGCTGGATCTCCGCGGAGTCCGGCGACGCGAATCACCCACGCTTCGGCGGAGCGCAGGCTATCTACAACGTTATCGACTCGCGGCAGTCCGATCCGCAGGCGAACGTGATCGAGGCGCTGCGCGGGCTCGGCTATACAGAGCAGGCCGCGCACTACACGCACTTTTCCTATGAAATGGTCGCGCTCACGCCGCGCTGCGCGCTCGATCTCGGCTACGACGTGTCCGAAGAAGACCGCGCTCGCCCGTACATCGAGGTTTCCGGACGCAAGGGCTTCGGCGTGAAAGCCGACGACCTCATCGACAAACTGATCGCCGCGACGCGCGCCGAGGTCGACAGCCGCCATCCAGAGCTACGCGAAACCGAGCGCGATGCGACGGCCCGGGCCATCGCTGTCGGCGCCCTGCGCTACTTTATGCTGCGCTACACGCGGAATTCCGTGATCGCCTTCGACTTCAAAGATGCTCTCAGCTTTGAGGGAGAGACCGGGCCGTATCTCCAGTACGCGGTCGTGCGCACGCAGAGCATCTTTCGTAAGTCGGGTACCACGCCGGAAGAGGCACTGGCCTCGCTGACCGGCCTTGATCTCGCCTCATATCTCAGCGGCGAGGGCACCGAGGGCATCTGGGAAGTGTGGCTGCGCGCGGCCAAGACGACGCTGCTGCTCGACCAGTGCATCCAAACCGCGGAGCCGGCCTATCTGGCGAAGCATGCATTTCAATTGGCGCAGGACTTCAGCAATTTTTACCGGCTGCACCACATCCTCAGCGAAGAGGACCCGGTTCGGAAGCAGTTGCTGCTGGCGACGGCGGCGGTCACCCAGCGGGAGCTGATCCGTTCGCTCGCGTGGCTGGGCATCAGCGCGCCCGAAGTGATGTGAAACAGGCAATAGGCAACAGGCAATAGGGAATAGGGAGTAGGGAATAGGACGCGCCGATGCGCATGCGGATGGATGGAAAGTGGTGCTCCGTTCAATGAGACGATTCCTGATTCGTTGGGTTGCTGTCGTTGCCTGCATCGGCTGTTCTTTCGCCGCTTCTGCTTTCGCTGCTGTCTCCATCGCTCCCATTCCGGCTGAGGTCAGCAGCGATTACTTCACCGTCACCATCGACGGCGACACCAGCCCGGTGGTCGATGCGGTTTCAAACTACTATCTGCTGAACTTCGATCTCGATGGACCCGCGACTGTATCCATTCGCGCCGCCGATCCGCACTTCTGGGACGGCGGCGTTGAGATTCAGCCAATGCGCTATGGCATCCGGCCGCAGCGGCAGGGCGCCGTCATTACCTTCCGTATTCCGGGGCCCGTCAAGCTCTCCATCAGCCGGCCTGGCGATCACTTTGCCGATGCCACAATGCTCTTCCTGCTGGGCAGCCCGCCCGACCGCTCCGGCGTTACGGCGAGCACGCCGAACGTGCGCTATTACGGCCCTGGCGTGCACCGCGAAGACATCCAGGCACGGTCGGGTGACCGCATCTACCTCGCGCCCGGTGCGGTGGTCTTCGGCTCGCTCAGCCTCTGGCAGGTGCACGACGTGCGCGTCCAGGGCCGCGGCCTGATCATCTACGACGGTCCCCAGGATCCTGGCGACGACCAGGGCTGGATGCAGAAGATCGGCTGGCACTGCATCGCGATGAGCGGGGCGCGCAACATTGAGATCGACGGCATCACCTGTGTTGTGCGCAGCCGCACCTGGCAGGTCCAGATGCGGAACTCGCGCCACATCGGCTTCTACAACGTGAACATCATCGGAGGCGATCCGCGTGACGCCAATCAGGACGGCATGGACTGGCTGGGCGGCGGAGACACCACCGTCCGAAACGCATTCATCCGCGCCTCCGACGACGACTTCGCCCTGCAGGGGAACTGGGAGGGTTATTCCGAAGAGGAGATGCGGGTGCCCGGCCAGGACGTCACCAACATCACCATTGAAGACAGCGTCGTCTCCACCAGCATCTCGAACACCATGCGGGTCGCCTGGCCGCAGAAGGTCTTTCGCAGTGCGCATGTGGCAATGCGCAATGTGGACGTGCTGCATACCGGATACGGCGGGTGCGTCGTCCCGTTCGCCTTCTTTGAACTGTGGGCGAATCCGGGAGGGCAGGGAACGCACAGCGATTTCCGCTTCAGCGACATTCGCCTTGAGGACTACTACTCGCTGATGCAGGTGCGCTACCCGGACGCGGGTGTGGACGGCGTTGTCTTCTCGAACGTATCGGCACTGGATGGTCCACCGATGGTGCCGTCGGTGCTCAAGGGCGACGTCCGCGGAGTCGTGCTGGACGGTGTGCGGATCAACGACAGGCTGGCCACGCGCGACACCGATGTTCCGGTGAAGGTCGAGGACGGCGCGGCCGAGCCAACCTACGCGCCGGGGCTGACGGATGCGTCGTTCTCCATCAGCAGCGGGTTAATTCGGCCGGACCAGTCGGTGACCTTCCGCGTGCTCGCGCCGGCGCCGGGATGGCAGTACCACTGGCTCTTCGGCGATGGGGCGACGGGCCAGGGTTCGGTCGTCCACCACGCGTTTCCCGACACCGAGGGGACGCTGCTCGACGGATCGGGACGGTTCCGGGTCCTGCTGCACGCGACGCGGGCCCCGGACGCTGAAGTGTGGACGGCGCGGTCGCTGGTGGTCGCGCGCGAACCGATTCCCGCACTGGCGATGCCGATGGCCACGCGGCTGGGACTGAGGGTCGTCCGGGAGCCGGACGGGTCGACTGAGGAGGATGGCTGGCTGCGCATTCCGGCGGACGGCGGTTACACGCTGAGGCTGCTGACCAGCCGGCGGGCGACCCTCTCGTTCGAGGATCTGCCGCAGGCGCACAGCCCGGAGCTGCGAATGCAGATGTGCGGATCGCTGGGCGATGCGGTGCAGTCGATCGCGGTCAGCGCCGGTTTACGCGCGGGACTGCACCGGATCCATATTCATCTCGATCCGGGGATCGAGAATGAACCGCAGCGGGCGGACGGCGCGCCCGTGCTGCTGTGGCAAAGCGCAAGTCAGCTGCCGGAGCCGGTTCCGGCGGCGGCGTTCGTGCACCAGTCCTGGTAACGCTACTGGCGCAGGAAGGGATCTTGCGGCTGCGCGCGCGGGGCCATGGGCGTGCCGTCTTCGTTTCCCGGGCTGGAGCGCGCCTGATTGTCATTGATGGGCTGTTGGCCGTTGGGTCCGGCGCCGGTGGGCGAAGCCGGGACGGGCGGAATGCCGGTGGAGATGGAGGCGTACTGCGCTTCCGGATGAGGCGTCGTCGAGACGTCGGAGACCGCCTCAAACCCAGCGTGCAGCTTGTTCACGCGGCCGGTTTCACATCCGTTGAGCGCGCAGGCCGCGACGCAAAAGACGCCCGCCGAGACAATCGCCACCACTGATCGCATAGTCCTCCAAAAAGACCGGTTGTTTCACTGGGATGCCGGCGGCTTTGGGGAAGCCGGCTCCGCGAAATGGAATTGTACCGTCCTTCAGGCGTCGGTATCCAGGGTGCCGCGGATGGCGGATAAATAAGGCTCGGGCAGAGAGCACTTCTTCATGTCCTGGTCCACGACGACGTGGACGGTTTCGGCGTCGGCGAGCAGCACCGGCTCGGGCTCGCCGTTACGGCGGCAGAGCAGCCGGTAGGCGAATTTGATGACCGAGGCGCGCAGGCCGGCGACTCGGGTCTCGATCAGGATTTCTTCGTCGTAGCGAGCGGGCGAGCGGTAGCGGCAGGAGGCTTCGACCACAGGCAGAAAGAGGCGGTGATCGATCTCCATCTGCTTGTACTCGAAGCCGAGCTGGCGGAGGAGTTCCACGCGGCCGACTTCGCACCAGACGAAGTAGTTGGCGTAGTAGGCGACGCCCATCTGGTCGGTTTCGGCGTAGCGGACGCGGATGGTGGTTGTGGACATAGGGTACAGGGTACAGAACGGCGATCCGGGATCAGGGTTCAGGGGACCCCCCTCCCCCCTCTCGACATTCGAAGTTGCTCATTCGTCGGTGTTTGGAGGGTAATACCTTTTGGGTATTACCCTCTTTTGCGTTTCCTGCACCGATTCTGAGGCCCTTTATCGGGATCGCCCGAAGACGCCGATGGGGATGGTTCCGTCGGAACGGACCATCCCCACTGGGATCAAGCTTAAAGCGGGTTGAAAGTTCGACGCAAGAGAAATCGTCGAGGGGGACGGTACCAAGGGCAGGGCTCGAGGCGAGTATTCCCTAATTGACCGTGATGGTGAAGGCCAGAGTGCTTTGCCCTCCGGCGGTATTGGTGTAAGTGGCCGTATAGGTATTGGTGCCCGAGGGCAGCGGAACCGAGTAGAGGACCCGCGAGGTGGATGTGTAGCCGTTGGGCCCGGACCAGCTCCACGATCCGCCGCTGACAGGGTGCGGACCCAGGTTCACCGTCGTCCCGGCCGCCACCGTCACGCTGGAGACCTCCTGCCAGGCTCCGCCGTTCACCTGGATCCAGGGATCAACCGGTGTGTTGACGGTGACGGTGAAGGCCAGGGTGCTTTGCCCTCCGGATGTATTGGTGTAAGTGGCCGTGTAGGTATCGGTGCCTCCCGTCAACGGGATACCGTAGAGGACCCGCGAGGTCGAGGTGTAGCCGTTGGGCCCGGACCAGCTCCACGATCCGCCGCTGACCGGGTGCGGACCGAGGTTCACCGTGTCGCCGAGATTCACAGACGCTGCGGACTCCTCGGTCCAGGCTCCGCCGTTCACCTGAATATAAGGCACAACCGCCGTGGTGACGGTGATGGTAAAGGCCTGGGGAGTGCTTTGAGCTCCGGCCGTGTTGGTGTAGGTGGCGGTGTACGTGTTAGTGCCCGGCGCCAGCGGGATGGAATAGAGAACCCGCGCGGTGGACGTGAAGCCGTTGGGCCCAGTCCAGATCCACGATCCGTCGCTGACCGGGTGCGGTCCGAGGTTCACAGTGTCGCCCAGATTCACGGATACACTGGCGGCCTCCTGCCAGACTCCTCCGTTGACCTGGATCCAGGGATCGATGGGGCCGGATCCGACCCCGCTGAGCGCGATGCTCTGCGTGGCGGAGGGACTGGCATTCAGGTTGTTGTCGGTCAGAACCGCGGATCCGGAGATCGACCCTGTCGTTGTGGGGATGAAGTCCACGGCCAGGTTGCAACTGGCTCCGGCGGTCAGGGTCCCGGCTGGGGACGAGGTAGTGAGCTCAGGGCAGGTGGTCGACGAGTCCAGGGTGAAGTTAGCCGAGACGCTGGGATTTGTGCCCGTGCCCGGGACCGGGAAGGTCAGCGGCTCGTTGCCGATGTTGCGCAGCGTGACAGTCTGGGGGCTGTCGCTGCTCTGCGAGCCGACAGTGGTGTTGGCAAAGCTCAGGCTGGGCGGTGTGGCCAGGTTCAACTGCTCCACCAGGCTGTTGCCGCTATCGGCGACATAGACGTTCCCTCTCCCATCGAGGGCCACGCCGGTCGGATCACTGAACCCGCCACTCAGTGTCGTCACACAGCTGGACGAAGCGCAGTTCAAAGCCATCTCCTTCACCGCGTTGTTGCCTTGATCGGCAACGTAGACGTTGCCGCTGCCGTCCATTGCCACGCCCGCGGGATTGCTGAAGCCGCCGCCCAGCGTCGTCACACAACTGGAGGAAGCGCAGCCGGGGGGCATCTTCTTCACCGCGTTGTTGCCGGTATCGGCGATATAGACGTTGCCGCTGCCGTCGACCGCTACGCCACTGGGGTTGCTGAAGCCGCCGCCCAGCGCCGTCACACAACTGGAAGAAGCACAGCCGAGGGGTATCTCTGTCACTGCGTTGTTAGCGGAGACGGAGACATAGACGTTGCCGCTCCCGTCGACCGCCATCCCCCGGAGCTCATTGAAGCCGCTGCCGAGCGTCGCCACGCAGCCGGCGGAATCGCACTGCGGGGACATCTCCTTGACTTCACCGCTGCCCAGGTAATCGGCGACGTAGACATTGCCGTTCCCATCCACTGCCACACCATCGATCTGGCTAAAGCCTCCGCCCACTGTGGTCATACAACTGGCCGAAACACAGCCAGGCGGTATCTTCCAGATCGCGTAGTTACTATCGTCGGCGACATAGACGTTCCCGCTTCCATCCACCGCGACGTCGGCGGAAGCGCCGAGACCGCCTCCCAGCGTCTGCAGGGCCATGTTGCTCGGGAACACCAGCTGCGGCCCTACACCCGTGCCGTAGACGAGTGCCAACGCGAGCAATTTCCCCGATGTATCCAGGAGCTGCACAGCCCCGTAGCGCGCGCCGGCATACTTTGGGGTAAAGGTCACGTTGACCGTGCAGGTGTCGCCCGCGTTGTATACATGTCCGCTGCCGTTCGTATCGCAGGTACCACCGCCAGCATTGGTGAAATCCAGTCCCTGGGCACCCTGGGTCACGACCGCCGTCGACCCCACGGTCTCCGTCGCGTTGAACGCGATAGAAATCGGGGTGGAACTGGTGCTCCCCAGATTAATCGCCCCTAAGTTCTGCGCCGATTGCGCGGGGTAAACGGGATAATCGGGTGCGCTTACCGTGACTGTCGTCGTTGTGCTGACCGCGCTGTAGAGGTCGTCCCCCGAATAGCTGACGGTCAACGTATCCGTACCCAATGGCAGTGCGGTACCGGGGATCGTGATCCCCCCTGGAAGGATCCCGCCCCCCAGCACTTTGCTCCCCAGCGTAACTCCTGCGAGGCTGACCGTGATCCCTCCGTTCGCCTCCTGCGGACTGGAGACCCAGGCCCCGATCACCGTGGACTGCAGTGTCGTAATGCTCGCCGGATTCGCCGACGCGAACAACGCGGGTGTTGTCTTTGTGACCGTAACCACAGCGGATCCGGTGGCGGGACCGTAGTTGCTGTCTCCGGAGTAGCTGGCGGTCAGCGTGTCGGTACCGATGGCGAGTGCTCCCACAGGTAAATTGAAACTCGCCGAACCACTGGTGAGCGTAGCCAATGACGTATATCCGGGGCCACTGAGGCTGACGGATCCCGCGGGAACCGGATTGCCGCTGCCTCCACTCACCGCGACGGTCACCGACAGGCCTTGACTCGTGTCGATCGTTGAAGAGGATGGTGTTAGGGTGACCGCAGGTGTGAGTTTCGGCGAAAGTCCCGTTCCGGCCAGCCCGATGCTCTGGGTCGCGGAGGGACTGGCATTCATGTTGTTATCGGTCAGGACCACGGATCCGGAAATCTGCCCTGTCACCGTGGGGTTGAAGTCCACGGCCAAGGTGCAGGTGATTCCGGCGGCCAGGGTACCCGCCGAGGACGAGGTGGTGACCTCGGGACAGGTTGTTAACCCGTCCAGCGTGAAGTTGGCGGAGATGCTCGGGTTCCCGCCGGTGCGGGGAACCGGGAAGATCAGCGACTCATTGCCGATGTTCGACAGCGTCATGGTCTGGGGGTAGTCGCTGCTCTGCAAGCCGATGTGCGTGGCAGCAAAGCTCAGGCTGGGCGGAACGGCCAGAGTCTCCTTCACAATCCTGTCGTTATAGTAGTCGCCGACATATACGTTACCGCCGGAATCGAGGGCCACGCCGAAGGCTTCCCCCACGCCGTTTGTTGCTATCGTGGTTTGCGTGTAACTTCCGTTCTCGGGCGTCTCCCTGAACACCGCGCCAGCGTCCTTGCTGTAAGTAAAAGCGACATAGACGCTGCCGCTGGCATCAACAGCCACCGCAAATGGAACACCGTCGCCGCTGACCGGTATGGTGCTCTGCGTATATCCGCTCGCCGAAGGCGTTGCCTTGACGATCCAGCCGTTCGTCAGGTCGACGGCAACGTAGACGTTGCCACTGCCGTCCACCGCTATGCCCGCGTCGGCTGGCAGTCCGCTGACCACGGTGCTCTGCACGTAGCCGGAAGCCGTCGGCGATTCCTTGTATACGATTCCGGCTTCAGCACCCAGAGAGACGTAAACGTTGCCACTCCCGTCGACCGCGACACCGATGGGAGCGGCAGTATCGACGTCCGGAAAAGTGGCTACGGTGCTCTCGGCGTATCCTGTCGCCGTCACTGTCTCCTTCAACACCCTGAAGTTGCCGGAATCGGCTAGATAGACATTCCCTGCGCCGTCCACCGCAACGCCAGATGGGTCGACGAGGGCGCTGGTTGGGACAACGCTCAAAACGTAACTACCGTTTGACGGCGTTGCCCGGAATAACTGGTACGGCTGGCTGGAGCTTGGGAAATAGACGTTCCCGCTTCCGTCAACGGCAACCCCTTCCGGAAACGCAACGTCAGAAGCAACCGTGCTCTGGGAGCCTGGCTGAAAAGTGAGTTGTGCTCCCTGGCCCGTGCCGTAGATGAGTGCCGCAGCGAGCATGGTGCCCGAGCTATTCAGCAGTTCCACAGCCCCGTAGCGCGCCCCGGGGTACTTCGGCTTAAACGTCACGTTAACGGTACAGGTAGCCCCAGGCGGGTACAGATTGCCAGCCCCATTTCTCGTGGTGCAGGTTCCCGTTCCGGCATCGGCAAAATCCAGGCCGGTCGCGCCCTGCGTAACCACGAGAGGCGCCTGAATAGCCGTGTTGGCAGCGCCGGTAAAGCTGAACGTCAGGGTCTGCGTTGGGGAGGCGGAACCGACAGCGACCGTGCCGAGGTTAACGCCCTGGGTGGCGATCTGGTCGATCGCGCCGTTGTTGTAGTCGGAGACGAGCAGGGTGCCGTCGGCGTCGGGCCAGACAGAAACGGGGCGATTCAGTCTGCTGCCCCAGGTGAGAACCGTTGCGTAGTTGCTGGCAAACGTCAGCTCGCCGACCTCATTGGCTGAAGATTCTGCGACCCAGATGTTACCGCTCGCGTCGAGTGCGATGTCTCCAGGATCCTGGAATTCGGTGTTGTTGACCGAGGCGGCTGTCGTATAGGGAGGGGTGAGTTCCATCACGCGGTCGAGGTTGCCGTCTATAACAAAGAGGTCTTCACTGGAGTTGACCGCAATGCCGCGCGGGGCCGTGACGCCGCTGGTGTTCACGACGGTGACCGTGCCATTCGAGATTTCCGAGATCGAGTTGGCACCGTTGTCGGTCACGAAAACGTTCCCCGACGCGTCGGCGGTGATCGCCCACGGGGCATCCCAGCTGGTTCCGACCTTCACGGGGTTCGCGAATGTCTTTGACGTGGAGTTATAGACCAGCTCGTACACCTGGCCAGGAGTGCTGGGACAATTCGCGAAATCGGCGACCCAAAGGTTGCCGTTGGAGTCGATGGCGACGCCTCTGAGATAGACGTAGCCGCTCGCCGGGCTGGGCAGAGCCACCGGTGCGCTGTAGGCGCCGGGTCCGGTGCGCATCATTTCGTACACGGCCTGCTTCAGGGCGTCGGCGACAAACACGTTGCCGCTGGCATCGGTGGTAATGCCCTGCGGGCCTGTGAAGTCCGTCGCGTCAATTGCGCTGGTGCTGCCGATGAAGGCAGCGGTTTGCGCATGCGCGGATGCGCCCATGCCGCACAGGAGTGCCAGCAGAGCCAGAACGAGCAGGGTGCAGTTCTTCGGCGTCCGATCGAATGCCCGACGGCAAATTGCGGAGGCGCAGGCAGCGTTGCATCCTCGAGTAGCGCTCATCGAATACTTCTCCGTGGGGGAGGCCGTGTTTTGATGAGAGACGGTGCTTTGGAACCAGGCAAAAATGGCAGTCGACGAGGGCGAGGGGGGTGGCTTGGCCGACGATCAGTTAAGGAAAACCAGTTCTTGACTTGCGAGACTGCAGGGATTCTGACTCAACCTGCCTGTGAATACAATCCCCAATTGGGGCGGCACTTCAATCACTGTTGAATCACCTCCGGAACGCGCCGGTCACCCGAGCGGTTGCACGAACGGGGTAGGACGACCGTCGAGGCGGGGGCCAGTCTCAGGACGCAGAAGTCTCGGCAGAGAGACGGCGCAGCCGCCGCGCAGTTCTCGGCGAAGCATCTGGCAGGCGACGCCCATCTGGTCGGTTTCGGCGTAGCGGACTCGGATGGTAGCAGTTAGCGAGGACACTGGTTCAGGTTACAGGTTGCAGGTTACAGAGAGGCAGCGGAGCGCACGGAACCAACACGCAGGCCCACGGCCATGCCCGGCCTGCGATGGCCTGATCTGCTACGAATGGAAGAGGCCTGCCGTTTTGGGTGCGTGGCAGAAGCCCGCTCTTGCAGCGCCACACGGGAGGAAAATGCACAAGACGGCTGCGTCGCAACTGAGCCGCCGGGATTTCCTCCGTTTAGCCGCGGTGCAGTCGGCAACTGCTTTGGTACCGGCCGCGTACGGCTCAACCCTGAAATCGATGGCCCCGGCCGCACCCGGCGATGGGCATGCGAATCCCTACGCCGATCTGCTTCATGCCTGGTGCGACGGGCTGCTCGCCCACCAGGTCTCACTGGACAATCCCGCCGCGCTGGGGGGATTTCTTTGTCCGTCCTGCGTGCTGATCCACGGCCGATGCGGCGAGGCTATCTACCCGCTCCTCCGTGTGGCGCAAACCACCGGCGACGATCGCTACCTGCGCGCCGCTCTCCAGGTCCACGACTGGTCGGAGCGCCAGGTGAGCCAGGCAGACGGCAGCTGGATCAACGATGTGACGCTCAGCTCGTGGAAGGGCATCACCGTCTTCCATACCATTGCCCTCGCCGAAGCCCTGCATCATCATGGATCGTTGCTCGACGCGGGAACGCGCAGCCGATGGACCGACCGCCTCGCCGCCGCGGTTAAATTTCTTGACGGCTACATCACCATCGACACCGGCAACATCAATTACCCGCTGACCTCCTCCCTGGCGTTCACCCTCTGCGCTCAGGTGCTGGGGGAACACCGCTATTTCGATCGCGGCCGCCAGATGGCCCATGCCGTCCTCGAATTCTTCACGCCCTCCGGCATCCTCTTCGGCGAGGGGCATCCGCAACGCCAGGTCACTCCCAAAGGCTGCCGTCCTGTCGACCTTGGCTATAACGTCGAGGAGTCGCTGCCCTCGCTGGGCATGTACGCGGTTCTGGCGAACGACACCCTGGTCCGGGACCAGGTGGTCGCCGCCATGCGCACGGCGCTGGAATTTATGCTGCCCGACGGCTCCTGGGACAACAGTTGGGGCACGCGCAACTACAAGTGGAGCGGGTGGGGGAGCCGCACTACGGACGGTTGCCATCCGGGCTTCATCCTGCTCGCGGAACAGGAGCCGCGCTTCAAAGAGGCCGCTCTCCGCAACCTCGAACTGATGACCGCCTGTACCCACGATGGCCTGCTTTACGGCGGACCCGACTCCTTCGTCCACGGCGATTTCCCCTGTATCCACCACACTTTCACGCACGCCAAAGCGCTGGCCACCGTTCTCGACCGGTGCCCCGATCCGCTTCCGGCGGCACGCCTCACTCTGCCGCGCGATGAGCCCTACGGGGTCCGCAGTTTTCCGGTCATCGACACGCATCTCGCCGCCGTCGGCGACTGGCGCGCCACCGTGACCGCTTACGACTGCGACTACGAGGAAAACGTGGTTCCCAACCACAGGGGCGGTCACGTTTCCGGCGGCTCGCTCGCCATGCTCTTCCACCAGCACCTCGGTCCTGTTCTGACCGCCAGCATGACCCGCTACGAAATGATCGAGATTAACAATCAGCAGGCGTACCGCGATGAACCGCATATGCCGCTGACTCCGCGCATTGAGGTGGAGCAGGCAGGCCAGAGCTATGCGAGCGATACGGACTATGCCGCAGAACTGACGGCGCGGCAAACCGAGGGCCAGGCCATTTTTGAGGCGCGCGGACGCCTGCTCACCGCGTCGCGCGAATCGCTGCCCGGCGGAGATGTGCGTTACATGCTGCGTTACCGACTCGACGATTCCAGCGTCGAAATCACAGCCTCCGTCGAGAATTCAGCTCCGCCTGAAACCCGCCTGATCCTGCCTGTGATCGCGCGCGCCGCAGACGGCGTCGAGCTTGCCGGTCTTTCCTCTGTCCGCATTACCAGGCCCACAGGCCGGCTTGTGATTCGAACCGACGGGCCGGCTTTCGAGGCCATCCCCGCGGTGCGCACCTTCAACCTCGTCCCCGGATTCGAATGCGTGCCCCTGGTTGTGCCCATGGAGCCGGGCAGGGAACTGACGGTGCGGATCGAAGCCCAAACCACAGCCTGATCCTCACGACGAAGCTGCCAGCCCAGACCCACCCTTACTTTCGTTACCTGAGCTTGTGATGCGAGTCACATCCTGGCGCATTTCGCGTGTGGTCATTTGACGGATAGCAAGTCGCCACAACCCATCGCGAACACCCCTGCCGGCGCGGGCGTGCCCCGCCGTGCCTGGCTGCGTGCTTCGCCGCCCTTGGGAAGGATGAAGGATGAATTCGTCGCCACCGCCCTTCACCCCGACGCGCCTCAGTTCCGGACCCACAACCTTCAAGAGTCCAATGATGCCCAATGTTCTCTCTGTTCCCGCCCATCGGATCGAAATGGGACCGGCGAAAAGCTGGGTCCGCAGATCCGTCGTCTCCGTCGCCCTGATGCTGGTGCTGGTTCTCGGTATCGCTGTCCGTCCAGCCTTCAGCCAAAGGGCCGCGGCGCAGCCTCCGTCTGCGTCGCAGAGCGACGTTGACGAGCTGCTCGATGTTCTGCGGACCAACGGAACCATCACCCAGCAGCAGTACGACACGCTGAAGAAGCACTACGCGGAAAAGCGGGCTGCGCAGGCGGCTGGGATGCAATCCGTCCCCGCGAAACCGGCTGCCGCCCGCAAGCCTGTCGCCGTAGCTGCTTCCGAGCCTGCTTCCGGCAAGATCGCTGTCCCGCCCGCGCAGGCCGCAGGGCAGACAGAGATTCCGGCCAGGGTGGTGACCGCCATGGACAACGGGATCGGGCTGCACATCGGCCAGGTGGACCTCACCTTCTCGGGCGAGATCAACGGATTCTACGTCAACGACCATCCCGATCGGAGCGCAGCCGGCTGCGTCCTGTGCCTGGCCAGCGTCGCCGAAGAACCCACTTCGTCGATCCGCAACGGCCTGCTGCCCGGGGATCTGACCATCAAGCTTTCCACCCGGCAGGACGGCCTGGATGTTGCGGCGGTCTTTGGAATCTGGCCGGGGATCGAAAGCCTCATGGTCAACCCGGGCGGGATCAACCTGTCGTCCGGCAACTCCACGGGCTTTGGTGTCGCCGGGGTCGATTTCCGGCAGCAATATCTGACGGTGGGCAACGCGAAGATGGGAACTCTCGAGGCCGGCCGCGACCTGGGTCTCTTCGGCCAGGAAGCGATCCTCAACGATATGGCGCTGTTCGGAGCCGGGACGACCAATGGCAGCAACGCCGGCCCCGGACCGGGCAGTGTGACCCTGGGCCGCATCGGCCTCGGTTATCTCTACACCGATTTCATGCCTCAGATCCGATGGACTTCGCCGTCGATGCGCGGCCTCCAGTTCACGGGCGCTGTCTTCCAGCCGCTGAACGATGCGATTGCGACCACCCTGGCCCTGCCCCAGCTCTCCGCGCCGCTGACCGGCGATGGGCAGCCGCAGTACCAGACGAAAGTCACCTGGGCGACAGCGGGTAGCTCGCCCGTGAAGGCCAATCTCTGGACTAACTATCTCACCCAGAGCATGGAGGCCAACCTCTCCACTGCGGCGAGCGATCCTTTGCTGCAACTTGCCCCTGGTCAGCACGTTCGCGCCAATGGCGTGGACTACGGCGGAAAGATCGGCTTCAAAACGGCCAGCCTCGTGCTCTATGGCTACAACGGTTCGGGGATCGGAACCGAAGGATTGCTCTTCCTGGCCACCAGCCCCTCCGGAGCCACGCGCTCCTCCGACGGCTACTACGCGCAGGTCATGGATACACTCGCCAAAAAATGGACGCTGGGCGTCAGCTATGGCGAGAGCGGTCTGCACCCCGCAAGCTCGGGCGAAACCGTCTGCACCAGCACCATCGCCCTGTGCACCGCTTCGATTACCAGAAATAACCTGTCGTATATCGGCCAGACGCGCTACCACCTGTCGTCGTGGATCAGCCTGGTGGGAGAGTACACGCACACCCATTCCGAGTCGCAAGGTGGCGTCGTCAGCACGTCGAACTCATTTGCCCTGGGCACAATCGGGTTCTTTTAGAAGCAGACCGACTTACACGTACCGCGGTGAAGACGCGGCTTCTTCGCCGGCCGAGTCGGCCTTCCCAAATGGCAACGGGTTGAAGCAGAAAAGCGCGGGGCTCCCGGTTTGGAGCCCTGTGGGTCTAGTTCTGGAGGGTGTGGGCGTCGGCCAGGGTGTTGGCGGCGGGATGCGTGCCGGCGGAGGTGTCGCCCGTGGGGGCAGCAGAGGCATCGGCCGAAACGGGTGCCGTCTGGCTGCCGTCGGTTTTGGGTCCGAGGCCGAGTCTAATCAGGGCCCGGGAGTCCGGGGTGAGTTTGGTTTGCCAGCCGTGGTCGGCCTGGTACTTCTGCATGGCGGCCTCGGTGCTCGAGTCCCACTGACCGGAAGCAGGCGGGGTGAGATAGTGTTCGCGGATGAGGGCATCCTGAATCTCGCGGGCGCGCTCGGGCTGAATTTCGCGCTGGCCCTTCACCAGATGGGTATGCCTGCGGTGGTGATGACCGCGCAGGTGGTGGTGCGTCGAGGCGGCATGATGCGTGCTCGTGGCAAAGGCGGGGACGGCGAGCAGGAGAGTGCCGAGGAGAAGAACCTGGCAGGTCCTGAGAGAGGGCATAAGCAACTCCAAAAGAATACAGTTCGGCAGATTGTTCGAGCAGACTACCGCTGGTTCTGTTGAAATTCAACAAAAACCTCAAGGGGCTTCCCGAACTTTCGTGGGAAGCCCTATTGAGACAGTGGGATGCAGGGTTACCTTAGTGTGCCGCCCAGCAACTCCGTGCCGGCGCTGGGATGGCGCGGATCGATGACTCCCAGGACGACGTCATCCCCGGTATGGAGCCCGGCCACCATCGTCTGGAAGTCCTGAACGTTGTTGACGGGGTGGCGGTTGACGGTCGTGATGACCCAGCCCTGGAACTGACTGACGCCGATTTCGTCGGCGAAGGAGCCAGGCTTGACGGACTCGATCAGGACGCCGTGGAGACCGGCCGGAGCGCCCTGAGGCAGATCCTGGACGGTGACGCCGAGTTTGGCGGGCGTCGGGGTGGGGCTGGGGCCGCCCTCGCCCTCGTTGCCGTTGCCCATGTTGTTCATGGCTTCAAGGACCTTCTCGCGATCCTCGACGACGACATTGGCGTGCATCTCTTTCCCGTCGCGCAGGTACCCGATGTCGACACCGGTGCCGGGCTTGAAGGAGGAGATGATGGCGACCAGATCGTCGCCATCCTTGACTGGTTTGCCATTGATGGTGGTGATGATGTCGCCGACTTTGAGGCCGGCTTTGGCGGCTGGCAGGCCAGGCGGGACCTGGCTGATGATGACGCCGGATTTGAATCCATAGACGCGCGCGACGGCGCTGGGCAGGTTGGGCTGGAAGCTGATGCCGATGCTGCCGCGGATGACCTTGTGCTCCGGTCCGATGAGGTCGTTGTAGACATCGATGACGGTGTTGGAGGGCATGGCAAAGCCGATGCCTTCGTTGCCGGCCGACTGGGTGAAGATGGCGGTGTTGACGCCGATGACTTCGCCGGCCATATCGAGGAGCGGTCCGCCGGAGTTGCCGGGGTTAATGGCGGCGTCGGTTTGCAGGAAGTGCTGGAACTCGCCTTCGGTGCCCGGCTGGACGGTGCGGTTCTTGCTCGAGATGATGCCGGCGGTGACGGTCTTGGTGAGGCCGAAGGGCTCGCCGATGGCTTCGACCCAGTCGCCCACTTCGACGCCGTCGGAGTTGCCCATTTTTACCGTTGGCAGGGGCGTGTCGGTCTGGATCTTGATGACGGCGAGGTCGGTGGCTTTATCCACGCCGACGACTTTGGCGGGACGGCCCTGGTTGCCTTCGGGATCGCTCGCCAGCTTCACGAAGATGCGGTCGGCCTTCTCGACGACGTGGTTGTTGGTGACGATGTAGCCGCGCGGATCGACGATGAAGCCGGAGCCGAGGGACTCGCGCTCCTGGCCGCTGTCATCGGGGCCGCCCTGATCGGGGCCCATGCCGAAGAAGCGGTTGAAGAAATCCTGCAGGCCGCCCTGATCGCCGCCCTGAGAACCCTGATCGCCATTGTCGCCGCCGTTGCCGTCGTCGGGAGGCTGCTGGTCGGGCGAGGCCCAGGGCTGCATGGAATGGGGGCCGCGATGGTTCTGCTGTTTGGGGAGGATCTCGGTATTGATGTTGACGACCGCAGGCCCGACTTCCTTCGCGATTTTGGTGAAGTCGGTGGCGAGATCGCGCGGTGGGGGAATCTTCAGGGGCGTGGCATCGGAGCTGTTCACCTTCGATTCCTGACCGCGGACCTGATGCGCGACGACGGAGCCGACCAGAATTCCCGCGGAGAGGGTGATCAGGACCGTGAACGCCGACGCCAGACGGTTATAGCGAAACCGCCCCAGAAAAGATTTCATTGGAATCGTACCTCGTAGTTCTTTGGGGTTAAGTGATGGACCAGGAAGCAACATCCAGTATAGAGCGAGGGGAATAAGTGAATTGAGCGGGGCCGGCGGTTCTGCATTTGAGCATTAGACGCAGGGCGGCGTGGCGGGTTTCGGGAGCGAGCCGGAGCCTTCGGTTTCAGTTGATTGGGACGCCTTCGTGAGCGGTGGGTTGCACGGCCGCGGGAAGAATTTCCGTGAGAGCGATGCCGGCGAGGATGAGCAGAGCTCCGGTGGACCCGCGGCGGCCGAGGCTTTCGCCCAGGACGAGGAACGCGGTGATCCAGGCGAAAACCGGCTCAAAGGCGAGGATAAGCGCGGTGTGGGTGGCGGGGAGCCAGCGCTGGGCCCAGGACTGGATGGTGAAGGCGGCGGCGGTGGCCAGGACTGCGGTAATCAGCAGGGCGATAACGAGGCGCGGGGTCCAGTGAATCCAGGGGTGTTCGAGCAGGGGCAGGCTGACGGCCATGAAGACAGTGCAAAAGCCAACCTGGAGAACGGCGAGCTGTTCGAAGGGGATGCGCGGCGCGAGGTGGGCGAGGGCGAGGACGTGGAGGGAAAAGCCGAGGGCGCAGCCGAAGGTGAGGAGATCGCCGAGTCCGATGGCGCGGAAGTCGAACCCAGCGCCGGGCGGAGTCGTGAGCAGGACGATTCCGAAGAAGGCGAGGATGGCGCCGCACCAGGCATTCCAGCGGGGGCGGTGAGCGCCGGGCGGGCGCAGGCCGGGGATGATGGCGAGAAAGGGGACGAGCACCACGACGGTTCCGGTGATAAAGGCGGAGCGGGAGGGAGTGGTGAGGCGAAGCCCCGCGGTCTGGAACTGATAGCCCATGGCGAGGCAGAAGCCGACGATGGCGCCGGCGAGGAGGGACTTGCGGCTCATGCGGCCGAAGTGACTGCGGTAAAAGACGGCCAGGCAGATGAAGGCCAGGGTCATGCGGATGAGGTTGAAGAGAAGGGGAGAGGCGTCAGAGAGGGCGTCCTTAACGACAACGAAGGTGGATCCCCAGACACAGACTGTGGCCAGCAGCAGGATGTGGGCGCGGAGGGAGCGGGAGCGAACCGCGGGCATGGGGCAAGGGTAGCAAAGGCAGGAAAAACCAGTCCTGCAGGGGCGCCAACCCGGCAGAAATATCGAAAGTGGGATGTCTGAGGGCCTGGGGGAAGGGAGTAAACTTGGCCAAGCCGTCCCCAAATTTACTGCGACGGGCTCAGGCGGCGCACCAGGGCCAGGCCGTCCGGGAGTCGCAGCTGGAAACTGCCTGCCGCATGCAGAACATCCTTCTGGACCTTCTCATCATCGGCCTGCTGGTCCTGCTGTTTGGATCGATTTACCGCGGGCACGCCACCGTGCGCACGCGGTTCTGGCTGCTGGGATGGCTGTTCATCCTGCTGCATTTCGGATTCCTGCTGAGGATTCCGTCGGACACGACCGGGCAGAATCTGGTATTGGCCGCGGTGGAGAGCGCGCTGCTGCTTTGCGGAGCGTCGTTTGCGCTGTCGTCGCCTCTGGTATGGGAGCGGGGGCGGCGGTTCGCGATTCCGGCGCTGCTGCTGAGCGTGGCGCCTGTGGGCTATGTGCTGCTGGTGTCGCTGTGGGCGACGCCCACGGTGCCGGCGCTGCTGGGGATGGGCGCGGCGGTCCAGTTTTCGTATGCTGCGGTGACCTTTCGGATGGGGCGGCAGCGGCGAACCGCACCGGAGACGGGGCCGCGCGGCCGCCGGGTGCTGATGTGGGGCACGGTCATCCTGGGGTTGGCCACGGGATGGCTGGTGTTCGAGGTCGTGCACGGGCAGGCCGGCAACAGCCTTTATCCGATCCTGTCGGAGATCTTTTTCCTGAACGCGGTGCTGTACTGGGAGGACTACCGCCGGGCGTCGGCGGGGGTGCTGGCGGCGGTGCTGGGACTCACGGCCTGGGGCGCGGTATTTCCAACCGCGGTGCTGCTGGAGCGGCTGCTGCCGCACCTGACGGTCATTGGCGAACTGTGGAACGTGCCCAAGTACTTCGTTGCCTTCGGGATGATTCTGACGCTGCTGGAGGAGCAGAAGCGGCAGGCGGACCGGACCAGCGAGGAGTACCGGGTGCTGTTCGAGAACAATCCGCACCCTATGTGGATCTTCGAGATGGATACGCTGCGGTTTCTGGCGGTGAACGACGCGGCGGTGTCTCGCTACGGTTACAGCGCGGAGGAATTCCGGAAGATGACGCTGCGCGACATCCGGCCCGCGGAGGAAGTGCCCGCGATGGAAGATGCAGTGGCGCAGCAGACGGGAACCGAGACGGTGATGGTGACCGGGCCGTGGACGCACATTCTGCGGGATGGAACGCGGATCCAGGTGGAGGTCTCGTCGCACAGCATCCGCTTCGAAGGGGTGCGGGCGCGGTTCTCGCTGGTGCAGGATGTGACGGAACGGCAGCAGCTCCATATGCGGCTGCTGCACCAGGCGCACCACGACATGCTGACGGGCTTGCCGAATCGGGCGCTGCTGATGGACCGGATGGAGCAGGCGCTGGCCTCGGCGGAGCGGCGTGGGCGGAAGGCGGCAGTGATCTGTATCGATCTGGACCGGTTCAAGCAGATCAACGACACATACGGGCACACCATCGGGGATTTGTGCCTGAAGCAGGTGGCGGAACGCCTGCGCAGCCGGCTGCGGGGTGACGATACGGTGTCGCGTTCCGGGGGCGAGGAGTTCACGGTGGTGGTGGGCGACCTGGTGTCCGCATCGGACGCGGAGCGGGTGGCTGAGGATCTGATTGCCGCGCTGCGCAAGCCGCTGGTCGCTGAGCAGTATCCGATCGATCTGACCGGGAGCCTGGGCGTCGCGATTTACCCGGACCACGGGGCGGACGCGGCGGCGTTGTGGCGGAACGCGGACGCGGCGATGTATCGGGTGAAGCGGTCGGGGGGCAACCACTACGTCCTGGTTTCGGAGGAAATCAGCGAATCGACGGCGGAGGCGAACGAGCTGGAGCTGTACATGCGGCGGGCGCTGAAAGAAGGCGGCTTCGAGATGTATTACCAGCCGGAGTACGGAGCGGATGGGAGCTTCCGTGGGCTGGAGGCGCTGCTGCGGCTGCGGCATCCGCGCTACGGGATGGTAAGCCCGGAGCGGTTTATCCCGATCGCCGAGGAGAGCGGACTGATCGTGCCCATCGGGAACTGGGTGCTGCGCGAGGTATGCAGGCAGAACGTCGAGTGGCAGAGGCAGGGGCTGAAGGCGCGTGTAGCCATCAACGTTTCGCCGTTGCAGTTCATGCGGATGGATTTCTCGCGGCAGGTGCGCCAGGTGCTGGCGGAAGTGGGTACGGACCCGCGCCTGCTCGAGATCGAGATGACCGAGACGACGGTGATGCGCAACCTGGAGGATGTGGCGCGGCAGATGCGGGATCTGGCGGAGCTGGGAGTGCAGTTTTCCGTGGACGATTTCGGCACGGGCTATTCGTCGCTGCAGCACCTGCACCAGCTGCCCATACAGACACTGAAGATCGATCGGAGTTTCATCGAGCGGGTGAGCGAGCCACAGGGGACCAGCGCTCTGGTGCAGGCGATTCTGTCGCTGGCGCACAGCCTCGACCTGCAGGTGGTCGCCGAGGGCGTAGAGCGTGAGGAGCAGGCGGAAACGCTGGTCCGTCTGGGGTGCGACGTCATGCAGGGATATCTGTTTGCGCAACCGCAGCCGGCAGCGGGGATTCCGGCCTTGATTCGAGCCGGGCGCACAGCAGTCTGGAAGGCCTATTCCGACATGCCGAGCGTAGGCGGGTGACCCTGTTCAAGCTGTTGCCGGAGATGGAAATAGGCAAGGCTGCGCGTGTTGACCGAGTGGAACCGGGGCGGTAGACTTGGCATACGCGTCAGCAGAGCATTTCCGTGGGGTAGCTTCGCATGCATACCCGCCGGTCCATCCAGTGTGGATTGCGCAGGCCACTCTTCCCGGTTTGAAACGGCCGCGCAAGCCCGCCCCATCGTGAAAGCCCGCACGCAATGCTCGTCGAGCCCCGGACTCCGATCAGGGGAGTCCTGAACAGTGAGAGGTTAGGTGCAACCGACCATTCGCGGAAAGATTGTCTCCACAACTCCGGAGACGAAGGAAATATCGCTCCACGATCTTTGGCTGGTGATCCGCAAGAGGCGGATTCTCCTGATCAGTATGGCTCTGGGGGTGGCGGCTCTGGCCGTGACGGCGGGTCTGCGGAGGGGCAAGCTGTATACCGCCTCAGGCGAGGTCCAGATCCAGCCCGGAACGGCTTCGGACCTGAAGGAGTCGATCTCGTCGGTGCTGGGCGCCGGGGGGAGCTCGCTGGACATCGTCATCGAGAGCGACATTCGCATTTTGCAGAGCGAAAAGCTGCTGACCAAAGTGGCCCGGACGCTGCAGCTGCAGGATGATACGACGTTTCTGGACGGCGCGAAGACTCTCTCCGTCCAGACCTCATTCTTTAAGCGCCAGACGATTCCTCTGCTGCATGGCGACCTCAACAATCCCTACGTGCAGAACGCGATCGTGGGGAATCTGCGCAGTCATCTGTCGGTGACCCGGGTACCGCGGACGCAGATGATCACCATCGCCTACACGAGCAGTTCGCCGGCACTTTCCGCGGAGATCGTGAACGCGCTGGAGAATCAGTTTATTGAGAACAACTTTTCGACGCATTACAACTCGACCCAGCAGGTGTCGAAATGGCTGACCACCCAGATGGACGACCTGCGCTCGGTGGTGCAGTCGTCGCAGAACAAGATGGTGGATCTGCAGCGCAAGCTGGGGGTGCTGGCGCTGGATCCGAATCACAGCCTGATGGTGGAGGAGATTGCTGACCTGCAGAAAGGCGTCTCCGATGCGACCGAACAGAGAGTGCTGGCGGAGGCGCGCTATCGCATTCTGCAGTCGCTGCCCTCCGATCAGATTCAGGATTCGACGACGGCCCTGGGGAACGACTCGCCGTCGCTGTTGTCGAGTCTGCGCGCGCAGCGGGCATCGGTGTACTCCGAACTGGCGCGGCTGCAGCCGGTTTACGGTCCGAATTATCCCCAGGTGAAGCAGTTGACGGCGCAGGCCGCCGCGCTGACGAAGGAGATCGGCAAACAGGAGGCGCGGGTTCTGGCGGAGGCGAAGAATGCCTACGACCTCTCCGAGACGGCGGAGAACCAGGCCAAGGGCATGATGAGCGGCAAGATCCAGGAATTGTTCGGCCAGAGAAACGATCTTGTGCAGTACATGCTGCTGAGCCAGGAATACGATTCGAACCGGCACATGTACGAGAGCATCGTGGGGCGTCTGCGCGAGGCCGCCGTAGACGCCGGCCTGGACGCGGCGGACATCAGCGTGGTCGATCTGGCGTCGCTGCCCGTGGCGCCCTCGAGTATGGGCCCCAAAAAGATGGGGATGATCGGGCTGCTGTTTGGGGCGCTGGGGGGGCTCACCCTGGCGCTGTTCCTCGAGAAGATCGACACTCGTTTGCGGGACGCGCATGAGATCCAGCAGATTCTCGGGCTGCCATCGCTGGCCATGATTCCCCAGAGCCACTGGAAAAGCAAGGCGAACGATCTGGAATGGGTGGTGGGGCCGGAGCTGCTACGCGATCCGCGTTCGCCCTTCTCGGAGTCGTTCCGCGCCCTGCGCACCTCGATGCGCCTGTCGACCACCTCGCGGGAGTCAAAGGTCATTGCTGTGACCAGCTGTCAGCCGGCTGAGGGAAAATCTACGGTCGCCATGAATATGGCTGCTGTGCTGGCCCAGAGCGGCAAGAAAGTGGCGCTGGTGGATACCGATATGCGCCGTCCTTCGGTTTACAAGCGGCTGCGTCTGGAGGGCGGGAAGGGACTGTCGGAAGTATTGACCGGTTATTACCCTCTCAATGAAGTCATCCAGACGCACGAAACGCTGAACACGCTGGATATCATCCCCTCGGGAACGGTACCGCCGCTGCCCGCCGACCTGCTGGCCTCCGATCAGATGACGGAAGTGGTAACCGAGCTGCGGGCCCGTTATGACTATGTGATTTTCGACACCCCACCGCTGCTCTCGGTCACGGATCCGGCGATCGTGGCGTCGCTGGCCGACGGTATGGTGCTGGTGATTCGCCAGGGCTACTGCACACGGCGGATGCTGGGGCGCGCGGCCGATATTCTGAGCGAGCTCGACGTGAAGGTGTACGGTTTCGTCTTCAACGGCGTGGATGCCTCGCTGCCGGAATATTACGGCTACCTGGGCTACTACACCTATGACTACGGCAAGTAGCGCAGCCGGGGAAGATACGGAGACGCGGCAGATCATGAAAAAAAGGCGGGGACAATGGCGGAGCTGGACCGGGGCAGCGGCCCTCCTGGTGTGCATGGGGTTGTGCACGCTGGCGGCGCGAGCGCAGTTTGCCGGGCCGGCGGTCACTTCGCCGCAGCCGAGCGCGGGGGCTCCGGCCTCCGCTTTCCATGCGCAGTACGGTGCGGTGCGGATTAAGCCAGGGGACATCATCGCCATCATGACCTATGGGGCGCCTGAGCTGACGACGACTTCCAACACCAACCTGGACAATCCCGGAGCGGGCGGCACAGGCAACGTCAACGGCATCAAGGTCGGGGCGCAGGGAGAGATTGTGCTGCCCTACCTCGGGGTCGTGACAATCGCCGGCATGACGCCGGAAGAGGCGTCTCTCTATCTGGAAAAAGAGCTGAAGGAGAAGGGAATCCTGGTGGATCCGCAGGTCACGGTGGCGCTGGTGGATTCCCCGACGCGAATGATCACGGTGGTGGGTGAGGTGACAAGGCCGCAGCCGGTCCCGGCCAGTGGACAACTGCGGCTGCTGGACGTGATTTCTGCCTGCGGCGGATTTACCCCTTTGGCCAGCCACGATATTACGGTGCGGCGTCCGGGCGATCCCAATCCGATCACCGTCATTCTGGGGAGCAATCCGAAGAACACCGATGAGACGAACATTCCTCTCATGGCGGGCGATACGGTGATCGTTCCCAAAGTAGGAAATGTGTTTGTGGTGGGTCAGGTGAGGACTCCGTCGGCGATCCCCCTTTCCAGCAACACACCGATCACGGTGCTGCGGGCGATTGCCATGTCCGGTGGCCTGAATTTTGGAGCCGCACTGTCGAAGTGCGTCATCATCCGTCGATTGCCGGACGACCAGCGTGTGGAGATTCAGCTGGATCTCAAGAAAGTGATGCACGGCAAAGAAAAGGATGTGGCGCTGGCCTCGGATGACGTGCTGTTGATTCCCAGGAATGGGTTCAAGGCGGGGTTGGCGGCGGGAGGTTCCGGCGTCATTACCGGCGCGAGCACCGCGACAGCTTATCGGGTACCGTGAGTTTGCGGTTGAAGCCCAAAAGGCCGGTATTCAGAGGCGGCTTCACCGGATGATTCTGAGATGGATCGAGGAAGAGTCCCCCGATACTGAGGTTCTGGCGCTCGGAACGAAACAAGCGGTTCTACAATCGGGCGCGCACTTTATGCGGTACGAGCTACCTTGAATTCTGCGAAATTCATCCTGTCTCCTTCGATTCTGTTGTCTCTGGCGTGCGCTTTGATCGCCGGAGAGCTGATCAGTGGCACGAATCTCTATTTTGTGTCGATGGTGACCATTGCCTTCGTTTCGGCTTGTCTGACGTACAACCTGCTGGGCGGTCTTGGGACCATGAGCGGCATTGCGTTCAGCCGGTTCGCGCTCTCGACCTTCATCATTGCGCAATTTGGAAAGGTCATCTTATTTGAGCCTGCAGACAAGAACCTTGACGTCCCCAATCTGACGATCACCGTTTACGCGATCTACTTCCTGTCTCTGATGCTGGGCACATTCGTGTTTTTCCGCCTGCGGATTCGGCTGCCCAAACCGATCGAGCCGATTACCACAACCCAGTCCAGATATCTCTATGTGATCGCTCTCATTGCCGGGCTGGTGGGAGTGGTCGGATGGACCGTGATCGCACATCGGGGGGGAGCGGGGTCTCAGGATACGATGGCACACAGCTATCTCCGAGCGCTGCAGTACTTCCTGCCCTTCTCCCTGGTGTTGGCCGTGGACGAGCGCATCACGGCCACCGATGGCCGGCACAGCGTCGGTTGGCGCGTTGGATTCCCGGCGCTTACCATGCTGCTGGAAGGCTTCCTGACCGGTAGCCGCGGGGACTTCGCCGAGCCCTTTCTGATTGTTTTTCTGACGTGTAGCCTGCGCGGTTATCGATTCAGGGTCAAACATCTTGTTGCAAGCATAGGTTTGTTGGTTGTTTTCTTCCTTTTTGTATCTCCGTTTTACCTCTATTCGCGGGACTATCGAGTCCAGCCGACCCTCCGGCAGCAGTTCTCGACCATGGTGAGGCTGCTGGAGTCCGCGCCGGCACAATGGTCCTCGATTGTGAACTCTCTTGCCGAGAAAGAACTGGGAGGCGCCGGACTGGTGAACTACTTCGATCAATCCTGGGCTCTCACTCTGAATCGGTTCGCACTGATTGGACCCGACAGCACCCTGATCGACGCATGCTCCCAGAATTATCACTACGGATTTACTTCGATCGAGATGGATTTCCTCACCGGTGCTCCGCGATTCCTGGTTAAAAACAAACCGGACTATGGATCGCAGCCGTTTCTGGGTCATCTCGATGGGCAGGAATCGGATGAGATCCTTACTTCGCACTCCACGATTACAGCAATTTCGGACAGTTTTGGCGCGTTTGGCTTCCTGGGTGTGATGGTCTTCGCGTTCTTTATTCCACCACTCATCTTCGTTGTCTACGAAAGTATCTTCGATATGAGGCGCCCCTGGGGAACCGTGGCAGCGGTCCTGCTTTTGATTTCCTTTACGGAAGGAAGTATGGGCGATCAAATTGTGACGACCATGATCCGGCAGCCTATCTATCTTGTAGTGATCTCTTTGGGTGCAGGCTGGATGTTTCGAACCATCTCCGCAGGCGGTGACCGTTCCAGGAGCTTCAGGCTGGGAGACAGGCCGTCCCGTGCTGAATCCTGAGGTGAGCAGCCGCTCACCTCTCAACCATCGAGAGAATCTCCCTTGTGCGATCGATGGATTGATGGCGTTGGGCAATCTCGGAATGGGATCGTTCAATCGCTGATCGGCGTTCGGCTTATAAGGGAAGGAATGCGGGGAGTTCGGATCCGCTGAAGCTCATCCGGAACTCGCGTCGCTTTCCAGGCGGCCGTCGAGACGATTGAGGATGCGGGCGATCTGCGTGTCGTTGTCATAGCCGGAGCGCACAGCCCGCTCTCTTCCGCGGCGTGCGATTTCTTCTCTTAGCAGGGGCCTCTCAAGATAGAACCGGCATTTGTCAGCGCACTCCTCGACGTCTGAGAAAAACACGGCTTCGCGGTCCTCTTCAAAACAGGCCTGATGCCCCGGGGTTCTAAGGGCCAGAAGAAAGCCCTGGCAGGCGGCAATCTCGACGCTCTTGTGACCGATGTCCTCCTCGTTCGAATGAGTGACAAAGCTCAAATTGATCCGCGAATCCCAAATCGCTTCGCGATACGCGGTCTCGACAAGGTAATCACTCGTGACGAAGCGACGATATCGCTCCGGAGTGAGATATTTCTGCCAGCGGGGGCCGGCAATTGCGACGGGAATGTTCTTATCTTCGCCGAGACCTACCAGGAAACCGGGTCTTTCCTCATAGGGACTTCCAATATAGGAGACGCTGCGTGATCGTTCTGTATCGGACCAACCCGACGGGGGCGGAAAATGGACGGTTGGTTCAAAGCTCAAGGTCGTCCTGATCCATGGGAGGCCCCAACCCTGGTAGCGCGGGATATCGGCATCGCGGAAGAGGCAGTGAAGATCGAAGAGGCGGAAGACCCGCCGGAACTGATACCAGCCAGGATCTTTTCTGGGCCCAAAGGGATTGTCCTGGTTGTAGCAGACGGTCTGGGCCCCCGTTTGTTTGATGGTGAGGATCGTATCGCGCGTGAACTGAACCGGCTTGTCGAACCAGACAACTTCGGGTTTGACCCGGCGCACCAGCCGCAAGAGATCGCGATTCACCCGATAGATGAAAGGACCGACCGGCAGACGAGACGTGGCAGATGCCAGATAGTGGAATTTCGACCGGTAGGCGGAGAAATCGAAGGCAATCACATCCGGGCAGATGCGACGAAGGCTCTGCAGGCGATAGCCGGAGGTCTGTCCTGGACGAAGAGTGCAGACGCACAGGATGCGGCGATGCCGGACGTTGGTCATGGACTTATCGGGAGCCAGCAACGCGCCCGGGAGGAACCCTATTTCAGCGCGGAGAGCTTTTGCGTGGCGAGCTGGGCAGCGTCGGTGTCCTTGTTCTGATCCTTAATCTGGGCGTAGAGGCGGCGCGCTTCCTGGGGGTTGGTGGTCTCGTAGAGGGCGGCCAGCTGGAACTGCGCCTGCACTTTGGGCACGGTCGTGGTGGGGTGCTGGATCAGGTCCTGAAAGAGGCTGACCGCCTCCGATGTGTGCCCGGTCTGCTCGTCGAGGTTGGCCAGGGCCATCTTCGCGAGAGATTCAAGATTGCTGCCGCCGGAGTGGGTCGCCTTCTCCAGATCGGCCTGGGCCTGGGCGGTTTTGCCGAGGTCGAGCTCGGAGATGCCGGCAAAGTAGCGGGCCATGGCGCCGGTGCGCAGCCAGTTATAACGGTCCGCGGTCTGCTGGAAGAGCGGGTAGGCGGCCTGGGCGCGTGCGGCGGCGGTCGCGTAGGTCTTCTGGCCCGGCTCGGCGGGCTGTTTGGGGTTGGCCAGGGGCGTCTGATAGATGTCCATCGCCTGGCCGAAGAGCTGGTTGGCCGCGTCTTTGCGCTGCTGGTAGACGACGGCGCTGGCCACGATCACTCCGATCACCAGGGCGACGGCGACGGAGAATTTGATGACGTTGGCGCGGTGGTCGCCGACCCACTCCAGACCGGAGTTGGTGGCGTTGACGAATTTATCCTGTTTCAGCGCGTGACGGGTCTGTGTATCCACGAAACTCCCGAAGGTCCTTTGGGCGGGAAATTGCGACGGCGCGGATGCTGCGCGCACCTTCGCTCAGATACGTTCAGTCTATCACGCATGGAGAGGCAGCCCTGGCGCGGCCCGGCGGCTTCAGGCAGCGCGGACGACGTCGTCGATTTCGCCGTTTTCCACCTTTTCCTGGCAGTCGATGCAGTACGGCGTCCAGGGCAGGGCTTCGAGGCGCTTCTCTCCGATGGGCCGGCCGCAGTGCATGCACTCCCCGTAAGTGCCTTCGCGCAGGCGCTCGAGGGCAACGCGGACCAGCGAAAGCTGGCTGTGGCCTTCCGTGCCCTGAGTGAAGATCATCTCCTTCTGATAGGAGAGGACGGCCTGGTCGGCGACATCGAGGGTATCGTCGGCGACGGTCTGACGGCCCTGCTGGGCAGCGGTGAGCATGCTGCTTTCCAGGTGCCGCTGCTGCTGCCGCAGCCGCTCCTCAAAACGCTGGTTTTTCGGATTGGACGATGGACGGGTCACGGAGATGGACTCCTCGGGAAAAGGGCTGGTCGGCTTACAGACATACATTGGACGCACAAAGTGGGGGAAGTTTTGTTCCTGGGCTGCGATTACTGCAGTAATTTTTTTGGGTACCCCTACCAGGAGGCTCCGGAGTCGATACCTTTGGGTATCATGCGTGCCGGGCGAAAGTGTTCTACGCTGGAGGAGCCATGTATGACGATTTCCACGGTACCGATCGGTTGAGCGGCGAAGAGCTCCATTGCCGCTGGATCGCCAACGTTGTGGCCATCGCCACCCGCCACGCCGATGCTGTCGATATTCGCTTTGACGTGAACGGGCGGCCGGTATGGATTGCCATGCCCTGTCTGGCATGGGTGGAGCAGAAGAAGCAGACCGGCCACGTGATCACAGATACCCTGGCGGCCCAGGCAGCGGGGCGATATCTGAAGAAAGCCATCGAATCCGGTTACGATAACGGCCGGGAAATGTACACGATGACGGTGGAAGAGGTGCTGGAGCAGGTGAATGCGGTGCTGCATGAAGTGGGCCACACCCGCAACCTCCGGTACCTTGTCCCGCTGGACGACGCGCAGCCCCAGGTATAAGGTCAGGACCGGTTCGGAAGTCCGTCCCATGACTGACGGGTCTGCGCACTGGCGCGCAGACGCTCGCGGCGGCGCTGTAAGATGGCGAGGGCGTCAGGCTCCGCCATGACCACTGCTTCCATATGCCGGCAGAGCGTGGGCTCCTGACTGGCCGCGCGCAGTTCCGCCAGAAACGGCTGAATCTTGCTGAAGACGGCGAAGATCTCGCCGTGGGCGGCACGGAAAGCGTCCCCCTCGATGGCGCCGGTGGTCACCAGCGACGCGGCCATCTCCCAGTAGCCCATCACCATGCGGAACCAGGGGTTGTGGTCGCCGCGGATCAGGGCCTGCAATTCCTCGAAGGTCTCCGGGCTGAAGTCGCGGGTGAACCAGGCGCGGGCCTCGCGAAGGACCGGCTCGCGGCGCAGGTCGAACAACTGGAGATTCAGCTGGGCGCTCTCAAACGGTGTGGGCATAGATTGCATTCTATGCAACCTGGAAGGCTTTTCTCCTAGGCAAATACAAGGCCTGAATGGGAAAATAATGGGTTCTTTTTGACCCCAGTGGAGGCTTCTCCCAAATGGGAACGACGGTCACACGACAGGACCTGCAACGATTGACGGAGGGGCTGCACGCCCATCGCAACCTCTCGACGGCGCAGCTGGTGGAAACCGCGATTGCGCGGGGCGAAGGCCGGCTCGCGGCCAACGGGGCTTTGGCGGCAATGACCGGGGCGCGCACCGGCCGCTCGCCGCGGGATAAGTTCATCGTCGAGGATGACCAGACCCGGCAGCGCGTGCACTGGGGCAAGGTTAATCAGCCGTTTCCGCAGGAGAAATTCGACGCACTGCTCGAGCGCGTGATGCGCTATATGGCCGAGCGCGATCTGTTCGTCATGGATCTGGCGGCGGGCGCCGACCCCAGCTATCGGCTGCCCATCCAGGTGATCTGCGAATATGCGTGGCACGCGCTGTTTGTGAAACAGCTCTTTGTGCGTCCCACGCCGGAGGAACGGGCGCACCATGTGCCGGAGTTCACGGTGATAGCGGCGCCGGAGTTCGAAGGGGTTCCGGAGCGGGATGGGGTGCGTTCGGCGACGTTTATTCTGGCCGACTTCACAAAAAAGATTGTGCTGATCGGCGGGACGAAATATGCCGGGGAGATGAAGAAATCAATCTTCGGCGTGATGAATTATCTCCTGCCGGAGCGGAACGTTTTTCCCATGCACTGCTCGGCCAATATCGGCGCGGGCGGCGACACAGCGCTGTTCTTCGGGCTGTCGGGAACGGGTAAGACGACGCTGTCGGCCGATCCGGAGCGGCGGCTGATCGGGGACGACGAGCATGGCTGGAGCCCGGACGGGGTCTTCAATTTCGAAGGCGGCTGCTATGCCAAATGCGTGGATCTGACCGTGGAGAAAGAGCCCCAGATCTACAACGCGATCCGCTTCGGGTCGGTGCTGGAGAATGTGGTGCTCGATCCGAAGACCGGGGAACCGGACTATTCCGACATTCGCTATACCGAGAACACGCGCGCGGCGTACCCGATCGACTTCATTGCGAACGCGGTGATTCCAGGAGTGGGCGGGCATCCGAAGAATGTGTTGTTCCTTGCCGCCGATGCCTTTGGGGTGCTGCCGCCTATTGCGCGGCTCACGCCGGAGCAGGCCATGTACCACTTTCTTTCCGGATATACGGCGAAGCTGGCGGGGACCGAAGCGGGTTTGGGCAGCGAGCCGGTGCCGGAGTTCTCGACCTGTTTTGGCTCCCCGTTTTTGCCGCTGGCGCCACGCGTTTACGCGGAGATGCTGGGCCGCCGCCTGCGCGAGCACAACGCGCAATGCTGGCTGGTGAATACCGGCTGGACAGGCGGGGCTTTTGGCGTGGGGAAGCGCATGAGCCTGCCGCACACGCGGGCCATGGTGCATGCGGCTCTGGATGGACGGCTGGCCCAGGCGGAGTTTGCAACCGAACCCGCTTTCGGGCTGAGCATTCCGGCTGCGTGTCCCGGCGTTCCATCGGAGTTGTTGAATCCGCGCAATGCCTGGGCGGACAAAGCGGCGTATGACACCCAGGCTCGCCTGCTGGCATCAAAATTCGTGGAGAACTTCACGAAATTCGAGGTGCCGGATGCAGTGCGACAGGCGGGGCCGCGGGCCTGAGCGTCGAACAGTACCGTTGTTACTGGCGGGCAGCAGAACCTTGCTGCGTTCCGCCGTCCGTAACTTGACTGTTGACAATCGCAGACTTAGAGTCGAAATGGAGACAGCGCGCGGTTCGACCTCATTTTGCGCTGGTTCCAGGTGAACGGCCATGCAGACTCCTACGATCCAGCCGTATCCTGCAATCTGGAATTATTTTCCGCTGCTGCTGCAGGTTGTCGTCGTCGCCGGGATGACCTTCGGCATGGTCGCCATGTCGTGGTTCATTGGGCGGCACCGCAATATCAAAGACAAGCTGGAGCCCTATGAATGCGGCATTCCCGTCGAAGGGGATGCGCGCGGGCGCTTCTCCGTGCGCTTCTATATGGTGGCGATGCTGTTCATCCTGTTCGACGTCGAAGTGGTCTTCATGATCCCCTGGGCCGTGATCTACCGCCGTCTTCCGCTGCTGGACGGAGTTTCGCGGATGTTCGGCTTCTGGGAGATGGTGGTGTATCTGGGCTTCGTCATGATTGGAATTTTCTACGTTTGGAAGAAGGGCGTTCTGAACTGGGCCGCCGATAAGGCAGACCTGTAGAGAGAGAAAGAACGGTCAGCGAAGAAACGGCCAGCTGGAAAACGGTCAGCAATAAAAGCAGCAACAGACTGAGGGTGTGGGAAAGCGGATGGCAGAGGCGTTGTTGACCAAAGACGCGGTGTTCGAAGGCCTCGCTCAAAATGTGGCCATTCAGGCCCTGCGCGCAGCGCACCCCGAGGCCATCGAAAACGCGAAATTCGATCGCGGCGAACTGACGCTGGTGATCGCGGCGGATGCGATCCGCGCCGCCTGCCGCACGCTGCAGCAGGCCGGGTACAACTTCCTCGAAGACGTGACCTGCGTGGACTGGTACCCGGCGGAGCCGCGCTTCCAGGTGACCTACCACATCCTGTCGCACAAACTAAAAGAACGAGTCCGGCTGCACGCGATGGTCGCAAGCGTCGATCCCTCGGTGGACAGCATCACTTCGGTTTGGCCCTCGGCGAACTACTATGAGCGCGAGGTCTGGGACCTGTTTGGAGTGCGCTTTAACGGACACCCGGGGCTGCGGCGCATCATGCTGCCCGAGGAATGGGAAGGGCACCCGCTGCGCAAGGATTATCCCGTGGAGGGTTATCGCTGATGCCGGATACCCCTGAGCGCCACGAGATGCCGGTGATTCCCGGGTTCGTCGAGACGGCCACCCTGGTGCAGCCGCGGCCGGAAGAGACCGGCAAAGACCGGACCATGGTCCTGAACATGGGGCCGCAGCATCCTTCCACGCACGGCGTGCTGCGCGTGGTGCTGGAGATCGACGGAGAAACCGTCGTCAAGCTGGTGCCCGATATCGGCTATCTGCACACGGGGATTGAGAAGACCTGCGAGGCCAAGTTTTACCAGCAGGTGGTGCCGCTCACGGACCGCATCGACTATCTGTCGCCGATGACGAACAACCTCTGCTACTGCCTCGCGATCGAGAAGCTGCTGCAGCTGGAGATTCCACCGCGCGCCCAGTGGATGCGCGTCCTGCTGAATGAGCTGACGCGGCTGAACTCGCACCTGGTCTGGCTGGGCACCCACGCCATGGACATCGGCGCGCTGACCGTCTTCCTCTATACCTTCCGTGAGCGCGAAGAGATTCTGCGCATCTTCGAGCACGTCTCCGGCCAGCGGATGATGACCTCCTACTTCCGCGTGGGCGGACTGGCGCTTGAACCGCCGCTGGACTTTTTCGACTCTGTCCAGTCGCTGATTAAGATCCTGCCCGAGAAAATTGACGAATACGAGAACCTGCTGACCGGCAATCCGATCTTCATCAATCGCCTGAAGGGCGTTGGCTATCTCAGTGCAAACGATGCGATTGCCTTTGGGGTCACGGGACCACCGCTGCGCGCGAGCGGCGTGGACTGGGATCTGCGGCGCGACATGCCGTACACCAGCTACGAGAAATTTCAGTTCAAAGTGCCGGTTTCCCAGGACGGCGACGTCTGGGCGCGGTACGTGGTGCGGCTCCAGGAGATGCGCGAGTCGGTGAAGATCTGCCAACAGGCGCTGGATGGAATGCCGCCAGGGCCGATCAAGGCCGACGCGCCCCACGTCGTCCTCCCGGATCGCGAGAAGATGAAGACGCAGATGGAAGCCCTCATCTATCACTTTAAGATTGTGACCGAAGGTTTTCAGGTCCCGGCAGGTGAGGTCTATCAGGGAGTCGAGTCGCCGCGCGGCGAAATGGGCTACTACGCGGTCAGCGACGGGACCTCGAAGCCCTATCGGGTGCACATGCGGAACCCCTCGTTTGCCACCCTCCAGGCATTGGAGACGATGTGCGTGGGGCGTCTGATCGCCGACGTGGTTGCGGTGATCGGCTCCATCGATATTGTGCTCGGAGAGATTGACCGATGAGCGACCTCGCTGTGGAATCCGCGCTGGCCACGGAGCTGTGGATTTCCTTTGTCTCGCTGGTGCGCTCCTATGCAGGCGTGGCGGGGCTACACGGCGGAGACGGGGTGGATGTTGTCGTCTCCGGAGATTCGGTGCAACTGAGCGCGGGCCGGGTGGAGTGCATGATGCGGTTGGCGGAGGAGAGCGGTGCGGTGGTCTGGTCTCTGCGCGACGACCTGCGGGAACTGGCAGCAGGCCGGGTTGAGTTGCGGCCGGACGGAAGGATAGAGCAGGACGGGACGGACCAGGAAATGGACAGCGTGGCGATTGACATGGTGGCGCGGGTACGGGATCGGGCCGGCAAGGAGGGACGCCGGTGAGTGCAGGCACGATCTTTTCCTCCGAGCTGGCGGCGCGCTTCGACAAGCTGGTAACCCTGTATCCGGTGAAGCGCTCGGCGCTGGTGCCGATGCTCCTCTACGCGCAGGATGAGGTCGGCTACCTCTCCGACGCGGTCGTCGCCGAGGTGGCCCAGCGGATCGGGATCACGGAGCTGGATGTTCGGAACGTGATCAGCTACTACTCCATGCTGCGCACCAAACCGGCTGGGCGATACAACGTGCAGGTGTGCACGAATATCAGCTGCATGCTGCGCGGCGGCAACGAAATTCTGGAGCACTGCAAGCGGCGGCTCGGGGTCCAAAACAAGGGCGTCACAGCGGATGGGATGTTTTCCCTGGAAGAGGTCGAGTGCATCGGAGCGTGTTCCTGGGCGCCGGCGGCGCAGGTGAACTACGCCTTCCATGAGAACCTGACACCGGATTCCATGGACAAGGTACTGGCTGACTACAGGACCCGCGGGCTGGCTGAAGATCGGAGCAAAGGGAAATAGATGGCGACGCTGACCACCCATCCCGATTGTGTTCCCCTGATTTCGTACCGGTTTGGCAAGGGGGCGACCTCGATCGACCGGTATCTGGAGCTGGACGGCTACAAGTCGGCGCGCAAGGCGCTGGAGCTGGGCCCCGACGCGATCATCGCGGAGATGAAGGCATCGAATCTGCGCGGGCGCGGCGGCGCCGGCTTCCCGACGGGGCTGAAATGGTCCTTTGTGCCCAAACAGGCCGCGAAGCCCAAGTACGTACTGGTGAATGGGGATGAGAGCGAGCCGGGGACGTGCAAGGACCGGCTGATCTTCGAGCACGATCCGCACGCAGTCATCGAGGGAGTGATCATCGCGGCGCTGGCCATTCAGGCGAAGATGGGCTTCATCTACCTGCGCGGCGAGTACCGCTACCTGCTGAAGATCATGGAGAAGGCGGTTGCGGACGCCTACGCGAAGGGCTTCCTGGGAAAGAACATCTTCGGCAGCGGCATCGATCTTGACGTGGTCACGCAGACCGGCGCCGGGGCCTACGAAGTGGGCGAAGAGTCGGCGCTGATGGAGTCGCTGGAAGGGAAGCGCGGTATACCTCGGATCCGTCCGCCGTTTCCGGCGGTGGTGGGGTTGTACGGCGGCCCGACGATCATCAACAACGCCGAGACCATCGCCACGGTGCCGCATATTTTCCGAATCGGCGCAGGGGAGTTCGCGAAGCTCGGCACGGAGCGCAACGGCGGGACGCGCCTCTTCTGCCTGAGCGGCTGCCTCAATCGCCCCGGCGTGTACGAACTGCCCATGGGCTACAACCTGAAAAAGATGATCTACGAGGTCGGCGGCGGCATTCCTAACGGCAAGAAGCTCAAAGCCGTGGTCCCGGGCGGTTCGTCGACCCCGGTGCTGCTGCCCGAAGAGATCGATATCGGGATGGACTTCGACCAGGTGGGCAAGGCGGGGTCGATGCTGGGCTCGGGCGGCGTGGTGGTGCTCGACGAGACGATCTGCATGGTCGAATTCGCGCTGCGCACCATGAAGTTCTACCAGCACGAAAGCTGCGGCTGGTGCATTCCGTGCCGCGAGGGCACCGACTGGCTGAAGAAGTCTCTGACCCGCCTGCACGCCGGCGGCGCGGAGGACAAAGACATCGATAACATCCGCTATCTCGCCGAAAACATGCTGGGGCGGACATTCTGCCCGCTGGGCGACGCGGCGGCCATGCCGACGATTGCGTTTGTGAAGAAGTTTCGGAAAGAATTTGAGGATCACCTGGACGGCAAGGGCTGTCCGTACCACCACGCGGCGAAGCGGGAACCGGCGCTGGTGTAAAGGAATACGCAGTGGCCGGTTGTAAAGCAAGCAGGAGAGTGTGAGACCGCAGGAACTGGTTCGAATTTTGGAAGCCGATGGCTGGTACAGCACAGGGCAAACGGGAAGTCACCGACGGTTCCGGCACACAACGAAACCCGGATTACTAATAGTGCCGATGCATGCGGGGAAGGAAATTGGGAAGGGGCTCCTGCACAGTATTCTGAAGAAGGCTGGATTGAAATGACGCGCGAATATCTGGTGGTTTACGAGAAGGGCGAAAAGAACTGGAGCGCGTTCTCTCCGGATGTTCCCGGCTGCGGCTCGCTGGGCGACACAGTGGAAGAGACCCGCGCCAATATGCGCGAGGCTTTGGAACTGTACCTGAACGAGGCCGCCAAAGCCGGTGACCCGATCCCGGCCGCCAGCGCGACCACCGTAGATTTTGAGGAGTTCGATCCCGGGCACGAAACGAAGCAGTATTTCGTGGAGTGGCTCCGCGTATCGCTGCCGCAGCTGGTTGCGGCTTAAGGATTCAATGGCTGACGTTACCTTCACTGTCGATGGCAAGAAGCTGACCGCGGCCGCGGGAACGCTGCTGATTGAGGCGTGCCGCGCGCATGGCATCGAGATCCCGGCGTTCTGCTATTACCCCGGGCTGTCGCTGCAGGCGGCGTGCCGCATGTGCGTGGTTCGCATTGAAAAGGTGCCCAAGCTGCAGACGGCCTGCACCACTCCTGTCGCCGAGGGCATGGTGGTCACCACCGAGAGCCCGGAAATCGCCCAGGCGCGCAAGGCGACCATCGAGCTGCTGCTCGGGAATCATCCCCTGGACTGCCCGGTCTGCGACGCTGGCGGCGAGTGCGAGCTGCAGGACATGACCTTCAAATACGGCGCGCACGAATCGAAGTATGTGGAGATCAAGCAGCACCGCGAAGAGCAGCAGTGGTCGCCGGTCGTCTTTTTCGACCGGCCGCGCTGCATTCTTTGCTACCGCTGCGTGCGTGTTTGCGGCGAGGGCATGGATGTCTGGGCGCTGGGCATCCAGAACCGCGGTGCCGGCTCGGTCATTGCGCCCAACAAGCAGGATCACCTGGACTGCGAAGAGTGCGGCATGTGCATCGACATCTGCCCGGTCGGCGCACTCACCTCCGGGGCGTATCGCTACAAGACGCGTCCCTGGGAGATGTCGCATGTGGGCACTGTCTGCACGCACTGCGGTGACGGCTGCAAGACGACACTCGGCGTGCGCCGTGCCAACGACGGCATGGACATCGTGCGCGGCGACAATCGCGACAAGAGCGGAATCAACGGCGATTTCCTCTGCATCAAGGGCCGTTACGCTTTTGACTTTGCCGAACGCGAGGATCGGCTGACCAAACCGCTGGTTCGCCAGGCCGACGGCAAACTGGCCCCGGTGAGCTGGGACGAGGCGATTGAGTTTGCCGGGAAAAAGCTGCGCGAGACTCGCGAAGCGAAGGGCGGATCGGCGATCGGCGTGATCGGGTCCAATCGGACCACGAACGAAGAAGCCTACGTGCTGCAGAAGTTCGCGCGTACCGTGCTGGGCACCAACAATATCGATCATCACCGCACGGCGGATTATCCCGCATTTGCCGCGGCGATGCACGGCAAGGCTGAGGCTTCGCTGCGCGACTTCGGCAGCTCGAAAGCCATTCTGCTCGTGGGCAACGATCCCACGGAGCAGCATCCCGGGCTGGCCTGGCAGGTCCGCACCAATGTGCGCCTGAACGGCGCCCGGCTGTATGTGGTGAACCACGAGTTGATCAAGCTGCGCCGCCAGGCCACCGGCTTCCTGCAGATTCGCGAAGGGGACTACGCCGCGGCGGTGACGTACCTTGCCGGCAACGACTCTTCCCTGGAAGGAAATGGCGAAGCCAGCAAGTTCCGCGAGGCGTTGCGCAAAGAAGAGTCCCTGGTGATCGCCTTCGGATCGGAATATCGCGGGCGCGAGATCGAGGCCCTGGTCGCTCTGGGCGCGAGTTTCCCCCATGCGAAATTTGCCTGCTTGGGCGATTATGCGAACTCGCGCGGCGCGGCGGACATGGGGCTCTATCCCGACCTGCTGCCTGGGTACGTGCCGGTCACCGCGGCGGGGCCGTTCGCCGAGGAATACGGCACTGTACCGTCAGCGTCCGGGCTTGACCTGGTGCAGATGTTCGACGCGGCGGAGCGCGGAGAGCTGGCGGCGCTGGTCGTCGTCGGCGCGAATCCGGTAGCGCGGTACGGCGTCGATCCCGCGGCGCTGCGGAACACCTTCGTCATCGCCCAGGACATGTTTCTGACGGAGACGGCGCAGCTGGCGGATGTAGTGTTTCCCGCGGCGAATCTTTACGAGAAGTCCGGGACGGCTACCAACACGTTCGGCGATGTCCAGCTGGTCAAGAAGGCCGGCGACAAGGCGGGCACGCGCTCCGATTTTGAGCTGACCGTCCGGCTGGCAGCGGCGATGGGGGCGGATGTTAAAAAGCTGGTCCCCTTCAGCAGCGGCGGAGTCCGCGCCGATTTTGGACAGGCGCGCGGCGCGCAGTCCGGCGAAGCGGACCGGCACGGCGTGTGGCTGGCGGCCCATCACCTGGAACCAAAGGTGAGCCCCTTCGATCCCTTCGCCATCTTCGACGAGATTCAGCGGCTGGTGCCCGGCTATGACGTGCCGCGGCTCGATCTGATGACGGGGAGCGACCAGCATCTGCGGGCAGGACTCGTACAAATTCAGCTTGACCCGGCCCGCAGGGATCTGGTGTGGCCCTCGAATGATTCGCTTTTCAGTTCCGGCACGCTGGGGCGGTACAGCCGCACCCTGCACTCGATTCTGGAAGCGCGTAAACCCGCGGAGACAGCGGCGGATTAGGAGTTTTTGAAAGGCTTTTGGATGGAGACCAGTTTCCTCGCGTTCGTGCTGATCAACATCGTCAAGATCATCCTCGTGGTGGTGATCCTGCTGATGTCGGTCGCCTACACGGTGTTGCTGGAGCGCAAACTGGTGGGGCGCATCCAGAACCGCTGGGGACCCAGCCGGGTGGGGCCCTTCGGCCTGCTGCAGCCGCTGGTCGATGGCGCCAAGCTTTTCCTCAAAGAAGACCTGATGCCTCTGGCCGTGCACCGGCCGCTCTATGTGCTGGCGCCGATGATCGCGCTGAGCTGCGCGCTGCTGTCGATTGCCATGGTCCCGTTCGGGGTCGATGTTCGCTGGCATGGGGTGCAGCTGCTGCAGATCTCCGACGTGAGCATCGGGCTGCTGATCATCCTCGGCATCACTTCGGTCGGCGTATACGGCATCGCGCTCTCTGGATGGTCGTCGAACAACAAATATTCGCTGCTGGGCGCGCTGCGCGCCAGCGCCCAGATCATCAGTTATGAGCTGGCGCTGGGACTCTCGCTGGTCGGCGTGGTGATGCGCTCGGGATCGCTGCGGCTGCGCGACATCGTCAACGTCCAGTCCACCCACGGGCTGCTCTCGTGGAATTTCTTCGGCGGCTTTCAGTTCGTTGCGTTCTTTATCTATCTGATGGCGGCCTACGCGGAAACCAACCGCTCGCCCTTCGACCTGCCCGAAGCCGAGAGCGAGCTCACCGCCGGCTACCACACCGAGTACAGCTCGATGAAGTTTGCCATGTTCTTCATGGCCGAGTACGCCAACATGATCACCGTGAGCTGCGTAGCGACGCTGCTGTTCTTCGGTGGCTGGACCAGTCCCTTCGGCAGCTTCCTCGCCGGCAGCGGCCCGGTCTCCACAGCTCTGCTCTCAATTTTCTGGTTTGTCGCGAAGGTTTTCTGCTTTCTGTTTCTGTATATCTGGGTGCGCGGGACGTTGCCGCGCTTCCGCTACGACCAACTCATGGGGTTTGGATGGAGATTTCTGGTGCCGGTGGCCGTCGCCAACATTGTCGTGACGGCGTTCTGGATGGGGCTTCAGCTGCCTGTGCACTAATTTGGAAATTTCTGTTCGCCACCTCTTTTTTCCCTGTCGTCCTGCAGTTTTGCGAGTGATGTAAACCCATGCACCTGGCTCTGTTCATCATCTTCGGCGGGTTGTGCGTGGCGGGAGCTTTGAATCTCCTGTTGCAGCGCCATCCCATCAACAGCGCCCTGTCGCTCATTGTGGTGATGAGCTCGCTGGCGGTGCTCTATCTGCTGCTGGGCGCGGAGTTTCTGGCCGCCGCACAGGTGATCGTCTATTCCGGCGCCATCATGGTGCTGTTCACCTTCGTGATTATGCTGCTGAACGCCGGCAAGGAAGAACGCACCCACGGCAGCAGAATGGCCTATATCGCGGGCTTCCCGGGTGCCGCGATTTTGCTGGCCCTGCTGGCCTACATCTTCCTCTCGCGCCAGGGAGAGTTCGGAAAGGCGCGTCTGGGCGAGTACATGGTGAGCACCGGAGCGCTCAGCCAGGTGCTCTTCCGCGATCTCCTGCTGCCCTTTGAAGTCACCTCGGTCCTGATCCTGGTCGCGATCCTCGGCGCCGTGGCGCTGGCAAGGAAGGAGCACTGATGGTTCCCATTGCGTACTACCTCGTGCTCAGCGCCATCCTCTTCTCGATCGGTGTTGCCGCCTTTCTCATCAAGCGGAACATCATCACGGTCTTCCTCTCGATTGAGCTCATGCTCAACGGGGTGAACCTGACCTTCGTCGCCTTCGCCCACGAGTGGCGCCAGGTGAACGGGCAGATCTTCGTCTTTTTCGTCATGGTGGTGGCCGCCGCGGAAGCCGCGGTGGGGCTCGCCATCATCATCGCCATCTTCCGGGCGCGCAACACACTTAACGTCGACCAGATCGACCTGATGAAGCTATGACCGACCTTCACCTTTGGATTCTCCCGATCATCCCCTTCGCCGGGTTCCTGGTGAACGGTCTGCTGGGCCGCCGCGCGCCGAAGCCGGTGGTGACCGCCGTGGCCCTGATTGGCTCCCTGCTGCCGGCGTTGTGGGTTTCCGCCATCGTCGTTCGCTTCGGTTCGCTCACGCTGCCGCATGTGGAGACCTGGGGCACGTGGATCGCGTCCGGCGCGCTTCACGCCGACTTTTCCTTCCAGCTCGATCAGCTCACCCTGGTGATGCTCTGCGTCGTCACCGGCGTCGGCTTTCTCATCCACGTGTATTCGGTCGGCTACATGGCCGAAGAGGAAGGGTACTGGCGCTTCTTCGCCTACATGAACCTCTTCCTCTTCTTCATGCTCACCCTGGTGCTGGCGGACAATTTCCTGCTGATGTTCGTGGGCTGGGAAGGCGTGGGCCTGGCCTCCTATCTGCTGATCGGCTTCTACTACAACCGCGATTCGGCGGCGAATGCCGGCAAGAAAGCATTCATCTACAATCGCGTCGGCGACGTCGGCTTCCTGCTGGCCATGTTCCTGCTGATCGCCCACTTCGGCACGCTGCGCTTCGCGACCATCTTTCATTCCGTGGCCCTGCATCCAGACTGGCAGGGTGCCGGCTTCCTGACCGCCATCGCCCTCTTTCTGGTGCTCGGCGCCACCGGCAAGTCCGCGCAGATTCCGCTCTACCTCTGGCTGCCCGACGCTATGGAAGGTCCAACCCCGGTCTCCGCGCTGATTCACGCGGCAACCATGGTCACCGCGGGCGTTTACATGATCGCCCGCACCCACGTCCTCTTTGACCGCGCCCCGGTTGCGCTGACGGTCGTCGCGATCATCGGTGTAGCGACAGCCTTCTTTGCCGCGACCATCGGCATGGCGCAGACCGATATCAAGCGCGTGCTGGCCTATTCGACCGTCTCGCAGCTCGGATACATGTTCCTGGCCTGCGGCGTGGCCGCCTACTCCGCGGGCATCTTTCACCTGGTCACGCACGCCTTCTTCAAGGCCCTGCTCTTCCTCGCCGCGGGATCGGTGATCCACGCGCTCGGCGGCCAGCAGGATATGCGCGTGATGGGCGGACTGCGCAAAAAGATTCCCATCACCTTCTGGACCATGACCGCGGCGGTCTTCGCCATCTCTGGCGTGCCTCCGCTGGCCGCCTTTGTCAGCAAAGACGAGATTCTCTACCAGGCCTTTATCACGCCAGGCGGGGGCAAGATCCTGTGGGCCGTCGGCCTGATCACGGCCGGACTCACATCCTTTTATATGTTCCGGCTCTGGTACATGACCTTCTTCGGCGAAAGCCGCACAGCGGCGGCACAGGAGCAAGGAGCCGCGGTGCATGCTCGCTCTGATACGAAGCTGGTCGTCGAGGCAGATCCGCACGGCAGCCACGGACACGGACACGGCGTCCACGAGAGCCCCCAGGTCATGCTGTGGCCGATGATCATCCTTGCGATTCTCTCCGTCATCGGCGGGTGGATGGGCTGGCCCGAGGGCCTCGGGGGGAGCAACTGGTTTGCGCATTTCCTGAGCCCGGCAGTGGAGGCCCTCCACCTGAACTACGGGCAGGCCGGGGCTGGTGGGGGCAAATCGATCGAGATCCTGCTCGCGATTCTCTCCACGCTGGTGGCGGCGTCCGGTTGGTGGGTCGCGCACTGGATGTACTATCTGCGGCCGGGCACGGCGGACCGACTGGCGCAGCGGATGCACGGGCTGTATGCCCTCATCGTTAACAAATACTGGGTGGACGAGCTGTATGGCGCAATCGTTGTAGCGCCCGTGCTCTTCCTGGCTCGCTGGGTGCTGAGCGTGCTCGTCGACCGCGGCGTGATCGACGGCGGCGGACTGGCCGCCGGTTACTCCGCGCAGGGATTCGGCGCGCTGGTGGCGCGCATTCAGTCCGGCAATATCCGCTCCTATGCCGGATGGCTCGCGTTGTTCGCCGCGCTGCTGCTGGCGGGCTCGTATTTTGGCTGGATTGCGCAGTTTGTGCCGCGCTAGAGAGGGACGAGGAAGGGAACTGTGCTGACTGACCGCATCCTGACGCTGATCACCTTCGTGCCCACCGGGGGCGCGCTGGTGGTGGCCCTGCTGCCGCGCCGGGGCCGCGTCATTCAGGTTTTCACCCTGCTGGTGACCCTGCTGACGTTCGGCCTGTCGCTGCACTTGCCGGCCCATTTCGACTACGCGCAGCACGGCTTCCAGTTTGTCGAGAACAACGCCTGGGTCGCGAATCCGGCGATCCGCTATCACCTCGGTGTGGACGGCCTTTCCCTGTGGCTGGTGCTGCTGACCACCTTCCTCGGGCCCATCGGCGTGCTGGTCTCCTGGCGCGCCATTGAGACGCGGACCAAGGAGTTTTACTTCTTCTTCCTGCTGCAGCAGACCGCCATGATCGGTGTCTTCGTGGCGCTGGACCTGATCCTCTACTACGGCTTCTGGGAGCTGTCCCTGGTGCCCATGGCCATCCTGATTGCCATGTTCGGCCCCAGCCGCGGGCGCCAGGCCGCCCTCAAATTCTTCATCTACACCTTCCTTCCCTCGGGCCTGTTGCTCGTCGCGATCCTCTGGCTCTACGCGAAGGCCGGCACGTTTGAGTTTGACCAGTTGCAGACCCTGCTGGCTTCGGGCAGCCTCGGGCTCGGCGCCGCCGCCCTTGGCTGGGCTTCGCTGGCGTTCCTCGTGGCCTTCGCCGTCAAGGTTCCGGTATTTCCACTCCACGGCTGGCTCGCCGACGTGATCCACGAAGCGCCCACGGCCATGGCGATGGTGGTCGCCGGCAAGCTCGGCCTCTACTCGATCTTCCGCTTCAACCTGGGACTCTTTCCGGCGCAGTCCCGCGTCATTGCGCCTCTGATGATCGCCCTTGCGGTCATCGGCATTCTCTACGGCGCACTGCTGGCGCTGGCGCAAAGCGACATGAAGCGTCTGGTCGCCTACTCCATTCTCGGCAATCTCAGCTTCTGCATCCTCGGCATCTTCTGCTTCGCTCTGACCGGCCTGAACGGCGCGGTCTTCCAGACGCTGAACGAAGGCATTACCGGCAGCGCGCTGCTGGTCCTGGTCAGCTTCCTCTATGAGCGCTACGGCACCTACGATATGTCCCTCTATGGCGGCCTGGCGACCCGGCTTCCCATGCTGGCGACCCTTTGGGTCATCACTTCGCTGGCGCTGGTCGGGCTGCCCCTCCTCAACGGATTCATCGGCGAGTTCCTGGTCCTCAGCGGCAGCTTCCCGGTGCACCCGGCCTGGGTAGGGGTGGCGACGCTGGGGGTGATCCTGAGCGCGTCCTACATGCTGTGGATGGTGCAGCGGATCTTCTACGGCCAGCCCTCCTCGCTGGTGTTGAACCGCGTGAGCCTGGACCTGAATGCGCGCGAGCACTTCACCCTCTGGCCGATGGCGGTCCTGATGCTGGCCATGGGGGTGCTCTCGCCTTACTGGATCAAAGCCATTGACGGAGCGATGACCGGCCTGGCGAATCCCGCCAGCGTAACCGCGAGCCGCGCTGCGCCGGCGCCGGCGATGCCCGCCCCGGTTCCGGCGGCCATGGGAACGGAGAAGCCATGAACGCGCTGCGCATTCTGCCGGAGATCGTCCTCACCCTGGCCGGGATTCTGATCATGCTCGCCGATGCCACGATGGCGAAGGGCGCGAGCCGCAAACCCCTTGGCTGGCTGGCGGCGCTCGGCGCTCTGGCGGCTCTGGCGGCGAGCCTGTGGCAATACTCGCTGCCTCCGGGCACGGCGTATTTCAACGTCGTCCGCACCGACGCTTTCAGTGTCTTTTTCCATGTGCTGATCGCCGGCATTGTTTTGACCGCCGTGTTGATTACGCTGGATTCCGTATCCGACACCACCGAAGGCCTGGGCGAGCTCTTCGCCCTGATGCTCTTCAGTGGCGTGGGCATGATGTTCATGACCTGCGCCACCGAGCTGCTGCTGATCTTCGTGGCTCTCGAAATCTCGTCGATCTCCACCTACATCATGGCGGGCTTCCGGCGCAAGAGCGCGAAGAGCCCCGAATCCGCGCTGAAGTACTTCCTGCTGGGCTCGTTCGCAACCGCCTTCTTTCTTTACGGAATTGCCCTGATCTTCGGCGCGACGGGATCGACTCGCATCGACTTCCTCGCCGTGCATGCGGCCGCAACGCAGACGCCATGGCTCCTCTATGTCGGCCTCGCGATGATTATCGTCGGCCTCGGCTTCAAGGTTTCCGCGGCGCCCTTCCATGTCTGGACGCCCGACGTCTATGAAGGCGCTCCGTCGCCGGTGGTCGCGCTCATGTCTACCGGCCCCAAAGTCGCCGCCTTTGCGGTCCTGCTGCGCATTGTCTACGGAGCTCTGCCGTTCCTGCACACGCACTGGGTGCCCATCCTGTGGTGGCTCGCGGTGCTCTCCATGACCATCGGCAACCTGGGGGCCTTGCGCCAGCGCAATGTGAAGCGGCTGCTGGCCTACTCCTCCATCGCCCACGCAGGCTATCTGCTCGTGGCATTCACGGCTTTTTCGGCGGACGGCATTGCCGCGGCTGTTTTCTACGCAGTGTCGTATGCCGCCATGAACGTGGGCATCCTCGCGGTGATCAGCCACGTCGGCGGCTACGACGACCGCCTGACGATGATCGACGACTATCGTGGCCTGGCCTACCGCTCGCCGCTGCTGGGCGGCGCCATGGCGCTGTTCCTCATTTCGCTCATCGGCATTCCTTTCACCGGCGGTTTCTTCGGCAAGTTCTATGTCTTTGCCGCGGCGCTGCACTCCGGCATGGTCTGGCTGACGATCATCGGTCTCATCAACAGCGGCATCGCGGCGTTCTATTATCTGCGGGTGGTTGCTGCCATCTATGCGCGCCCGGCGGAAACGGCTCCGGTAATGAGCATTCCGCGGCCTTCCATGCCCTTGCTGATTGCGCTCTTCCTCACAGCCGTCACAACGCTCATCCTCGGTATCGTCCCACAGAACGTTCTGTCGGCGGCTCAGGCAGGCGCGCAGACCTACACATCCCTCAGTCAGCCGATGCCCACCCCGGCTCCCGCACCCCAGATGAACACCGCCCTGCGCTAAGGTTGCCAGAGGCGGGCTTCAGAATCCGAGAAGCCAGTTCAGTTCAGACAGCCGTAACCCGGTCCCGCAGATGGGGCGGCAGATCGCGTCTCCCCAGGTGGGCCATCCCGGAATCCTCGGCTCCCGGAACCGCCTGTGCGCGGGTCGGTCCGTCCATTACTTCCTTCCATGCCTGCTGGAACTGAGCCATCTCGCTGTGGGTGCCCACCGTAATGCGCACCCAGGTCGGCATAATCGGCCACACGCGTCCGATATAGACGTTCCGCTGCGCCATGGCGGCCATCACTTCCTTGCCGGGCCGGCCGGTGTCCACCATAAAACAGTTCGTCTGCGACGGGATGAACCGATAGTGGTTCGCGGTGAGCCAGGCGAAGACGTCGTTCCGGTTATCCGTGTTGATCTTGCGCCGCTCTGCCACCAAAGTGGGCTGTTGCAGGCTGCAGTTCGCCGCAGCCACCGCCAGAATCGGCATGAAGTTCATACCGTATTTCTGGATCTTCGCCAGCAAATCGGGCCGTCCAATGGCCAGCCCGCAGCGCAGTCCCGCCATGCCGTAGATCTTCGAGAACGTCCGCAGCACGATCAGGTCCTTGTCCGCCTTCACCAGATCGATCGACGGCGTCGCATCGGAGAAGTGGATGTAGGCCTCGTCGATCAGCAGGATAGAACCCTGCGGCTTGTGCTCCAGCGTGTACTCGATATCGGCGCGGCTGGTGATCGTGCCCGTTGGGTTGTTCGGATTGCAGATATAGAGCACGCCCGCATTGGGGTCGGCCGCCACCATGGCGCGCACGTCGTGCGCATAATTGCTCGTGAGCGGCACCTTCACCACCCTGGCGCCGTTGCCGGTGGCGGCATACATGCCGGCCTCGTAGCCGGGGTCCGCGGTGACGTAGCTACGCTCAGGAGAGGTGAAGGCGAGAACGGAATAATTCAGCGGTTCGGTCGAGCCTGCGTACGCCAGCACATAGCCGTCCTTCAGACCCTCCATGGCGCTGAAGGTGTTGATCAGTTGCACCGTCAGATCGTCGTCATACCGGCCGCCTTCGGGAATCAGGCTGCTGATGACCGCGCAGGCGCCGCTGCACGGGCCCAGCGGGTTCTCATTGGCGTCGATGCGCACCGCCCCGGACGGCATTTCGTGGGGGAGGCCCATCCGCTGCGCCCTGGCCAACTGGGGTTCGCCGAGCAGGGGAACCGTTGCTGCCGCGGTCGCGCCGGCTGCGATGCGGAAGAATGTACGACGGGAGAGATCGGAATGCATCTTCGCCTCCTGGAGATGAAGGGGCCCACCCTGGATTTTTGACCGCACTGCGGATGGGGGAGCGAGCGCCGGAGGGCGACGGGGCTGCGGCGTTGATCCTTTGTACCAGACGGCGCCGGATTCGACTACAGCGTTCCGCAAGCTTATCTGTGTGTAAGGTTTGCGGGTTCGCCACTAGAGAGAGTGGCCGAGCCCGAACCAGAGGGGTTACCAGCGGGGGCTCCTTGTGCCCACTGTCACATACAGCCGTTGCCCGCGGAGAGCAGCATTAAATCCCGGAAAGGGGGGTTTTATGCCGAATCGAATCCACGTTGCATTCGTGGCGGTAATGTTTGCGACCGCCGCGTTCGGGATAGCCCAGACGACTCAAATCAGGGAAGTGCCCATCAGGCCAACCTCGGCGGCTTCCGGGAAACAGATGTACAACAGCTACTGCGCAGTTTGCCACGGCTCCGACGGCCGAGGGAACGGACCTGCTGCCAGCGCGATGAAAACACCGCCGACCGACCTGACGGTGCTGGCGAAGAACAACGGGGGCCATTTCCCCGATATGCATATTGTCACGGTGCTGCAGTTCGGCACGGAAAATGCGGCGCACGGCTCTCAGGAAATGCCCATCTGGGGCACGGCCTTCCGGTCCCTCGCGAGAGGCTCAGCCACGCCTGGCATCCAGGAACAGCAGCGGATTGTCAACCTCACGGCGTATTTGAAGTCCCTGCAGCAGTAGGTCTCCGCACCACAATGAAAAACTCCCTGCCGAGGCAGGGAGTTTTTCGCGTCCTGAGTGACACTACTTTACCTTCATGATGATGATCACGAAGGTGAACAGGGCCAGGGATTCCATGAAGGCCAGGCCGAGCATCAGCATGGTCATAATGCCGGCGCGCGCTCCGGGATTGCGGGCGATCGCCTCAGTGGCCGAACCGGCGGCGCGGCCCTGGCCGATGCCGCAGAGACCGGAAGCGATTCCCATGCCGATACCCGCGCCGATGGGCACCATGCTGGACGAGCCGCCGCCCGTCGCCTGAGCGAAGGCCGGAGTCGCCAGGAAGAGGGCGCCCAGGGCCATGAACAGATATTGCAGTTTGCGCATTGCTTTCTCCTGCTTCCGTAAGATTGCCGCCAGTGGGTGGTTGAGGCTCACCGTGCTGGCCCCCTCACGCTGAACGGCGTTTTCCTCTCCGGAGTGGAAGCGGTTCTCCGGCGGAAATCCCTGATTAATGCTCCTCGGCGTGTGCGGTCGCCTCCGCCAGGTAAATGGCGGTCAGCAGCATGAAAATGTAGGCCTGAATTACGGCCACGAACAGGTGCAGCCCCAGTCCGACGATGGGCAGAGCCAGCGGGATCATGGAAAAAAAGATCAGCGTGATCAGATCGCTGGCCAGCATATTGGCGAACAGACGAACCGTGAGCGACAGAATGCGGATGAAGTTGGAGACCACCTCGATGGGGAACATCAGCCAGGCCAGCCAGCCTACTGGTCCCATAAAGTGCTTCAGATACCGGAAAAGTCCCTGCGCGCGCACGCCATGGAAGTTGTAATAGATGAAGGTGAACACCGCCAGCGCCAGCGGCACAACGGGATTGGCCGTGGGGGTTTCCACTCCGGGTAACAGGCCCATGCAGTTGCACAGCAGAATAAAGACGAGCAGGCAGGTCATCACCGGCAGGTGCGGATCCTGGCCGTGGCCCATCACCTGTTCCGCCTGGCCGTTCACAAACTCGTGGATCACTTCGGCCAGATGCTGCGAACTGCCCGGCTTCTCCACGCTGAGCATCAGGCGCACCGCGATGAAGAAGGCGATCAGCACGCCCACGACGATCAGCTCTTCGGTCAGCGTGTTGTTGATGGGATGGCTGGGATGCAGAGGATGAACGCCGACGGCCCGGAGCAGGGCGTCGGTGGGCGCGGCAAACCAGTCGTTCAGCAATCGGGTGAGAAGCTCAATCCAGATCAGCATGGTTGCAGGGTGGATTCCTTCAGGCGACAGGTGCGTTGAAGCGATCAGCGCAGGAGGCGAACCGCTTCGATCGAGAGGGCAAGAACCGCCAGCCCCAGGCCCGCCACCAGTGCGTAAACATTACCGTTTAAAAATCTTAGACTAACATAGAGAATCACAAGTGCCATCCCCAGACGGATAAAAAACAGCACCACCGTGCGCCGCATGGTACCCGGCGGTTGCTGGTTGTCGAGTTGGGCGAAAATGGCCATGGCCAGGCTGCGCCACTCGTAAATGCCGGTCCAGGAAATCACGGCCCCCGCCAGCAGCAGCAGCCCCGACTGCCAGCCCATGGTGAAGGTGAACACCAGAAAGAGGATGGGCGCGAAGATCGCGACCAGGCGCAGCGAGCGGCCCAGCATGCGGCGCAGGTCGCTGTCGCTCATCTCGTTGGCGCCGGTCGGCGGAACGCCGGTTTCGGGGCTCACCGGTCCTCTTTCTCCATCTCTTTTTCGTTGCCGAGGACGATCCGGAAGACCTGCACGAATCCCATGACCGCGCCCAGAGCCAGTCCGGCCAGGTAAATCCAGTGCTGGTGCAGCCATTTGTCGAGGGCGGCGCCGGCAATCCAGCCCACAAACACCGAGCCGGGCAGGACGAACGCAATCTGCATGAGCCGCTCGGCGCGCACAAATGCGCTCATCATGGGCGACGGCCGGGCAGACTTCGCTTGTTTTGGATTCTGCTCCTGCGGCATGGGTCCGGGCCTGGCTCCCGGACTGTTATACACCAGCCGCCACCATCCAAAGCGCGGCAAAGCGAAAGTTATACTCGAACCAGACCTGAAGTCTGTCACTCTTCCGAGGTTCGTCCGTGTTCGAGTCTGAATTTGAGCGCAATCTGTACGCGCTTCGCCAGGAAAAACTGAAGCAGATTGCCGCCGCCGGGCAGCCCGCCTATCCCAACACCTTTGCGCCGCCCGCCGATCATCCGCTGCGGACCCTTCCCGCCATCCGCGCCGACCATGATTCGTGGACCGGTGAGCAGTTCGAAGCCACCCGCGTGCCCATCGCCGCCGCCGGCCGCCTCATGGCCATCCGCCAGCAGGGCAAGGCAGGCTTCGCCACGCTGCAGCAGGAAGGCCAGCGCCTGCAAATCTACGTCCGCAAAGACGCCGTCGGCGACGCCGCCTTCGACCTCTACAAGCAGCTCGACCTCGGCGACCACATCGGCGTCACCGGCTATCTCTTCCGCACCCGCACCAACGAGCTCACCGTCCACGTGGAGACGATCACGTTTCTCAGCAAGGCGCTCCTCGCCCTGCCGGAGAAATACCACGGCCTCTCCGACGTCGAGCTGCGCTACCGCCAGCGCTATGTCGATCTCTTCATGAACAGCGTGCTGAACGAGGCTCCGGAGGGAGCGACCGAGGCGCAAAAGGCCGAAGAAATTCACGTCCGCGACGTTTTCGTCAAACGGGCCGCGGTGCTGCGCGCCATGCGCAAATTCTTCGACGACCGCGGCTACATCGAAGTCGAGACCCCGATGATGCAGCCCATCGCCGGCGGCGCCATGGCGCGACCGTTTAAGACGCACCACAACACGCTCGACATGGATCTCTTCCTCCGCATCGCCCCGGAGCTGTATCTGAAGCGGCTGGTCGTCGGTGGCTTCGACCGCGTCTACGAGATCAACCGCAACTTCCGCAACGAAGGCATCTCCACCCAGCACAACCCCGAGTTCACCATGCTGGAGTTCTACCAGGCCTACGCGAACTACAAAGACCTGATCGAGCTGACGAAGGAGCTCATTGTCTTTGTGGCCAAAGAGGCGAACGGAACGACGATCACGCACTTCAATGGCGTGGAGATCGATCTCGCCAAGTGGGAAACACTGACGATGCGGGAGGCGATCATTAAGTGGTGGCCGGAAGATCAATTTGGCCAGCGCCCAGCTATGGGAGATTTTGCCAACGCTGAAGCGGTCGGAAGCATGCTAGACAGGGCCAAGGCTTCGCATAATCAATGGTCAGTTAAGAGCGGCGAATTATTAGAGGAAGCTCAGTCCCGGACCACTGTTGGCGACGTTAACGTGGGCACAGTGACGTATTTCAGTCGGATTGAGGCGATTTTCTCGCTTACTCGTAGTGAGCTGAGAAAGGGACGTTCTGCGGGCTGGGCTATTGCCTCCGTTTTCGAGGCCGTCGCCGAAGAAAACCTCATCCAGCCCACCATCATTTACGAGTTCCCCCTGGCCGTCTCGCCTTTGTCCAAGCAAAAGCCCGACGAGCCCGACTGGGTGGAGCGCTTCGAGTTCTACATCGGCGGATTCGAGCTGGGCAACGCCTTCAGCGAGCTGAACGATCCCGTGGAGCAGCTCCGCCGCTTTCAGGATCAAATGGCCCAGCACGAGCGCGGCGACGAGGAAGCCCACCAGATGGACCTCGACTACGTCCGCGCCCTCGCCTACGGCCTGCCGCCCACCGGCGGCGAAGGCATCGGCATCGACCGTCTCACCATGGTCCTGACCGGCGCCCGCTCCATCCGCGACGTGATCCTCTTCCCGTTGCTGCGCCCCGTCGCCCCAACCCAGGAAGAAGAAGAACCGCGCTCCTGAGTCGGCGCGGAATCGCCCGAGAGCTTCCGATCAGCGCTTCGACCAGTCTTTCCAGCGCAGCAATTTCACGCGGCGGAATTCCGAACTGTTGGCCGTGACCAGCACGTGATCATGGCGCAGGGCCTGGCCCGCAATCAGCAAATCGTAGGCGCCGATCGGTCGGCCCAGCCGCTCCAACTGCGCTCGTATGCGTCCGGCGACTTCTGCGTCGGCATCTTCGAAGGGCAGCGTCGAGACAGGTCCTGCCAGGAAAACTTCAAGACGATGCCGGTTGAATGTCTGCCGTGCGCTCTTCTCAACCCCGTACCCGAGTTCAAAAGGAACAATCGAAGACACAAATACCGCATTGTCGTCGCGCAGAACTTCATCCAGCCGACGGCGCACGTGGGGCGGCTCACCGTTGATCAGGGCAATACAGGCATTTGTATCGAGCAGGTAGCTCACTCAAAGACCCGGCGCGATGGCGTTACAGGCTGGTTCCGGTCCTTCTTCGGGAAAGCGCCCTCGCCGCAGTCATCCAGGGCGGAAAACCACTCGCTCACATCCGAAATCATGGGCTGCAACAGAATCCCTTCTGGCGTCTTGCGTATGCGCACACGGTCCCCTGAAAAACGGAACTCCCGTGGAAGGCGGACGGCCTGGCTCCGCCCATTCTGGAAGAGCTTTGCAGTTTGAGTTTCGGGCATCGGAATCTCCTGTCCTAGATATATACCATAAGTATAGACCACACAGGCCCAGCCCGCTATTTCCGCTTCCAGCGCACCCCGTCCTTCGAGTCCTCCAGCAGAATGCCCTTCGCCGCCAGCTCGTTGCGGATCGCATCGGCGCGGGCAAAATTCCGGGTCTTCTTCGCCTGCGTCCGTTCCGCGACAAGCGCCTCGATCTCGGCATCGGTCACGCCCCGCGTCGCCAGCACCTCGGGAGACGCTTCGCCCAGTCGCCCCACCTTCTCCGCCCAGTCCAGCGTGAATGCGGTCCACTCCGCGTCGTGATCTTCGAGTACGGCAAACACCCGATCGAACTCCCGCAGCACGTCCAGCACCACCGGCGCGTCATCGGCGAAGAACGCCCCAGCATCCGCCTTCGCGTTCACGAAGCGGACCATCTCGAAGATCGCGGCGCGTGCCTCGGCGGTGTTCAGATCATCCGCCAGACCGGCCAGGAATTTCGCCCGCGTCTCGTGTGCATAAGCCTTCACTTCGCTCCCCGCGCCGTTGCTGGCGCTGCGCTCCGCCCACTGCGTCTTCGCAACGCGCTCGTGAAAATTCCGCAGCCGTTCCACCGCGACCGTCTCCGCCGCCAGCCCCTCAAACGTGAAATTCAGCTGTTGCCGATAGGGAACCGAGATCAGCAGCATGCGAATGGCCGAGGCCTTATACCCGCGCAGCAGCAGATCGCGCAGTGTGTAGAAGTTGCCCTCGGATTTTGCCATCTTCCTGCCCTCGACCAGCAGGAAGCGCACGTGGAACCAGTGTCGCGCGAAGCTCTTGTGCGAAGCCGACTCCGACTGCGCGATTTCATTCTCATGGTGCGGAAACATCAGATCCTCACCGCCCGCGTGCAGATCGAAGCTCTCGCCCAGAAACTCCATCGCCATGGCCGAGCACTCGATGTGCCAGCCCGGCCGTCCCGGTCCCAGCGCGGTTTGCCACTGATGCTCTCCCGGCTTCGGCGCTTTCCACAGCGCAAAGTCGCGCGCCGAATCCTTCTCGTACTCATCCACATCGATGCGCGCGCCGTCGCTGATCCCGGCAAAATCCTTCTTCGAAAGCTTTCCGTACTCTGGAAAGCGCGCGATGCGGAAATACCACGAGCCATCCTCCGCGCGATACGCGATGTCCTGCTCCGCCAGCCGCTCGATGAGCGAAACCATCGTCGGAATATGCTCGGTCGCCCGCGCGATCACTTCTGGCCGTTCCACGTCCAGCGCCTTCAGGTCCTCGAAAAAAGCGTCCTCGTACTTCCGCGTGTACTCACCGATATCGATGCCGGCATTCGTAGCGTTGCGAATGATCTTGTCGTCCACGTCGGTGATGTTCATGACGTGGCGCACCTCGGTGCCCAACAGCCGCAGCGTGCGCCGCAGCACGTCTACCTGGAGAAACGTGCGGAAGTTGCCGATGTGCCCGTAGTCGTAAACCGTTGGCCCGCACGCATACATGCGCAGCGCCCGGCCGTCCATCGGCGCCAGCGTCTCCACCTGGCCGGAGAGCGTGTTGTACAGCCGCAACTGAACCGTCGAGTGGGTGCCCCACTCTTGTCGCCCGCTGTCAGGCGACAGGGCGGGTTGAGCCGTTTCTGCTTTGGATTCTTGCTGTTCCATGAGATTCTTCAGGCTCGATTCTAGCAGCGCGGCCCCACGCCAATGGCGTTCGGATCAGCGCCCCAGCTTCAGGCCAGGCTCCGCGGTCAGCGCCTCATCGGCAACAGCGCCCGCTACAAATTTGGGCCAGGCCGCTGCCGCAATCATAGCGGCGTTATCGGTGGCCAGCGCGAGCGAGGGAAACGCAATCGGTAGCTCGCGCTCCGCCGCCTCCGCCGTGAAGCGCACCCGCAACTCGCGATTGGCCGCCACGCCGCCCGAAACCAGCACGCGATCCGCCCCGAAGCGCTCCGCAGCGCGGAACGTCTTGCGCCGCAGGTCGTCGATCACCGACCGCTGGAACGAGGCGATCAGGTCCAGCGTGCGCCGGTCGCACAGTCCCAGCACATCTTCGGGCGTGGGATTCGCGATCTCGGCCAGCGCCGCCCGTCGCCGCTCAATGCCGTCCCCCATCTCGTAGACCTTCGTGTAGCGCAGGACCGCGGTCTTGATCCCGCTGAACGAAAAATAAATCTCCTCGGCCGGATCGAGCGCCCCCGGCTCGCCTCTGCGGTGCACCTTGGCCTTGATCTGCGAAAACGAAAACGGCACGGCCGCGGGATTCCCATGCGGCGCGAGCGCATCGATCCACGGCCCTCCCGGATATCCCAGCCCCAGCACCTTGGCCACCTTGTCGAAGGCCTCGCCGGCGGCATCGTCCACCGTGCGGCCCACGTTGCGGTAGGTCCAATCCCCATTCGCCGTCTGCGCCAGATACAAATGCGTGTGCCCGCCGGACACCACAAGAGCCAGAGTCCGCCCCCGAAGGTCCTCGTTCGATCTGCCGCGATTCTCGTCCGCCGGCATTCCCTTGGGCTGCTGCGAGGAGAGCAGGACCGCGTGAATATGCCCTTCCAGGTGATTCACCGCGATCAGCGGCTTCTCCAGCGCATACGCCAGCGCCTTCGCAAAACTGATGCCCACCAGCAGCGCGCCGGCCAGCCCCGGACCCTCCGTCACAGCAATGGCACCGAGATCGTCCCAGGCTACGCCCGCCTCCGCCAGTGCGGTCCGCACCACCGGCAGAATATTCCGCAGGTGCTCGCGCGAAGCCAGCTCCGGCACCACGCCGCCATAAGGAGCATGGATCGGGATCTGCGACGCGACCGTATTCGACAGGATCTCCGTGCCCCGGCGCACCACCGCTGCCGCCGTCTCATCGCACGAGGTTTCAATGCCCAGAATCAGTCCGCCGCCCGCCGAAGCCACATCTCTATAGTAGAAGGTGTTCCCGTCGACCCTGCGGGTGCCCCATATCTGCCCGAATTTGGCCGAAGTGGGATTGCATAGAACCGATCGCCCAGGAATCCATTGTCGACCGCCGCCCAACACGCCGCAGAACGCATCGTCGCCCGCCTCCGCGCCGCCGGCCACGAGGCGTATTTTGCCGGAGGCTGCGTGCGCGACCTCCTCCTCGGCGTGCCTCCCAAGGATTTCGACGTCGCCACCAGCGCGCATCCCGACATCGTCCTGAACCTGTTCCCGCAAACCTTCGCTGTCGGCGCCCATTTCGGCGTCGTGCTGGTCTGCGACGACGAGGAAGGAGCGGAAATCGTCACAGAAGTGGCGACATTTCGTTCCGATGTTGCTTACCACGACGGCCGCCACCCCACCGAAGTCCACTTTTCTGCCAGCGCGCAGGAGGACGTCCTCCGCCGCGACTTCACCATCAACGGCATGATGTTTGACCCCATCCTGCACGCGCAAACCTGCAACCTCACCTCTGCCGTTCTCGACTATGTCGGTGGCCAGCAGGACCTCCGCGACGGCATCGTCCGCGCCATCGGCGAGCCCCACCGCCGCTTCGAAGAAGACAAGCTGCGCATGTTGCGCGCCATCCGCTTCGCCGCGCGCTTCGAGTACACCATCGAACCCGCCACCGAGCGCGCCATCCGTCAGTTTGCGACGGGCATCGCTCAGGTCAGCCGGGAGCGTGTCCGCGACGAGCTGACCCGCATGCTCACCGAAGGCCACGCGCGCCGCGCCTTTGAGCTGCTGGACTCGACCGGCCTCCTGCGCGAAGTTCTGCCCGAGGTCACGAAGCTGCACAACGTTGCCCAGCCGCCCGAGTACCACCCCGAGGGCGACGTCTGGATCCACACCCTGCTCCTGCTGGAAAAGCTGCCTGCCGGCGCCTCGCCCACACTCGCCTGGGGCGCGCTCCTGCACGACATCGGCAAGCCTGCGACCTTCTCGCACAATTCGCCGGACCGCATCCGCTTTAACGGCCACGTCGAAGTCGGCGTGAAGATCGCCCACGCAATCCTGCGCCGTCTCCGCTTCTCCAACGACGACTGCGCACAGATCCTCGCCCTGGTCGAGAACCACATGCGCTTCGGAGTCGTGCAGAAAATGAAAGACTCGACGCTGAAGCGCTTCTTCCGCCTGCCCCAGTTCGACGAGCACCTCGCGCTCCATCGCCTCGACGTGCTCTCCAGCCACGGCGATCTCTCGCTCTACGATTTTGCCCGGCGGAGAAGGGAAGAGCTACCCGAAGAAGAAGTCCGCCCGCAGTTGCTCGTCACCGGGCGCAATATGATCAGTGCTGGTTACAAACCCGGTCCACAATTCAAAGAGATGCTTGCGTTAGCCGAAGATGCACAGCTCGAAGGACGGATCCACACGACAGAAGAAGGGTTGGAGCTGATTGCTCGCGAATTCTCCGCGAAGGCCTAAGCCGCGCGTTCCTACTAATCCGTCGCTGCTTCCGAAGCAGCCCCGTGAAACAAATCCACCTGCTCCTTCGACGGAGGCCGCGTGACCATACTCACTCCCACCAGCCCAACCAACGCCGCGCCCAGGGCAGGGAAGATCGCGAAGTCCGACGATGCTGCCCACACCGGCACGTGCGCCCGCACAAACGCCGTGTCCCAGAAAACCGTGATAAACGTCCCCGCCGCAATCGCCGTGGCCGCGCCCGCCGCGTTGGCGCGCTTCCAGTAGAAGGCCGCCAGAATCACCGGCGTCAGCGCCGCGGCATAAATCGTGTAGGCGTAGATCGTCTTCTGCAGCACGCTCTGCGTCCCCATCGCCTGGTAGAGCGCCCAAATACCCAGCAGCACCACCATCAGCCGCGAGACCAGCAGCACCCGCTTGTTTGACGCGTCCGGCGAGATATACCGCACAAACACGTCGTTGATCAGGTTCGTCGCCGGTGAGAAGAGAAAATTGTTGGCCGTCGACATGATCTTCGCGAACACCGCACCCATCAGCAGCGCTCCCAGCCAAGCCGGCAGCCCATGCAGCGCCGAGAAAGCAATGATCTCCCGCGGCCGGTGCGCCACCTCGCCGTGGGGAAACAGCGCCGAGCCCACCACCGCAATCGCCACAATCACCGTCTCCAGAATCACCGTCCCGATGATCCACCCCACCACAGCAACGCGTGCGTCCCTCTCCGATTTCGCCGAGAAGAACTTCTGATACATCGCCTGGTTGCCCAGCATCAGCAGCATCGTCGGCACCATCAGCTCCATCGCCTGCGTGAAGCTCAGATCGCCGAGCACCTCGAAGTGCGTAGCCGGCAGCGCCTGGTGCACCGCGCCCCACCCACCCGCGTGATGAATCAGCACCGGCAGCGCCGCGCACATCGTGATCGTCGCCAGCAAACCGATCACCACGTCCATGTAGGCCACTGACGCCATACCCGCAATCGCGGTAAACACGATCACGAATACCGTCACGATGTACCTGCCCAGCGTGGCCGTGATCGCCGTCGGAAAAACAAGATGCAGAATGTCGCCACCGCCGATGAGCTGATAGCTGGTGATCGCCGTATAGGCGAACAGCACCGCAATCACGCCCAGCACGCGCGCCGTCTGGTTGTACCGGGCTTCCAGCAGATCGGGAATCGTGAACTGCGCAAATTTGCGCGCCCGCGGCGCGATGTAGTAGATCAGCAGCAGCCCCGCCCAGCCGCCGCCCGCCTGCCACAGCGCCGCAAAGCCATGCTGGTAGGCGTTCTCGGCTCCGCCCAGCAGAGACCCCGAGCCGATCCACGACGAGAGCAGCGTAAAGATCAGCACGAAGGCCGGCAACGTCCGCCCCGCCACCAGGTAATCGGCCTTGGTCTTCACCCGGCCCAGCCGGCTGAGCGACACCACCAGCAGACTCAGAATGATCGCGCCGAGCACCCCGGCGTAGAGAGAGGACATCCGCCCTTCCTTATTTTTCGAGTGCTACGAGTGTACGGGACCCGCGTTGCGGTGTCAGCGCTTCTTCTTCTTCGGTGCCGGCTTCTTCCTGCTCCGCGATGTGCCGGGATGCGCCGTCCGCCTGCGGCTGCTGTGGCTCGAGGCACGGTAACGCCGGTATCGGCGATGGCGGTACGCCACATGCGCCGGCTCCGCGACATACATGGCATGCCCCGGCACGATGGCGCTGTTGCGCAGATGGTTCCAGCGCCGCAGTTCCGGCACGGTGACGCCGAAGCGGTCGGCGATGGTCACCAGCGTGTCTCCTCGCCGCGGCCGATACAAGGTGCTGCGCAGCGCGGCCCGCTCGCTCACCGGCGCCAGCGGAATCACCAGCGTATCGCCCGGCGACACATCGGCACCGGCATCCAGCTGGTTCACAAACGCCAGCTCCGACTCTCTCACACGCCATGTCCGCGCCAGGCTCGCCAGCGTCTCGCCCTCTTTCACTGTCTGGAATCGCCAGTAGCGCCGCTTGTCCACCGGGATCTCGGCAATGTCCTTTTCGTACACGGACGCCGTTCCCGCCGGCAAATGCAGCTCGAAAGACTCGTCCGGCGGTGTGCTCATGCGCAGCAGGCTGGGATTCAGCCCCGCAATCTCCTGCACTGGCGCTCCCACAATATCCGACACCAGCCGCAGATCCACGGCATAGTTCGTCGTCACCGTATCCATCACCAGAGGCGGATCCGGCGTGATGTCTTCGAGCCCGTACTGCTGCGGGTTTTTCGCCATCAGCGTCACCGCCAGGAAAACCGGGACGTAGTTCTTCGTCTCCTGCGGCAGGTTGTTGCGCTTGTACAGTTCCCAGAAATCCGCGTAGCCGGTGCGCTCCACAGCCTTCTGCACGTTGCCCGCGCCCCAGTCGTAGGCCGCCATCGCCAGATACCAGTCGCCCAGCTGGTCGTAGTCCTTTTTTATCTCTCGCGCGTACGCTTCGGTCGCCTCCACCGGATCGAAGCGCTGGTCGTACCAGGCGTTGTGCTCCAGCCCGTAGGAACTCCACGGCATGAACTGCCACATCCCCGCCGCGCCCGACCGCGGATTCACCGCCTCCGGCCGGAAGCCCGACTCCGCGAACGCCTGATAGATCAGGTCCTGCGGCAGCCCTGCCTTCTTCAGCACCCCTTCGATCATGGTCTTGTAACGGCCCATCCGCTCCAGCGAAGACACGATCGTCCCGCGCCCCTTCGGGTTGTTCTCGAAGAAGTCGATGTAACTCTCGACGTACTGATTCAGCACCAGCGGCAGGTCCGACTGCGTCGTTTTCAACTCGGCCTCGGCCTTGGCGGCGACCGCCGGATTGGCCGGCGTGGTGATGTTGCCCGCCACCGCTGCCGGCGCCTGCTCCTGCTGCGTGCCGAAACCCGTCCCCTGCTGCAGAGCGTCCATTTCCAGCGTGTTCACCGCGTCCACAATGTGGTCGAACTCTTCCGAGAGCGCCGCGTTTTCCCTCAGATCGCAGTGGCATTTCAGCATCAGGTCCACGGCATAGTCGAAGTTGGCCCGCGCCGACTGCAGATGCCCCTGCTGATAGTCGCTCAGGCCCGCGTGGTAGGCCTTCTCCACCGAGTCGATCAGCTGCCGGTCCTGTTCCGACTCCTCGGGTGGCGCGGAAGCATGGGCCGCCTCCGCAGGGGTCGCCGTTCCCGACGCCGGCGCTCCCGCCTGTCCGCTTGCCGGAGTGCCCGCCGGCGCGCTCGGCGTCTGCGCCTGGGTCATCGTGGGCGCCGTCGCCTGCGGCGGCGCAGTCGCTGGTTTCCGGGGACAGCCGGTCAGCCCCGCGAGCGCAACAACGCTCCCTGCCAGAAGAATTCGTTTCACTGCAGTCAACATGCGTCGGATGCTTTATTGTAGGTCCCGGACCGGCCTCCTGCCGATGGTAAACTGGCCTTTCCGGCGAACTTCCTGCCCTTGGGCACGCCGCCCGTCGGGTCCCGCCCCCGTTTCCATCGATGGACAGTCAGCACATCCGCAATTTCGCGATCATCGCCCACATCGATCACGGCAAATCCACGCTCTCCGACCGCCTGCTCGAGCTCACCGGCTCGCTCACCGCCCGCGAGATGCAGGCCCAGGTCCTCGATGCTATGGATCTCGAGCGCGAGCGCGGCATCACCATCAAGGCCCACTCCGTCCGCATGATGTACCCGGCGAAGAACGGCGAGATCTATCAGCTCAATCTCATCGACACTCCCGGCCACGTCGACTTCAGCTACGAAGTCTCCCGCTCGCTGGCCTCCTGCGAAGGCGCGCTGCTGGTCGTCGATGCCTCCCAGGGCGTCGAGGCCCAGACCCTCGCCAACGCCTATCTCGCCATCAACCACGGCCTCGAAATCATTCCCGTCATCAACAAAATCGACCTGCCCAGCGCCGACATCGCGCGCACCCAGGAGATGATCGAGCAGACCGTCGGCCTCGACGCCACTAACGCCATCCCCGTCTCGGCCAAAACCGGCCAGGGCGTCCCCGACATCCTTGAGGCCGTCGTCCACCGCCTGCCGCCGCCCAAAGGCGATCCCGACAAGCCGCTCCAGGCCCTCATCTTCGATTCCTGGTTCGATCCCTACCGCGGCGTTGTCGTTCTCGCCCGCGTCGTTCACGGACGCCTGCGTAAAGGCCAGAAAATTCGCCTCATGTCCAACGGCCATACCTTCGACATCGATTCCATGGGCGTCCTCACTCCCAAGCCCGTCGAAATCGACGAGATTTCCGCGGGTGAAGTCGGCTTTTTCGTCGCCACCATCAAGAACGTCTCCGATACCCGCGTCGGCGACACCATTACCGACGACGCCCACCCCGCGCCCTCTGCGCTCCCCGGCTTCGAAGAGATCAAGCCCATGGTCTTCGCCGGCCTCTACACCGTCGACTCCCACGAGCACACCCTGCTCCGCGACGCACTCGAAAAGCTCAAGCTCAACGACTCCTCCTTCTTCTTCGAGCCCGAAAGCTCCGTCGCCCTCGGCTTTGGATTCCGCTGCGGCTTCCTCGGCCTGCTCCACATGGAGATCATCCAGGAGCGCCTCGAGCGTGAGTTCGATCTCGACCTCATCACCACCGCGCCCAGCGTCCGCTACAAGATCCACCTCACCGACCGCTCCGTCATCGAGGTCGACAATCCCTCCCGCTGGCCCGATCCCTCCGACATCGAGAAAGTCGAAGAGCCCATGATCACCGCCACCATCCTCACCAATGAGGAATACGTCGGCGGCATCCTCAAGCTCGTCGAAGAAAAGCGCGGCCGCCAGAAGAACTTCGAGTACGTCTCCTCCACCCGCGTGATGCTCACCTATGAGCTGCCCCTCAACGAGATCGTTCTCGACTTCTACGACCGTCTCAAGTCCGTGAGCCGTGGTTACGCCTCCCTCGACTACCACCTCTCCGGCACATGGGAGTCGCCTATGGTCAAGATGGACATCCTCGTCTCCGGCGAGCCCGTCGATGCGCTCTCCATCATCGTCCATCGCGACTTCGCCTACGATCGCGGTCGCGCCCTGGTCTCCAAGATGCGCGAGCTGATTCCGCGCCAGCAGTTCGAAGTCGCCATCCAGGCGGCCATCGGCGCCAAGGTCATTGCTCGCGAAACCGTCTCCGCGCTGCGCAAGAACGTGATCGCGAAGTGCTACGGCGGCGACATCTCCCGCAAGCGCAAGCTGCTGGAGAAGCAGAAGGAAGGCAAGAAGCGCATGAAGCGCATCGGCAGAGTCGACATCCCTCAGGAAGCCTTCCTCGCTGTCCTCAAAGTCGGCGAAGACAGCAGCGGGCGATAACAAGTCAGTTAAGGTAACTATCGCATTGCGACTTATCTCGAAACCCGCGTCCCACGCGGCAAAGTTTCCTGTTGACGGCACGAATGATACTGCGGTAACTTAGCCGCACTTATCCCGGGTTATCCGAGGTTTTGCGTTCCAACAGCTGTCCAGGAGAGAAACATGCTCATCTCCCACCGGAAACCTCTGCGGTCCTTCGTGCCCGCCGGCCCTCCCGCCTGCGGCATCGCAGAATGTATCAACCAGCCCATCGGCGGATTTGAGGAATTCATCGAGAATCCCTCCGGCCCGCCTGGAGCAGCCCTCCTCCCTGGCGTTCGCCTCTATTGGTGCCGGCGCCATCAGTTCCAGCTCGAGGCCCGGACCGTCATCAAACCCGGCCGGCGCCTTTCCGCCAACGACGTCGACGCGGCTCCCGTTCCAGGCTAGCCGGCGGCACGAAGACCCACGCCCGCGCATCGCTCGCGCGGACAGTCCGCGAAGTTGTTCGCGCGGAGGGTTCTTCGTGCTGCCGGCCCGATGCCCCATTCTGCCCGGCGCCCCACGCCCGGGCAGACTGGGCCGGATTCATCCTCGGCTCACATCCGCGCTCAACACCTTCGGACCTTCCGGCATCTGCGCCTTTGCGTTCTCCTCCGCGGTGATGAACACCTGGAACCGCTTATAGGGCGTCTTCGCGTGGAGCTCCGCGTTCTCGTTGCCGTCCACCTTAATGCGGCCATGGTTCTGCGGCGAATGGTCCGGCGGCTCGATCCACAGCACGTAGGCATTCTCCGCCGGCGTCAGCGAACTGGGCGGCGCCAGCGCATGCGCTTTAACGTCCAGCTCCGTGTTGCCGTTGTTGCCGGTCGTCACCTGGATCGCCCCTTGCGCAGCAGGCGTCGCGTTCCCCGCCATCATATGCACTTTGCGCCCGCCGCCGCCGAACGGCCAGAGAAATGCCAGACAAACCACCAGCGGCGCTACCCCCATCAGCGTCGTTCTCCGTTTCTGCAACATCGTCAAAAACCTCCCCTCCCTCAGTAAGATGGCGTGCAGCGGCCAGGCGTGGGCTGAAGTGCAGCCGCCGCCCGCACATTACCCCCGTACCGGGCAGCGCGCAGGTTGCCGGCTGCCTCCGGCTTGCCGGTAACACTTCGCAGAGACCCCCCCGAATTACCAGAAGTTGCCCCAATGGGGGAATCGGCAACGGCAACGGTGGCGCAATCATGAGTCATCGTAGCCCGTAATCCGATGACCCATATCTATCTCTACCGGTATCCGTTTGACGAGGAAGGCAGCCCGATCCTCACGTTTGCGGAGTCGCTTGCCGCCATGCAGGAGCTCGAACGGCAGCTCAACGCCATGCTCAAACCGGACTGGCGCTGGTGCGATCTTCGTCTGGAGATTGTCGAACGCCACCCCACCTACATCGTCTATGACGTCACACATCACCAGGAATTCAAGGGGCGCGCCGTCGTGATGCCCTATTGCGCCGACCCGCCCAAGAAACACCCGGAGACCGACATCGAACAAGCTCTCTACGACAAAATCCGCAGCCGCCGCAATTCCTAAGGAGCCTGAGGGGTACCCCCCTGGGTGAGGACCTCAGGAAGTGCTTTGTTTGCAAGTGGCGGAGGGTAATACCCTGAGGGTATTACCCTCTCTTGCCGGGAGCCGGGAGCCGAGGAAAATTCTCTGCGTTTGCGCATGTGTGAGAAACAAAGCACTTGCGCGATGCCCTTGTGTATGTGTGGCAAACAGAGCAGTTACTGAGGGCCTCAGGGCAGCCTGTCGCCGGCAGCCGGTAGCGGGGAGCCTGGTGCACAGCCAGGTTCGCGCTGTCCCACGTCTGCCAAAATCGGGCAGACATGGGGCACCCGGGACTCAGGAACGCGAGCAGTCGTCTCAAAGAGCGGACAGCCCAGCCTGGGCTGGGCCTGGAAAGGAAAAGCTCTGCGCGCGGTTTGGCGGGCAGAGCTTTCCTTATTGATAGTGTGTGGGTCGGTGAAGTCGAAGGCAAGGGAATTCGGAGTTCTCCACGGTACGTGAGTACCGTGGAGAGGCGGATAGCGTTTAGCGGCCGGAAGGCCATTCAGCGATAGCTGTGGCGATGTCAGGAGAGGTGCAGATCGATTCGCTCCTCCGCGCAAAAATGTGCGACGAAGCCCGGAACATTGACTCGGAGTTTCCAGAGGAGCGCTTCGAGGGAGAGGTTGATGTTCTGCGCCTGCTCGGTCAGTTTGCGCACAACGATGCCGGGATCGAGAGCATAGAGATTGATGAGAAAGGTGGAGGGTCCCTGGCGCTCGATATTCCAGGGAGCCAGGGAGCTTTCCGGGAAATCGGCGGTGTTGTAGGTGACGATCAGGCGAGTTCCGGAAGCGACGGCGGCGGCGAGGACGTGGCGGTCTTTGGGACTGTTGGTCATCAGGGGGATCAGAGGATCGTAGCCCTGGACCCAGGCTTCCGGGAAATGAGTGCGAAGCACGGACTCTCGCCGCTGAGCCTGCTCCGGCGTTTTGTTCCACGGCTTGCCCATGAGGTTGCGCGAAACTTCGGCGATGATGGCTTCGGACCAGCGGGGCAGGTACAGGCGCGGCGTCTCGGCCATGCGCAGCAAGGTGTCGGCCAGGGGCATAGGGAGAAGAACGCAGGCATCGAGGAGGGCAGGGTAGTCGGCGTTCACTCGTCGCTGCCGGCTTGGGGAATCGCGCTGCCCTCGTAGGTGCCGGCGTCGAATTCTTCGCGGGCGATCTGGTTGAGGGCAGAGCGGCGCTCGGCATCACGCTTCTTCTGGAAGGCGAGCAGATCCTTGAGGAGAATACGGCGGTGCTGGCCGACTTTCTGGAAGGGCAGGACGCCGGATTCGAGCAGCTTAATCAGGTGGGGACGCGAGAATCCCAGGAGGTTGGCGGCGGATTGCGTAGTGAGCTGCTGCTGCTCGGGGACGAGGGCGATGGCGCGGCCGGCGCGCATGTTTCGGACCACGTCTTTAAGGATGTGGTAGACGCTCTCCGGCAGCTCCAGCTTTTGGCCATCGGGGCCGACGAGGGCGGGGGCTCCGCGCTGGAGGAGGCGATAAAGCTGCTGAATCTGCTCCTCTTCGGAGGGGGGCAGGACGGTGGCGGCGGACATGGGTTGGCCTCCTTGCAGTCCCTAATGTTAGCAAATATTCGAAATACACGCAATAAACGAAACAAATGGCCGGGCAGCGTTGGGACGGGTCAGTGAGGCGGGAAAGCAGGTCCCTCGCTCCGCTTGCCCACCGCACCTTGCCGGCGCGGCGGGGCCCTGGTGCGCTCGGCTCGGGATGACAACCTTACTTTTGTTAGCGGTTGAGAGGGTCGTAGGCCATCTGCAGGCCGGACCCGAAGGCGGGATGGGTGCCGAGGGCGTCGGCGAGGCGCAGGGACAAGTCCGCGGAGATGCCGGCGCGGCCGTTCAGGACGCGCGAGAGGGTGGTGCGGGAGACCTGGAGGCGCTTCGCCGCTTCGGCGACTTCCATGGCGCCCAGGTATTCGCGGAGGACCTTTCCGGGATGGGGCGGGTTGTGCATGACAGGAGAGTCGCGAGTCATCGTTGGGCCTCTGGTGGTTCGATCTGCAGGAACTCTGCGGGTTTGACAATCCTTATCGTGCCGAAGAGCCCGAGGCGGAGCAGGTGATTGTCGCCGGTCACGATGTAGTCGGAATGCGCCGTCTGCGCGCATTCGAGGATTCGGTTGTCGCTTGGATCGTCGGCGATGGCGTGAATGGTTTGGGTCGGATAGACCTGCTCGGTGAAATCGGCCATTCGCTCTGTGGCGGCCCGGATCGCCTCATCTTTCCAGCCGAACTTGGCGCCAAGCACACGGCTGACTTCGTCCCGAATGGCCTCCGAGATCGTCAGCCGAATGCGCCCTGCGCGGGCCAGTTCCACGACGCGATCGGGAGGACCGCCGAAGTTCAGGGCCGATACGTAGATATTGGTATCCGCAGTGATGGAGAGCACTTAGTGGCTGGACTCTTTGCGGACTTCGGAGATGAGATGGGGGACGTCGGCTTCGGTTAGTCCGAGTTCGGCAGCCCGGGCGCGACCATACTGCTTCAGCGCGTTCCACTGCTGCTCTTTGACGTAGCGGTCCACTGCCTCGGCCAGGACGTCGCCGACGCTGCGATTTTGGTCGCGGGCGATCCTGGCGATCTCGGCCATGAGGTTCTCGGGGAGAGCCGGGGGCTGAATTTCGCGAGTGGCCATGGAGATATTGTGCTCCTTTTCGGGCCGGAGGTGCCATTCCGGGCCAGGGACTACGCTACGCTGCGGAACGGCTCGATGCGGGGCCGGCGCCTCCGGGCGGCGTGCTGCAGGTCGTAGTCCATCTGGAGGCCGGACCAGAAGGCGGGATGGGTGCCGAGGGCATCGGCAAGGCGCAGGGACATGTCCGCGGAGATGCCGGCGCGACCATTCAGGAGGCGCGAGAGGGTGGTGCAGGAGACCTCGAGGCGCTTCGCCGCCTCTGCCACTTCCATGGTGCCGAGGTATTCGCGGAGGACCTTTCCGGGATGGGGCGGGTTGTGCATCAGGATCGCGTTATCCTTCCCCAAGCCGTCGGTACCATGAATCCATATATTCTCTATGAGGAGAGGCTTGGACGCGACGGTCATGCGCCACGAAGAACACATCAATCCGGCTATTCTAGTCTGGGCGCGCGAGTCCGCTGGCCTGAACGTTGAAGATGCGGCCAAACGCCTCGCGCTCGGCGGCACCAAGTCGGAGACCAGCGGGCAGAAGCTCCTGGAACTGGAGAAGGGGCTGCGCCGCCCCACCCGTGCGCAACTCAGCAAGATCGCGAAGACCTATCGCCGTCCACTTCTTGCTTTTTACATGGCGGCTCCTCCGAACAAGGCTTCCCGAGGCGAAGACTTCCGCTCTACGGGTGCGGAGGTCTCCGACCGGGAGAACGCACTCCTTGATGCGCTCCTGCGGGACATCAAGGCCCGTCAGGAGATGGTTCGGGATATTCTCGAAGACCTCGACGAAGCCAACCACAGGGACTTTGTGGCGTCCTCTGTGCTCACCGAAGGCGCCAACGTTGTTGCCAAGCGCATCTCCGACGCCCTTCGGATTCCCGAGCGGAGGACCGATTGGGGAAACACTCCGAGTGAATTCTTCAAGCAAATGAGGACGGCGACCGAAGCTCTCGGCGTGTTTGTCCTTCTCATCGGGGACCTCGGATCACATCATTCTGCTCTTAGCGAGGATGTATTCCGTGGGTTTGCGCTTGCCGATTCCGTTGCTCCCTTCATCGTGATCAATGATCACGACGCCCGAACCGCGCGTTCTTTTACCCTCGTTCACGAACTGGTCCATGTTTATCTGGGCCGAAGTGGCGTGAGCGGAGCTCCGGAATCGATCAGGGAGAACACCGAGGAAGGACGGATCGAGCAGTTTTGCAATGAGGTAGCGGGCCTCGTCCTCCTCCCGGAATCATTTGCGCCAGGCAAGCCGGCTGCACTGACGCGCGGCGATCGGCCATCTGCAGCAAAATACATCGAAGACGTAGCTAGACAATGGATGATCAGTGAGCCGCTTGTTGCTTTTCGGCTGCGCCGTCTCGGGTGGATTTCTCTCGGTCTCTATCGCGACCTGGCCGCTACTTATGCTGCCCGCTGGATGGACTTTAGGGAGAGTACGAAGCTAGCGTACCGCGAGAAGGAGGGTGGCCCCAGCTACTATGTCCTCAAACAGAGCCGTCTGGGCGACTTCCTGATGGAGGTGGTGCGACGAACTATTCGGGAAAGCCGCCTTACCCATACCAAGGCCGCCAAAGTGCTCGGTGTCAAGCCATCTTCCGTAGAGCCTCTTCTTCGTCAGTTTGAAAAGCGTCCTGCTTTCCTTGCACGTGAAGGGGCGCGCTGAGAGTGCTCTATCTGCTCGACGCCAACGTGATGATCCGTGCCCATGAGGACTACTATCCTATCGACCGGATTCCTCAGTTCTGGACTTGGCTCGCCGAACTGGGTAAAAACGACACGGCCAAGGTGCCGTATGAAATTTATGGTGAGATCGCGGTTTCGACGGGGCCTTTGCACGATTGGTTGACCGAGGCAACTGTTTCTGAAGCGATGTTGCTGGATATGATGACGGACCCGAATCGTCTCAATCAGGTCTTGACCGGCGGTTACGCTCCTGACCTCAATGACAGTGAAATTGAAGAGATTGGTCAGGACCCTTTCCTCATTGCTTATGCGCTGGTAAGCCCGGCCGAGACAACCATTGTCACGAAAGAAGTTTCCGCGCCTGGCAAACAGAGAGCCAACCGCAGAGTTCCTGATGTATGCAGAGCATTCGGTATCCGTTGCATCAACGATTTCGAGTTCTATCGAGAACTCGGTTTCAAGATCGCCTGACCCTCCGGGCGTTCGGTACGTCCCAATTTGACGCCATTCCCAACCCTTGATATTCTCAGAAAGCTGCTCCAACCCTCTTTTCCGTCTGTGGTATAGGCGGAGCCGAGGCGGCAGCCGGCCGGTGAAGCGGAAGCAGAGCCCGGCTGGAAGCAATCGGAATCGCAACGGGCCTCGCGACACTCGTCACCTCGGCGAGCTATGCGGGCCGGAACTTCGAAACGGAATTGGCTGTTCCGTAAGCCCCGCTGAATGTGGGGCTGAAGGCACGCTCGGTCACCGTCGTGAGTTCTCGTCTGAGCAGGGAAGTTCGAAACGGACGCGAAGCAGAACCGGTCTTCGTGCGACCGAATCCTGTATGGATTCGCTAGCCGGCGATGGGGCGATTTGTGCGTGTGGCGGGTTTGGGAAGGTTTTGAGCAGGGACTGGAAAGATTAAGGAGTCAAGGTTTGCCGACATTCAACCAGCTGGTGAGAAAAGGACGGACGGCGCCGAGGTACAAGACGGCGTCGCCGGCGCTGCAGGGATCGCCGCAGCGGCGTGGGGTGTGCACGCGCGTCTATACACAGACGCCGAAGAAGCCGAACTCCGCGCTGCGCAAGGTGGCGCGCGTGCGGCTGACCAACGGCATCGAGGTCACGACGTATATTCCCGGCATCGGGCACAACCTGCAGGAGCACTCGATTGTGCTGATCCGCGGGGGACGTGTGAAGGATTTGCCCGGTGTTCGGTATCACGTGGTGCGCGGGACGCTCGATTCGGTGGGCGTGGCTGGACGGAACCAGGGGCGGTCGAAGTACGGGACCAAGCGCGCCAAGGGTGGAGCCGCGAAGAAATAGGCAACAGGCAACAGGCAACAGGGAATAGCGCGCTGACGCGCGAGGATTGGAAGCATGCCGAGAAAAGGACATATCGCGAAGCGGGAAGTGGTGGCGGACCCGGTGTACAGCTCGACGCTGGTGACGAAGTTCATCAACTCGATGATGTATGAGGGGAAGAAGTCGACCGCGCAGGGGATTTTCTACACCTCGATGAAGAATCTCGAGGCGAAGGGCGGCGGGACGGATGCGCTGACGCTCTTCAAGAAAGCGGTGGAGAACTGTAAGCCGCTGCTCGAGGTGAAGACGCGGCGCGTGGGCGGCGCGAACTACCAGGTTCCGGTGGAAGTGAACACCGACCGGCGGACGTCGCTGGCCATTCGCTGGCTGGTGAGCTACGGGCGGGCGCGCGGCGAGAAGGGCATGATCGATAAGCTGTCCAACGAGCTGCTGGATGCGGCCAACGGGCGCGGCGCGGCGATGAAGAAGAAGGAAGACGTGCATCGCATGGCCGAAGCGAACAAGGCGTTCGCGCATTATCGCTGGTAGAGCAGAGCTCAGAGCTCAGGGCTCAGAGCACAGAACTAAGCCGCGGGCTGAGGAAGTCCGCAAGAAGCAAAGAGAGAGAACATCGTGTCGCGACTCGTACCGCTCAACCGTTGCCGGAACATCGGAATCATGGCGCACATCGACGCCGGAAAGACGACGACGACTGAGCGCATTTTGTTTTACACGGGGATCACCCATCGGATCGGCGAGGTGCATGAAGGCACCGCGACGATGGACTATATGGAACAGGAGCAGGAGCGCGGCATCACGATCACTTCGGCGGCGACGACCTGCACCTGGAAGAATATCCGGATCAACATTATCGATACGCCTGGCCACGTGGACTTTACGGCCGAGGTAGAGCGCTCGCTGCGGGTGCTGGACAGCGCGGTGGCGCTGTTCGATTCCGTGAGCGGCGTGCAGCCCCAGACCGAGACGGTGTGGCGGCAGGGCGATAAGTACAAAGTGCCGCGGATCTGCTTTGTGAACAAGATGGACAAGGCGGGAGCGGATTTCGAGCACGTGATCGAGACCATTCGCAAGCGCCTGGGAGCGCGGCCGGTGGCGATCCAGATCCCGATCGGGGCGGAAGCGAAGTTCAAGGGCGTCGTGGACCTGGTCGAGATGAAGGCCATCCTGTGGCACGACGAGACCATGGGCGCGGAGTACTCGGAAGAGCCGGTTCCGGAGGACCTGAAGAAGAAGGCGGAAGCCTTCCGGATGCAGCTGATCGAGACGGTCGCGGAGAACGACGACGCGATGCTGCACAAGTTCCTCGAAGGCGAAACGCCGACGGCCGAGGAGCTGAAGGCGGCGCTGCGCCGGGCGACCATCGAGATGAAGGTCTTCCCGGTGCTGTGCGGGTCGGCATTCAAGAACAAGGGCGTGCAGACGCTGCTGGATGCGGTGGTGGATTATCTGCCCAGCCCGCTGGATGTGCCGTCGGTGACCGGGATCGATCCGTACCATGCGGGCGTGACGCTGACGCGCGAGGCGAAGGACGATGATCCGCTGTCGGCGCTGGCGTTCAAGCTGATCAACGATCCTTACGGGAAGCTGGGGTTTATCCGGGTCTACTCGGGCAATCTGAAGACCGGCGACACGGTGCTGAATCCGCGGACGGGGCGCACGGAGCGGGTGGGGCGTCTGGTGAAGATGCACGCCAACAAGCGCGAGGAGATCACGGAGATCTACGCGGGCGATATTTGCGCCTGTGTGGGGCTGAAGGAGATCAAGACCGGCGACACGCTGTGCGATCCGCATCATCCGATTGCGCTGAGCGCGATTGATTTTCCTGAGCCGGTGATTTCGGTGGCGGTGGAACCGAAGACCAAGGGAGATCAGGAAAAGATGGGGGTGGCTCTGGCGCGGCTGGCCGATGAGGATCCTACGTTCAAAGTGCGGACCGATGTGGATTCGGGGCAGACGATCATCAGCGGCATGGGCGAGCTGCACCTCGAGATTTTGGTCGACCGCATGAAGCGCGAGCACAAGGTCGAGGCGAATGTGGGCGAGCCGCGGGTGGCGTTCCGCGAGACGATCCGCAAGCATACCGAGGCGGAAGGGAAGTACATCCGGCAGACGGGCGGCTCGGGCAACTACGGGCACGCGAAGATCCGTCTGGAGCCGAACGAGCCTGGCAAGGGCGTGGAGTTCGTCAACGAGATTCGCGGCGGTTCGGTGCCCAGGGAGTACATCAAGCCGATCGAGATGGGCATTCGCGAGGCGGCGCTGGGCGGCATTCTGGCCGGCTACGAAATGGTGGACTTCAAGGTGTCGCTGTACGACGGCAGCTATCACGAGGTCGATTCGAACGAAATGGCCTTCAAGATCGCCGGATCGCTGGCGTTCAAGGAAGCGGCGCGCAAGGCTAATCCTGTGCTGCTGGAACCGGTGATGGCGGTGGAAGTGACGGTGCCGGAAGAGCACATGGGGACGATCATTGGCGACATCAACTCGCGGCGCGGCCGGATTGAGGGGATGGAGCACGTGGGCGGCTCGCAGGTGATCAAGGCCATGGTGCCGCTGAAGGAAATGTTTGGGTACGTGAACGATATCCGCTCGTCGACGCAGGGGCGCGCCTCGTACACGATGCAGTTTGCGCGGTATGAAGAGGCTCCGCGAATGATTTCCGAAGAAATTATCGGGCGGAATCAGGGCAAGTAGGAACGGTTTTTGGGGCTGGTGCCGGATCGCCGGCGCTCCATTGAGAAACAGGTAGTTCGAGCTACGAAAGGGAATCAGGACTTTTATGGCGAAGGAAAAATTTGACCGGTCGAAGCCGCACGTGAACGTGGGGACGATTGGGCACATTGATCACGGGAAGACGACCTTGACGGCGGCGATCACCAAGGTGCTGCAGAAGCACAATCCGAAGAACACGTTTCGCTCGTTCGATTCGATCGACAACGCGCCCGAGGAGCGGGAGCGCGGCATCACCATCGCCACGGCGCACGTCGAGTACGAGACCGCGAACCGGCACTACGCGCACGTGGATTGCCCAGGTCACGCCGACTACATCAAGAACATGATCACGGGGGCGGCGCAGATGGACGGCGCGATCCTCGTCGTCGCGGCCACCGACGGACCCATGCCGCAGACCAAGGAGCACGTGCTGCTGGCTCGCCAGGTCGGGGTGCCCTACGTGCTGGTGTTCCTGAACAAGTGCGACGCGGTCGAAGACACCGAGCTGATCGATCTGGTGGAGATGGAAGTTCGCGAGCTGCTGACCAAGTACCAGTTCCCGGGCGACGATGTTGCGGTGATCCGCGGCTCGGCGCTGGGCGCTCTGAACGGCGAGAAGCAGTGGGAAGACAAGATTGACGAGCTGATGGAGGCGGTGGACAAGCAGGTGCCGCTGCCGGCGCGCGCCATCGATCAGCCATTCCTGATGCCGATTGAAGACATCTTCTCGATCTCGGGACGCGGCACGGTCGTCACCGGCCGCATCGAGCGCGGCAAGGTGAAGGTGGGCGAGGAAGTGGAGATCGTAGGCTTCCGCGAGACGCGCAAGTCGGTGGTGACGGGCGT
>JBAUOP010000034.1:0-18530 GCA_049579805.1 Acidobacteriaceae bacterium
GTTTTCGAGGACCTTGCCGATGACCACGGCACCCTCTTCGCCGGCGTTGCCGACGATCAGGCGGAGTGGCTCTTCGATGGCGCGACGGATGATCTGGGCGCCGATTTTCTCGTCGCCTTCCAGAGTCGCGATCAACTCCTCGACAGCCTTGGCGCTGCGAACCAGGGCGACGCCGCCGCCCGGGACAATGCCTTCCTCGACTGCGGCACGGGTTGCGTGCATGGCATCTTCGACGCGCGCTTTCTTTTCCTTCATCTCGGTTTCGGTGGCTGCACCGACCTTGATGACGGCCACGCCGCCGACCAGCTTCGCCAACCGCTCCTGCAACTTCTCGCGGTCGTAGTCGGAGGTGGTTTTTTCGATCTGGTTGCGGATCTCGCGAACGCGGCCCTGAATGTCTTCGGCCTTGCCGGCGCCATCGACGATGGTGGTGTTGTCCTTGTCAATGGTGATGCGCTTGGCGCGGCCCAGATCTTCCAGTTTCACGTTTTCCAGCTTGATGCCCAGGTCTTCCGTGATGGCCTTGCCGCCGGTCAGGATGGCAATGTCGCCCAGCATCGCCTTGCGGCGATCGCCGAAGCCCGGAGCCTTCACCGCAGCCACGTTCAGCGTGCCGCGCAGCTTGTTGACGACCAGGGTCGCCAGCGCTTCACCGTCCACGTCCTCGGCAATGATGACGAGCGGCTTGCCGTTGCGCGCCACCTGCTCCAGCAGCGGCAGCAGATCCTTCATGGAGCTGATCTTTTTCTCGTAGATCAGGATGTAAGGATCTTCCTGCACCACTTCCATGCGGTCAGGATCGGTGACGAAGTAAGGCGAGAGATAGCCGCGGTCGAACTGCATGCCTTCCACGACTTCCAGCTGCGTCTCCAGAGTCTTCGACTCCTCAACGGTGATGACGCCGTCCTTGCCGACCTTCTTCATGGCCTCGGCAATGATGGTGCCGATGGTGTTGTCGGAGTTGGCCGAGATGGTGCCGACCTGCGCGATCATGTCGCCGGTGACCGGCTTGGAGAACTTCGCCAGCGCTCCGCCCGTCACCGTGCCGTCCTCGGCACGCTTGCCGACCACAGCCACCACAGCCTGGTCGATGCCGCGCTTCAGAGCCATCGGGTTCGCACCCGCGGCCACCGTCTTCACGCCTTCGCGATAGATGGCCTGCGCCAGCACGGTCGCGGTCGTGGTGCCGTCACCGGCAACGTCGCTGGTTTTGGAGGCGACTTCGCGCACCATCTGCGCGCCCATGTTCTCGAGCGAATCTTTCAGCTCGATCTCTTTGGCCACCGTCACGCCGTCTTTGGTGATGGTGGGCGAGCCAAACTTCTTCTCGATGACGACGTTGCGGCCCTTGGGGCCCAGCGTCACCTTCACCGCATCGGCCAGAGTATTCACGCCGCGCAGAATCGCCTGACGGGAATCTTCTCCATGCAGAATTTGCTTTGCCATTTTGCTGATCTCCTGATGTTGTCGGGGAGCGCTGCTCCCAGCGAAATCGAATGCCGTGAATCGAGCTTGTGCGCCGCGAGGCGCGTCCGCCCGTCCGGCCAGGACCTATTTCTTGAGGATGCCGAGGACTTCTTCTTCGCGCATGATGAGGAACTCTTCCCCATCGATCCGGATCTCGGTGCCCGAATACTTGCCGAACAGAATGCGGTCGCCCTTCTTCACATCCAGGGGGAAGACCTTGCCTTCGTCGTTCGACTTACCCTTGCCCACGGAAATCACTTCGCCTTCCTGGGGCTTTTCCTTTGCGCTGTCGGGGATGATGATCCCGCCGCGCATCGTCTCGTTCTCCTCGATGCGGCGAACCAGAATGCGATCGTGCAGCGGAGTGAACGTGGTCGTTGCCGAAGCAGTTGCAGTTGGCATTGCTTTTCTTCTCCTTCAGAGATTTCCCGGAGCGGCTCTTACGAACGCGCTCCAACCATGGTTTCCCGCAGGGGCTGCCCGCGGAAGAAAACTTCCGGCGTCCGAACATCGTGCCTAGGGTGATTGTGGGGCGATTGCCGGACCTGACTTAACCTAAATACGTGAACCGAACTGGAGGTCCGGAGCGGCCTCGCGCCGGACACGCCGCGCGGAACCGCCGTTTAGCACTTTCGCCCTACGACTGCTAAGGTATCGGGCTGGGCCTGTGGATGTCAAGGCATCGACGGTAAAAAGTGAGTGAAAGACACTCATATTTCCGCCTCGACTGCGTCGCCCTCAACATCTAATGCATATAAATATCTGATTCAATGGCCCTTATCCAGGAGAAAGCACCGCTGCAGAAGACGGGACCGCCTCGTCCACAGCTTCCCGGCGCAGCGTCAGGACCGTAATGTCGTCCTCCTGGCCGAACGCGCGCGCAGCCTGCGCGATGGAATCGGCGGAGTGGCCGGCGATAGCGGCGGTGCGCTCAAACCCAAACAACTCGCCGCCCGCGCTGCGTGCTTCGATCACGCCGTCGGTCAGCAGCGTGAGCTGTTGCGTTTCGCTCAGTCGCACCATGGACTCGGTATAGCGCGCATCCTCCGCCAGCCCCAGCGGCAGTCCGTTGTCGAGGGAAAGCTCCTCTCCATTGAGATAAGGAGCCAGATGCCCGGCATTGGCGACGGTTACGGTGCGATTCCGATCGGCCCGCGCGATGAGGCAGGTCGTAAATCCGCCGTGGCTCCGGCCGATCATGCGCTGGTTCATCGAAGTTAGTATTTCGGCGGGACTCTCCGTGTAGTGCGCCAGGGTGCGCAGCGTGCCCACCAGCAGCGAGACAGTCATGGCCGCCGGGATCCCTTTACCGCTGACGTCGCCGATCGCTACGAGGACACCGCCGTCGGAGAGAGGCAGAATCTGAAAGAAATCGCCGCCCACCTCGCCGGCGGGTTTGTAGACGCTCTCCACATGAAAGCCAGGCACGGAGGGGATCGCTTCCGGCACGAGCACCTGCTGCACCGCGCGCGCGTTGCGGATCTCCTGCTCCAGACGCGTCTGCGTCCGGCGGCTCTCCACCGAATAACGCCACACAGCGTACGCCAGTGACAACAGCAGCAGAAATCCGCTCAGCGTCGCCGCATTCACAGGACTGCCCAGCACGGTGAACAGCGGTGCGGCGAGCTGCGTTGCCAGAGTCAGGTGAGTGTACCGGCTGCCCTGCGCCAGCGTGATGGTTCCCGCATTGAGCATCTGCGTGATGAACGCCAGCAGGGCCACCGTCCAGCGCGCCGGGTCCAGCCGATGACGCCGCAGGACGGCTCTCCCAATTAGATAAAACGGCACGAACTCCAACACCGTCAGGATCACGGTCATCACGCCGTCGAGTCTCTGGGCGGTAACCGGATTCGGCAGCGTGAAGGCTGCGAGGAGGACCGCGTCCACCCCGGCCTGGATCAGGTCGACGGCCGCCAGCACCTTCAGCACGCTCATCAGTTGCCGGTCTTCTTCGAACCCCAGCAGCCAGTACAGAACAAACCACAGGGATACATCGCAAAGAGCGAAGGCAAAGCCGCTCAGCCCGATCGTCAGCACAAACGGGAAAGGATTACGGGCGGAAAGTCCGAGAAAAAGCAGAACCCGGCCGCCGGCGTACATCGCCATCCAGAAGACCAGCCACTGCCGGCGGTCCCGCAGCCACGCGATGAAGCACAGAAAGCTGACCAGCGCGTAGAGCGAGTTCAGCGCGAACAACAACTGCTGACTCTGCAGCCAGTCAAAGTTGACTGCGTCCATGAGTACGGCGACAGCACCAGGATCCCCGATCACCGGCGGTCCGTAGAAGCCGCCCTGCAGGCCGGTATCGAAGGACCCAAACGGAGCCTTCCAGACGCGGACCGCCAGCACCCCGCCAGTGGCGGGACCAAGAGGAAAGCGGCTGGGCAGCGGACCCGTGTACCAGACAGGCCGGGGCGGCAGCCTTCCCAGGCCGCCCACGAGCTTTCCGTTCCAGTACACCTCGTATGCATCTTCCGCCCAGGGCACCAGCACCGCCAGCGTCTGCGGAGCCCGCTCACCGAGAGCGACCTTGCGCCGATACCAGGCAAAACCGGCGGTATTGCGGTGGCCCTGCGCTCCCCAGGGCTCACTGGGCGAGATGTTCTCCCAGCCCGAGTCGTCGAACCCTGGCTCCGACCACCGGGGACTGTCTCCAATGTGGAACGCCCACGGCCCATCCAGCACCGCCGTGCCGCCGTCAAACCGCACGGACTGGGGCGCAGTCTGCGCAGCAGCGCATACCGCCGCGCTCGTGAGCAGCGTCCATGCCAACGCCCGAATCCGTGCCCTGCGGGCAAACATGCAGGAAGCATAGTCCGGGAATCGGAAACCCACCAAAGAATTTCGCCGTCCGACCCGCGGCAGTCTAAAAACCACCCTTCAAAGCTGTTTCTAGACCTTCTATCTCTTTCTGAAGAGACGATCCGGACGACGCCTGAGCAGGGTCGTCCACAGATGCTGGCGAACCTTGCGGACTGTGATCGTGAGCTGGATAAGCTCGTTCCAGACTGGCGATCTTATCTGCCATCGCCTGCAAAACGCGGATAAGCGCCTGAATTTCTGCTTTCGTCATTTGGCTTCCCCCGCTTTCAAAATTGGAAACAAGGTGCCGACAGGAATTGGCCAGCCAATCAGGGGATTACGGGCAGGTGCTCTTCTCCAGCAGGGCAACCCTCACCATTGAGTCATTGCCGATGCGACCCGCAAGCGTGCCCACTTCAGGGGCGAATTTCTCAAGGTGGGAGAGCGTTACGTTAGATATCGCCTCCGCCCCTGTCTCCGCACTCAGCGAATCGTAGAGGCTTTGAATGAAGTTGAAAAGGGCTACTTCCCCATAAACTGTGCGCTTTACCCGCTGCCTGGCAACGTAATCGCGTATATTGCCAATTTCCAGCAATGCCAAATCCCGCTCTTGCACAATCATTCGGCCGGCTGCATATGAAACTCGTGGGTCGCTCTCGGGCTTGATGTTCTTGAGGGCAGTTTGGAGCCTGGGGAGAACTGCATCGACTTGCGAGAGGAATGCCTTGTACCCAGCATCGCTCATCGGACCTGCGCTGGTCTGAGCGTGGAGCGCGATAGTGAACACAGAGGCCAAAAAAATCGCAAACGCAACGGCTACCATAGACTTCATACGCGGATTCTCCGTTTGGCGGTTCAGTATACTAGCGAGAAAAAAGGACATCCATGGGTGCAAAAAAAATCGAAGGAACCACCCGTTAATAAGAAGAAATTCGACGCGGTTCTCCGCAGGATGATTGCGTCCAAACCGATGCCGCTCAAGGATGTGATCGGCAGTTCTCCGAGCCTGACTGCTTCGGCGCACGGCAGCCCGTACAAAACTCTCATCCACCTTCACAACCTGCCTTCGGGAAGCATGAAACCAGGCGTCCGCGGCCGGACGGGAACCGGACCGACAGACCTTACCTTCGTACCGTGCCCCACGCGGATTTCTCTTGATCGAGCCGGGCGGCTTCGCTAACCTCAGAACATGGAGAGCTCTGTTCCTCGCGAACAGAGCTTTTTCTTTGCACCCACCGCCCGGCCCAGGCCGCGGCGCGATCGCTCTTTGACAGCCAGAAATCAGCCAGGGCGCGCGATACAGGACGCGTCCCACCGGCCGGGGGGCGCAAGGACCCTCTTACGAAGGGGCCCCCTTCCATGTAAATGATTCGCGATTGGATAGCGTAAGGGGGTCCCTCACGGAATGAGTAACTCGCTGAAAAAACAACACTTCAGCAAAGTTAACAAAAAAAATCAGATTGGGCGCGGCCGGAGCCGCCCTCCGGCGCAATCAATTCGCGCCTTTACTTCGGGGCGGCCTCGCTGTTCGGCTGGAATAACTCCACTCGCACATGCCACTCCACCGACTCGCCGGGCTTCAGCGTCACCATCCCGGTGTCCATCCCATGCCACTCCTTGCCGAAGGGATCGCCGAAGTTGAACTGCTCCTCGATGGCCGCGAACGACTTGGTCGGCGGCGCATACACCTGCACCGTTTTGATGTGCGGCGAGAGGCCGAGGAGCTTCACGCCGTAGTTGCTGGCCGGATCGGTGAGGTTCACATCGACGGCGCCGTCGGTTCGGGTTAGCTTCGACCAGTTATCGTCGAGATAAATATCGTCGAGCGGCTTTCCTTTCGGCGCCAGGAAGTCCCACTTGGTTCCCTTCACCGGAATCAGCTTGCCGGTGGGAAAAACGTCGCCGTAGTTATTCACTACCGCGACCTCGGAGCCAGGCACATGCAGCAGCGCCTGCTTGCGGTCGCCGCTGGGAATCGCAAAGTAAGGATGCCAGCCGATGGCCATGGGCTCATCCTCTTTGCCCACATTCTTCGCGACGATCGAAGCGTCGATGGCCTTCCCCGTGAGCGAGATCACGAAGCTGAGGTCGGTCTGGGAGAGCCAGTGGCCGCCAAAGTCGCCCGCGTGGATCACGCCGGTGACGGTCTCGCCGTCGGGAATCTTCAGCGTCTGCACATCGTCAGTGTGCGAAGCGAGGATCAGGCCGTGCATGGCGTGCAGGTCTTCAGTGGGATGCTCGCTGTTATGCCAGTTGGCCGGTAGCACGATCTTTTTGCCGTGCCATTCCGTGGTGACGGTCTTCTTGTCCGGCGAAAGCTTGCCGATAATCCGGTTGGGATACGGCACCAGAAAGGCGCCGCCAAAGCTGAAGCTGGCGTTCCCGTACTCATCGCCGGGGCCGCCGTTCAGCTTCGCAGCCGCTTCCTCCAGGCTGGGCGAAGCCAGTACCGGAATCTCGCCCTTCCCCGGCATATCCGCCGTGATCTGGAAGACGTTCATGCCGCGACCCGGCAGCACGGTCACGGAGCGGAATTCGGGCTGCTGATCATTGCCGGTGGCGGCGCGCGTCAGCTTCACGATCGGCTGGCCGCCGATCTCCGGCGCCGCAGAAGCTGCGGGTTGCGAGGCCTGAGGTTTTTCAGCCACAGGGGGCGTCTCCTTTTTGCATCCAGCGATCCAGGCAAAGGTGGCGGCTATCGCGGCCGCTGCCACGATGGTTCTGCGCAAGACCATGGTCGATTTCTCCGAGGCGGGACAATGGAAGTCAATTCCTGAGCGCCCTCATTCTACGCCGTCCGGTCCCCGGATTTGTATCGGACCCAGATGGGATGCATTATCCTCGCTGCATGTCCGACTCGGCCGTGCTGCTGATCGACTGCCCCGACCGCCCGGGACTGGTCGCCCGCGTCTCCTCCCTGCTCTACGAGCGGGGCGCCAACATCCTGCATGCGGACCAGCACCGCGACCAGGCGCTGGGACTCTTCTTCATGCGCGTGGAATGGGAGCTGCGCAGTTCCGCCGGCGTGGCTTTCGATCTGCCTGCCTTTGAACGGCTCTTTGCGCCGATAGCGCAGGAGCTGCGCATGAACTGGAGCCTGAGCTCGAGCGACCAGCGTCCTCGGGTCGCGCTGTTCTGCTCGCACTACCTGCATTGCATGGCCGATCTGCTGCACCGCTGGCACAGCGGCGAGCTGCCCTGCGACGTGGTCCTGGTGATTGCAAACCATCGGGAAGTCGAGCCGCTGTCGGGCTTCTACGGAGTGCCTTTTGTCCATGTTCCGGTCACGGCCGCCACCCGCGAGGCAGCCGAAGCCCAGCAGCTCGCGCTCCTCGCCGAGAAGCGGGTGGACCTGATCGTGCTGGCGCGCTACATGCAGGTGCTCTCGGCAAACTTCGTTTCGCGCTATCCGGCGGCGATCATCAACGTGCACCACTCGTTTCTGCCGGCCTTCACGGGAGCGCGGCCCTACCATGCAGCCTATGAGCGGGGTGTGAAGCTGATCGGCGCCACCAGCCACTACGTCACGGAGATTCTCGATGACGGCCCCATCATTGAGCAGGATGTGGCGCGCATCTCCCACCGCGACCAGGTTGAGGACCTGATCGCCACCGGCCGCGATCTGGAGCGGATCGTTCTGGCGCGCGCCGTGCGCTGGCGGCTGGAGCGGAGAATCCTCTGCTACGGGAACAAGACCGTGGTCTTTGACTGAGGAATCCAACCGCACCGCTTAGGTTGCTTCTTATAATCGGCACATGCCCCTGGTTGTGCTGCAGGATTCCGCCGCGACGCTGGCCGCGCTGAACGAGCGCATAGTGGCCTGCGAACGCTGCGAGCGCCTGCGCCGCCACTGCACGACCACCGCCGAGAAGAAGAAGCGCGCCTGGCAGGACTGGACCTACTGGGGCCGACCCGTGCCCTCGTTTGGCGATCCGGCCGCGCGGGTTCTGTTCGTTGGGTTGGCGCCGGGCGCGCACGGATCCAACCGGACAGGACGGCCGTTCACCGGCGACGGCTCCGGAGCCTTTCTTTACCCGCTGCTGCATCGGGCGGGGTTTGCCTCGCAGCCGCAGTCCACGGATCGCAAAGACGGTATGCGTCTCGTAGATGCGTGGATCACCTCGGTCGTGCGCTGTGCGCCGCCGGGGAACAAGCCCTTACCGGAAGAGATCGCTAACTGCGCGCCCTATCTGGACGAAGAGATTGCGGCGCTGGAAAACCTGCGGGTGATTGTCTGCCTGGGCAAGATCGGCTTTGACGGCGTGGTTGCGCATCTGGCGCGCACGGGCCAGATCGAGCGGCGCGGCGGCCTGGTCTTCGGCCACGACGTGGAATACCCGATTCCGGGAAACCGCTGGCTGCTGGGAAGCTATCACCCGTCGCTGCAGAACACGAATACCGGCAAGCTCACCGCGCCGATGATGCTGCGCGTTTTTGAGCGCGCCCGGCAACTGGCCGGAGCGCCGCTGCACTGAATTTCGCAGTCGAGGACATCTTCGCCGCATCTTCCCGGCATCCAGTGTTAAAGCCTGGGAGCAATTGAGACTTCCGGCCCAAAGGATGAACCGGCCTATGATTACGATTCTGGTGATTATCCTGCTCCTGATGCTGATTGGAGCGTTTCCCGCATGGCCCTACAGTCGCGGCTGGGGCTACTATCCGAGCGGAGGCATCGGCCTCATTCTGACCATCGTGGTGGTGCTGCTGTTGCTGCGGGTGTTCTGAGCGCAGGCTCAGAAGAAACGACTGGAGCGGGAGACCGGGATCGAACCGGCGACATTCAGCTTGGGAAGCTGACGTTCTGCCACTGAACTACTCCCGCCCTTTATAATCAGCAAATTACAAACGAATCGTCGATTTACTATCCAGTTTACTATCCAAACTGCTACCATCGCTGCAAACAGAGAAGCGGTTTTTCCGCGTCCTCTTCGCTGCGAAAACCGCCTGATGGATAGTAAGCATGGATAGTAAAAGCGGCGTCCGGGCGAACCTCAAAAAGTATATCAAGTCGGGCGGGAAGTGGCGTTTCGTTCCCGTCCTCAAGCAGAACGGAATTCCCTACCCCGGTACCGTGGTGATCGACGGAGTGCCGACCCGCTCCGTCTCCGGGATCTTCTACCTCGAATACCGCGAAGATGGCCGGCGCGTGCAGCGCCCGGTCGGCAACTCTCCGCGCCAGGCGAAAGACGCCTGGATCCGCCTGTCGAATCCTGATACGGCGCCTGAAGAAGAGCCGGAGCCGGACGAACAGGATCCCGAATCGCTCACGGTTCAGGAGGCCTTCGATCGCTTTCTGCGCGAAGTGAAAGCCAGCAAGGAACTGGAGACCTGGTGCGCCTATCGTGGAGATCTGAACTGGGTCCGCCCGAAGCTGAGCCGCAAGCTTGTCACGCAGATCACGCGAGCCGACATTCTGGAATTGATGGGAAAAGGCCGCGACGAGGGCCTCAATCCAAAATCTGTAACGCGGCGCATGATTGTCGCGGTGACTGAACGGCGTTCCCTCCAGACCAGAGTCATCAGCTGGGTACACTACCGAGAACATTTTGCAACCTCGGTCGGGCACTATCGTAGAATCAGCGGCAATCTCGGCCGGGACAGGAACGCTATTCAACAGGTGTTAACAACGACATCTTGTGCCATCCATAGCCGTTTGCCCTGAGTAACGTCTCTCCTGACCTAAGATATAGCGAAAATTAGTTATCTTATGCTGGCCATACCTTCCCCTCCGGCCTTTCGTTTGCTCTTCGCAGGGGTTCGCTTGTAAGACCAAGATCTAACCGTTAGGTGACGGCGATGAGAACTGATCTTCGAGGAGATGCCCCTTTCGGTGCTCTGATTGTTGACCGGGATTCGATGAGCAGCGATTTGCTGGCTCGGGCGCTTGAGCATGAGCGGGTTTGCGCGGCGACGGCTGTCCCATCTGCTGATCTGCTGCGGACTCTTCCGCAGACCACGGCGAGCCTCGTGGTCCTTGGTGCGGACCTCCGAACTGAAACTGGCGATGGATTTTCGCTTGCGCAAGCGGTCGGGCGGGCTCATCCCGGGGTTTTCACCGTATTGCTCATCCCAGTATCCTCCCGCGAAGCGGTGATCAACGCATTTCGGGCCGGCGCACGCGGGGTTCTTGCGAGAGAGCGTCCCTTAGTCGAGTTCGTCGACTGCGTTAAACGTGTTCACCAGGGTTATCTCTGGGTGCGTCGGCAGGAGGCCAGCTTCCTTCTCCAGGCCTTCAGGAACATTCCGGCCCCAAATATCCAAAAGACGTTACATTCGCCGAATCTCACGGTTCGCGAACTCCAGGTTGTAGAGCGTGCCGCGATGGGCAGAACAAACAGGGCGATCGCCCTGGAGCTTCGTCTCAGCGAGCATACCGTTAAGAACTATCTTTTCCGCGCTTTCGAGAAACTGGGTGTGGGAAGCCGGATTGAATTGCTTTTCTATCTGACGGTCACGGGGCGTAACCCGAGAGTCGCAGAAACTGACCCAACAGATACTGAAGCAGTCAGCGGGGACGTGGAGGCGGAATCAGCTTAGGCACGGGTACCCAATTTATTGAGCACCGTGAAGACCCCCTCTTCCAGCCAGACTCTGGCTCAAAAGCGAATGACAACGCTTGTACTCACTGGCGGATTGTTCTGGTGGTCGTTGCTCCCGTTGTCGATGAAACGATGCGCTAGACCTGCAGGACATCGCCATCGCGCGCGACCATCTCGTACAGCACCGGATTGACGAAGAATCCGAGGAAGAGGCGCGAGACGAGGCCGGCGACGATCACGATGGCAAAGGGCTTCTGGGTGTCCGATCCAATCCCAGTGGAAAGCGCCGCCGGCAACAGGCCCAGGCAGGCGACGAGCGCGGTCATCATGATGGGCCGGAGGCGCAGCAGAGATGCTTCCATCGTGGCAGTGCGGATGTCCTTGTTTTCCCGCCGCAGCTTGTTGATGTACGAGACCAGAATCACGGCGGTTTCGACGGAGACACCCATCAGCGCCAGCAACCCCAGAGCGGACGAGACGCTGAACGGCGTGTGGGTGAGCTTGAGGGCGATCAAAGCGCCGACCGGTTCAGTGAGGACCACGCCCAGAGCGATGGTGATGGGGAATTTGAAGTTGTCATAGAGGGCAAACAGGATCATGAAGATGATCAGCAGAGCTACAGGGCCGATGATCTCCATCTGGTGCTTCGCCTCGACGAGTTCGCTGTACTCGCCGCCCCAGGCGATGCGATAGCCGGGAGGCAGAGTGCGCGCGATGTCGGCAATGGCGCTCTGCCCCGCATCTACAGTGCTCTGCAGGTCGCGTCCCTCCACGCTGTACTGCACGCCGATGTAGCGCGAGTTGTTCTCGCGGTAAATGAAGGATGCGCCGCTCGCCTCGTGGATATCGGCCAGTTCGCGGAGCGGAATCTGCTGGCCGGAGGGGGTTCCGACGAGCAGGTTCCCGATCTCGCGGGCGTTCTGGCGGAACTGCGGTTCCATGCGAACGACGAGATCGAACAGCTTCTCACCCTGAATCACCTGGGTTGCGGCCTGTCCGCCAACGGCTGCCTGGACCATGGTTTCGACATCCGAAACATTGATCCCGTAGCGGGCAATCTTGTCACGATCGACATTGATGATGAGGCTCGGCTGGCCGAGCTCGCGCACCACGGTGAGCTCCGTGAAGCCGGGGACGTGCTCCAGGCGGCGCTTGATTTCGAGGGCTTTGGTTTGCAGCACATTCAGATCGGGCCCGTAGATCTTGACAGCGAGGGCGCTCTTGAGACCCGTCAGCGCTTCGTCGACGGCGTCTTCGGCCGGCTGCGTGTAGTTAAAGATGACGCCGGGGAAAGACTGCAGCTTCTTCTGGATGTCCGCCTGCAGCTCCTTCTTGTTGTGAATAGGCCCGGACTTCCAGGAAGCGTCGTTGTAGGGCTTCAGACCGACGTAGAACTCGTCGTTGAAGAATCCAGTCGGGTCGGTGCCGTCGTCGGGGCGGCCCAGCTCTGAGCCAACGTCAGTCACCATCCGGTACTGCATCAGAATGTCGCGCACCTGCGGGGAGAAGCGGCTGGCTTCGTCAAAAGAGATGGTGTAGGGCATCGTGGCACGGATCCACAATGCGCCCTCGTCCAGATGGGGCATGAATTCGCCGCCGATGAAGGGCACGAGGAGAAGGGTGGCGCCGAAAATCGCCGTCGCGACAACCATGGTGATCTTCGGATGGTTCAGACACCATTCCAGCTCGCCCGCGTATTTTCGCCGCACCCATTCGAAGGGCTTATTGACGCGCTCATGCACGCCCTTTTTGAACCAATACCAGCACATCACCGGCACAAAGGTGAGCGTGAGGATGAGCGCGCCGACAAGCGCGATGGAAACAGTGTCGGCCATGGGGCGGAAGAGCTTGCCGGACGGTCCGGTGAGCGCATAGATGGGCAGGTATCCGGCGATGATAACGGCTACGGAGTAGAAGATCGGCCGATCGACATCCTTCGCAGCAGACACAATCACGTCCATGAGGTTGTAGCTGGCGCCTTCGCGCTCCCCCAGTTCGCGGAAGATGTTCTCCACCATCACCAGAGTCCCGTCGATGAGGATTCCGAAATCGATCGCTCCAATGGAGAGCAGATTGGCGGCGACTCCCTGCGCATGCAGGAAGATGAAGGCAAACAAGAGGGAAAGGGGGATGGTGAGCGCTACGATGACAGCGGCGCGCAGGCTGACCAGGAAGCACATCAGGACGACGAGGACAAGGATCATCCCCATTACCATGTTGTGCTCTACGGTGTCGATGGTGAGCTGCACCAGATCGCTGCGGTCGTAATACGGCCGGATGCGGATGTCGGGGGGGAGGATCTGGTCGTTGAGCTGGCGAGTCTTCGCCTCCACACCCTTGAGCACATTCTGCGTCTGCTCGCCGCGACGCATCATGATCACGCCTTCAACAGCGTCGTTCGTCTTGTTGAATCCGAATTCGCCGAGCCGTGGGGCATGCCCGATGGTCACGTTGCCGATGTCGCGAATCAGGACCGGCACGCCATTCTGCGAGCCGACGACGACATCCCCAATGTCCTTCGTATCGCGGATCAGACCCAGTCCACGCACGTAATAGAACTGGCCACCCTGCGAATAGAAACCGCCGCCGGCATTGGAATTGTTCACCGACAATTGCTGGACCACCGTCGGCACCGTAATGTGATACGCGTAGAGCTTCGCCGGATCGAGCAACACCTGATACTGCATGACCGTGCCGCCGAATCCGGAGTCGTCCGCGACTCCGGGAACCTGCTTGTACTGGCGCTCGATCACCCAGTCTTCATAAACCTTCAACTCCTGCGGCGTGCGGTCGGGGCTCTGAATGACGTAGCGATAGACCAGGCCCGAGGGGCTGGCGAGCGGCGCCAGGGTGGGCGTCACGCCCGAGGGATAGGTGACTTCGCTGAACCGTTGAAAAACCACCTCTCGCGCCCAGTAGTCGTCGGTGTTGTCCTGAAACGTCAGAATGACATCGGAGAGGCCGTAGAGGGAGATGGAGCGCATCACCGTCATCTTCGGGACGCCGTTCATTTCCACTTCGGTGGGCACCGTGACCAGCCGCTCCACTTCTTCTGCCGCGTGCCCCGGCCACTGGGTGATGATCTCGACCATCGGCGGCGACAGATCCGGGTAGGCATCGACGGGCATGCGGGAGAAGGAGACGGCTCCGCCGATGGCGAGGAACAGCACCATCATCAATACGAGGAATCGCTGCCGAAGCGCGAACTGAACAATGCGATTAATCATGGGAAACGATCTCCTCAGTGCTGCAGCGAATTGGCAAACTGCAGGAACAGGCTGCCGTCGCCGACTACCTTGTCTCCGGGGGCAATGCCCTTCAGGATTCGCGTCAGGCCGTCTTCGCTTTCTCCGGTCTCGACGTCGCGCCGGCCGAACTGATTCGCGGCGGTGGCGATATAAACGAAGGGCTGGTTGTTGTCATCGCGCAGAACGGCGGCGTTGGGTACGGCGATCGCGTCGGCGACTCGGCCGGCGGTCACCGTCACCGTGCAGTACATATCGCGCTTCAGCTTTTCGCCGGGATTGTCCACGACGATGCGGGCCTGCAGGGTGCGGGTGTTGGGGTCCAGCGCCGGAGAGACGTAGGAGATCCGGCCATGAAAGGTTCCTGGGTAAGCGTCGGTCTGCACTGAGACGTCTTCGCCGCTGCGCACATAAGCAAGGTCGGCCTGGTAGACGTTGGCAAGAACCCAGACCGTGCTCAGATTTGAAATGGTGAAGGCCTGCGTCTGGCCGGCCTGCACCACCTGTCCGGGAGAAACGAGGCGTTCGACGACTTCGCCGCTGATGGGCGCCGGCACCGCTATCTGTGCGGATGCCCGACCGCCAGCCAGCTGCGCGGGATTTCTGATGCCGAGAATCTTCATCCCTTCCTCGGCTGCGTTCAGATCGGCACGCGCCTGATTGCGATCCGATTCGGCCTGCTGCAGGTCGCGCAGCGCGATGGCGTGATGCTGATACAGGTCCTGGGCGCGCGTGTAGTTCGTCTCGGTGAGCCGAGCCGAATCCGCGGCCTTCAGGTAGGTATCGAGGAGCTGTGAGTAATCCGGGCTGCTGACTTCCAGCATCGGTTCTCCCTGGCGAACGTGCTGTCCGGGAACGACGAGAATCCGCGTGACCGGGCCGCCGACCTGGGTGATCACCGGCGTGGTGTTAAACGCGTTGTAAGCGACCGTGCCGGTGAGTCGCAGGGTACGCGTCAGCGTAGTGGGCTGCACCGTGACCACCTGGACATGCGACATCTGCTCTTCCGGGATGGTGAAGAGGCGAGGCGTCTCCGATGACGAGGCTCTGGACTCATACGAAGTCATCTGGCCGGCGCGTTGGCGGTCTCCTGAAGTGCAACCTGCAGTCACGAGGACGCAGGCCAGCGCCACAGCGGCGGTACTCCGGCGGCGAAGGATAGTCCGGATCGTCATGGTAAGCTCCTGGTTCCTACCGCTTCGCGCAGCTGCTCGACGGCGAGCAGATACGAGGCCAGCGCCTGGCGGTATCCAAGTTGCACGGAGCGGTAACTGCGCTCCGCGTCAAGAAAGTCGAGCAGGCTCGCGGCGCCGCGGCGATAGGCGTATTCGCTGATATCGCGGTCCTGCTGCGCCTCATCGAGGTATCCGGTGCGATAGAGCGCCACGATCCCGTCGTTGCTGTGCAGGTTCTCGAAGGCGTCGCGGACGTCGGTGAGCACCTGCCCCTGGGCGAACTTTTCCTGCTCCTGGGCCTGGGTGACGGCGTAGCCGGCGCGCGCGATTTCTCCCTGGTTGCGATCGAAGATGGGCAACTGCATCTGGCCGAAGAGGGAGATCTCGTTGTACTCGATGTGGGTGTAACTGACCTGCCCGGTGATGTCGCGTTTGCCGATGGCCTTCTCCAGCTGGTACTGGCTGTTGGCAGCGCTAATGCCCTGTTGGGCGGCCCGCAGGTCGGGGCGATTCTGTAGTGCTTTGGACTCGAAGTCCTCAAGGTTGCCGGGAATGGGCTGATAGGCGAAGTTGGGAGCCACATCGTAGTCGGCGGGGACCGACTCGTATCCGAGGAGCTGCCGCAGATCGGAGAGGCCCTGAACCCGCGCCAGCTGCGCCGCCGAGACGTCGGACTGGAACTGCAGGAGCTGAAGCTTGATCTTCAGAAGATCGTCTTCGCTGATATCGCCGTCCTTGTAGCGGGTTGCAGCGATGTCGACGGTGTCCTGGAAGCTCTTCAGGTCCTGCTGTGCGAGCGCGAGAGTCGATTCCGCCAGCTCCACATTGATGTACTGCGAGGCGACCGTGTAGGTCAGGCCTCGCTCGGTGTCCGCCACCTGCGAGCGGGTCACCGCGGTCACGTCCTTCGCGGCTTGCAGGCGGTGCTGCCGCTTCCTGCCCCGCTCGAAGAGATAACTCACACCCAGATCGAACTGCGCGGTGTCGTCCATGTAGGTGGAGCTGAACTGATCGGGCTGGAAAATCGGCAGGAACTGCGAGTCGCCCAGCAGCACCGGATCGGGGCGCAGATTGGCGGTGACCTCTTCCGACTGGCTCTGCTGGATGGTCGTGCGCGCGGCCAGCAGGCTGTGATTGTGCTGGAGCGCCAGACGAAGGGCGTCATCCAGCGAAACGATCACGCTTCCTGGTTTTTGCGCCAGTGTCTGCGCGGACGGTGCAGGCGCAGTCTGCGCGGGAGTTGATTGCGCGCCCGCGATTGCCGGCAAAAGAGTTGCGGGTAGCACGAGGGGAATACACCAACGTTGTAGACGCATGAGCAGTCAGCCTTTTGGGGGCAGGACGAAAACGAAATGGAACACGCCGCTGGCGGCGCGAAGAATGGACGGGGGGCTATGCCGGCGGGGCTCGGGCGGGAACCTGCGGCGTCACGAGACGAAGGACGAAGGCAGCCTCCAGCGGCTCCGGACCCCGGCCCTCGGGGATAAGGATCTCGGCGCGAACACTGGCCGCCGCGGGCTGCACGGCCTGGTGGCTCAGATGACAGATGGGGCAGTTTTCAGGGGTAGTATTAAGGTCGTGGTGGTGGCAGACCTCTCCAAGCGTCGTCCCGATAATAAGCGCCAGAACGGCGATCGGGATCATGAGGCGCCAAACCGATTTTCGACTCGGCCCGTTTCCGGGCAACGTCATCGATGCTGGGGACACGTGCGACAAGTCTAATCCAGCGAGCGCCTGCGTGCCGAGAGTTCGAATTCCCTCCGGGGTTCGGGAAGTGTATCGAGCAGAATCACGATAGCAGCGCTTTTCGCGCCCCGCCTTGGTTTCGCGAGGTTCTATGACCCGCCTTGATACGCGACACCGCCGAAGCAACAAGAGCGTTCCGCAGATTCGTTGGAAGAGACGCGAAATCATTCATGCTCTCATCCTCCTCGTGCTGATGACAGTGTTTTGCCTTTGCGTTGGAATCTGGGTCGCAACGCATCCTTTCGATTGAATGCTCATTGAGCCGGGTTCCGCACAAGTTCCAGATAAGTTCCCGAAAGCGGGTAGGGTTCAATCATGCGTCTCCGCGTGAGGCGAACCGCCTGTTCTGGTCCGTGAATAGCTGGGTGGGGTTTGCTGGAGGGGCGGGCCGAGGAAAGCGGGTATGTAGCAGGAGGGGCGGGAATACTCCATCTGGAATGGGCTGCCCATATTCGGTCGGGAATATTACCCGCACGAAGGTAATGGAGCGGATTGAGGGGATGGGGAATAGACTGCAGAGCGATGCGCGAATTGTCGGCCGGCGAAGTGGATGTGTTCCTGAGTTCATGGAGGGAGTGGGAGGCGGAGCTTCCGCCGTCGCTGGCGCATGAAAGCCCGCAGGTGCTGGTGCGGTTGCTGTGGCTGAGCGCCCGGCCCAATGGAATATTCCAGATGGAATTGATGAAGCGGCTGGGCTGGAACCAGAGCCGTGTGAGCAAGCTGGTGGGGAAGCTCGCCGCGGCCGGCTGGATTACTCTGCACCGGTCAGAGCAACAGCGGGCGACGATCGCCGGCAAGGGAAAGCGCGTGCTGGAGAGTTTTATGGCGATGCTGCAGGAGCTGGCGCGGGCGCCGTCGCCGGCGCGCATCCGGAGAAGGCACAGAGGGATCCAGACAGTGAAGGGGCAGGAGGCGTTCGATCTCGAATCTCTCCTGGACCCGGAATGAAGCCCGTTCGCCGGGCGATCAGGAACAGGGTCCGCCGCGAGAGGCTCATCTCAGCCGCGGTAAGAGACTCAGAGGGCTGAAAAGGTGCCTTGGGGGCGGTTTTGGGGCGAATGTTATTTAAATAATTACTATGTTTTCCGGTTTCGGCACGGAAGTGCCTATACTAGGGCGGGAGATTTGGGCGTTAATGCGGCACGAAGCCCTTGTCCTCGGTCGGGAACATGCATGTCTCCGCCTGTTTTGTGTAAGTTTGCCTCCAGTGGGGGTCGCCTTCGCAATCGGAGCCTGAAATTACCCTCTGGTAACCCCCGCCCGGATCGCGGCGCCGGGAAGCGCCGGCGCCCGGAAAGCATGCCTGGAACAGGGTGCTCGCTGAGGACCGATCCGCCAAAGCGATGCTCCCCGGACAGGGCGCCGCGGCCGAATAAGCAGGTCGTCTGACAAGGAAAAGAACCTCTATTCCTTCTGCAGTCCAATCCATATCTCTGCCATGCCTGGGACTCCGCAGGGAACCTGCAAACGACCGACATCAGTCGAAGGCCAGCAACCCACAAGCGTCATCGACCGGGTTGCATCAACCGGGGCGAGAGGAACGGCGCAGCGCAGGG
>JBAUOP010000035.1:0-1938 GCA_049579805.1 Acidobacteriaceae bacterium
CAAATTGGTAATAGAAAGAGGGTTCGTTGATCCTTTTGCATGCGATTCAGACACGATCTTCAAAGGGGTGACGCCAGGTTTCAACGCCAAGCCATCTTGATTCTGTTGCGTGCCTCCGTCTAGAAATAGATCGTAAATTCCGACCGCCATGTTTGCCTGGTTGTAAAGCATGGGAGCAGCGTAGGTATTTGAAAGAAACGCGGAAGCAATGGGGCCGAAATTTCCGTACCCTGGCAGGGTTCCCTGCTGGCTCAAGGGAACCGCATTGCCGAACTGCATCAAATTACTAACGGCCCCCGTAAGCCCGTTGTACTGGAAGGCCGTAGATCCAAAGCTTCCATTATTGTTGTATTGAAAACTTAAGAAGGGTGCAGCGGGATTGCCGGCAGAGAAACTGTTATTCGGGTAAACGTCCACCTGGAGCGTGGTCGCGGTCGGGTAGCACAGCGGAGAGATCGTGCAGGAGGCGTTCCCCATACCGCCCTGTGCCTGTATGTCCAGCCCTTGATTTTGCAGGGACCAGAATATGAACCCGCCGGGATTCGTACCGGAGGCCAGGTTTGAGAAGAATGGATTGGAGAGCGGTGTGTTGCTTCCGTCCGCGTAGATCGTCGCCTTGGTCGTGGTCCCTGTCAGGTAAACCGTGATCGACGCTCCCGGAATGATGCCGTACATGTAGTTCGACGACTTCATGCCGCTGGTCGTCGCCGGGGTGCCTCCAACGAAGCTATGACCCGAGTACGCCCCCGTCTGACCGAGAGCAAAGACAGGCAACAATAAGAGGGCAAGAATCGACGCCAGTTTCTTCATGCCTACCATTATCCCCCGCAATTGCAACAAAATCTCCACCATACGCCGGAGTTGTGTGGTACATTGTGACTGATGAAGACTCCTATCCTTTTCCTGAGTGATGCCGTTTCCGCCAGTTCCGGCTTGGGGCGCATCACGCGCGATCTGGCGACACGGCTCCACGAGCACTGCTCTGACGTGTTCGATGTCGCGGCAGTGGGCTATGGAGGCACAGGGAGCCGCTCCATCCCGTTCAAGGAGTATAAGGTCCATTCCGTTGACAACTGGCTCGTTCCGGAACTGCCAGAAGTGTGGGGCGACTGGGCGCAAGGCCGCGAAGGCGTGATTATGTGCATTTGGGACGCTTCCCGCCTCTACTGGCTTGGCACCCCGCAACGCTGCCCCAATCCCCATCTGCGCCGGTTTGCCGAGCGCAAGGACGTGAAGAAGTGGCTTTACGGAGCCATCGACGCCGAGGGGCCATTCGGCAAGCTCTCGCACAGCATCGCCGAAACGATGAAGGGATTTGACCGAGTGCTCGATTACTCCGCGTTCTCCTGCCGGATCACCGGGAACACGGAACATCTCCCGCACGGAATCGACTCCGCCGTATTCAAGCCTCAGCCGCGGCATGAAGCACGGGCGGGAGTCATCAAGAGCGGATTCACCGGCCTGACCGACAAATCGCTCATGATCGGCATTGTGGCGACCAACCAGGCGCGGAAGAACTGGCAGCTTGGGATGTCCACCGCCCGCATCCTGCTCGACCGGGGCCACGATGTACGTCTCTGGTGCCATACCGACATTCTCGAACGCTACTGGTCGATTCCCAACCTGATCGTCGATTACGGTCTCCAGGATCGCGTTGCCGTGACTACACAGCGATTCTCCGACGCGCAACTGGCTTCGATGTACTGCGCGTGCGACGTGACGATGGGCATTGCCCCGGAAGGGTTCGGCTACCCCGTCGCTGAATCCTTGGCTTGCGGGGTGCCGTGCATCTGCGGAAGCTACGGAGCGCAAGCCGAGTTCGCGCCGAAGGCGATGCAGGTTGATCCCAACGCCTACTTCTACGAGGGCGCATTCTGCTCGAAGCGGCCAGTCCACTCACCCGAAGCGTGGGCCTTCAAGGTAGAGAAAGTGCTGAAA
>JBAUOP010000036.1:0-2172 GCA_049579805.1 Acidobacteriaceae bacterium
GATCCCGATGGTGCTTGCCGCAGCCGAACGAGCAGGCGTGGAGATTGACTACCTGGCCCGCGAGTCGGCCTGCGCGAGCACGAACGGCATCAGCCCGGCCACCCTGACCCTGGGCAGCCTGGTGACCGAGCCAGTGCCCGGGACCACCGGCGGGCGACCGCCGCTCACCGAGACCGGCTGGCTGACCAACGGGCAGCGGTCGCCAAGCACGGCGCCGACCGAGGCGATGGCCAGGCGCACCCCGTGGCAGCCGCCGCAGGAGAGCGCGCGCCGACGGCACTCCATCTTCGTCGACGTGGAGCTGTGGGATGAGCACGATGGGGACCGCACCTGGTCGTGTCCCATGCTCGCGGCGGTCTGGCAGTTGATGCGGCTGGGGCTGCTGCGTGACCGGGGCCGGGCGGTGGTGACGCCGCAGGACTGGACCGGCCCGCGCTTCCCCGACAGCTGGGACGACCTTCCCGCGGTCATCCGGCTCAGGCCCAAGGCAGCGGCATTCGCCGCCTACACGACGCTTTCCGTCTTGTCGCCGCGGTTCCTGCCGGTCGAACTGGCGGTGCGCACCATTCTCAGCCAGTTCGCCTGGGACCGGAGCATCTTCACGGAAGCGACTGACCGGGCCGCGCGCGACGCGATGAAACTGCCCGCCGAACTGGTCGACCGCGTCCGATACGTGTTCACAGCCTCGGGAGATACCGACCCAGCGTGAAGCGGCGTCCCGCTCACACGTCGATCTGGCGCTCGGGGTCGGCTCGTTCCCACAGCTCCTCGAACCACCCCAGCAGGTCACGAACCCGATCCGGCTCCGGGGCAAGCCGAGTCCGGAGCTTGCCCGGTCGATTCGGGCCCGAGGCGAACGAGGTGGTCGGCGTCGTCTCGTAACCGACCGCCCCGTCGAAGACGATGAAGTCCAAGACCATGGACCGCATCCAGTCCGGGATGAGCTTATGGTCCAGCATCCGGACCTGGACCCCCATGTCACGCTGCATCTGGATAATCCTCAGGAAACTCTCATCGCGGATCATTTCCTCATGCTCTTGCTCGACCACGAAGATGCGCCGGATGCGGACATCACGGGTGACCGCCTCACGCTGGAGTTCGAGATAGCGCCGACCCAGGTCGCTCGTCCAGAGCCCGCCGTCGAGGCCGAGCACCCCGGCGTCCACCGTGGACAGCGAAATCGCGTCGACCGAGGCCTGGGCCTCCCGTGTCAGACCCAGCATCCAGTCCCGGTCTTCGCCGTCGTAGCCGATCTCCATGCCAGCAGGCAGCTGGCGCAGGAACAAGGCCACCCGGTCAACCTCCCGCCGTGCGAGGCGCTGGAGCAACGGGTTGACCCGCTCGTCTACCTGGCTGGCCGTCTCCAGGAATTCCGACAGCAACGCGGGGCCCAGGCTGGACCGCTCCATTTTGCCGGACAGCTCAGCCAGCCTGCCGATCTGCGTGAAGCCCGCGGTCACGCGCTCGCCCACCGCCGAGATCCACATCTCGGTGTCCACGATGAAAAGAACAAGCGCGAACGCGAACGCGACCGCCGCCGCAAGCTCCGATGCATTTCTGATCTGCATTCCGCCGATATTCGCGGCGACGAGTGTAATCAGTCCGATGAGTAGCGGGAACCCGACTTTCACGACGATCCCGTACCCGACGCTCGGTACCATTCTTCCGCTGGTCATACAGACTCCGACCTCGGTGGCTCGGTAAATGGCTGTAGTGCCTCCACAAGGCCGACTGACAACTGGTCTCGTATCCGCTCGACCGTTTTCTGCCATTGCAGCGTGAATCCTGACCTGAGATCCAGCTCCTGCCAGATCCTGTCGAGGGTCCTGCTCACGTGCGCGGCCGGCATCCAGGCGTGTACGAGGTTGTCGACTCCGGGGCGAAGCATGCCGATCAGTTCGGCGGCGGGACGACGGCGCGCGACGGCCCGGTCCACGATGTCTAGCAGGGTGGAAAGCAGCCAGTCGTGCAGGGCCAGGTCGGCGCAGAAATCCGCGAAGGCTCGCGGATTCGGCTCCGGTGCGCGCAATCGCACGGTTCGCAAGCCATCCGCGCCCAGTGTGAAAGCTATCTCCTGCTCACCATCTGAAGTCTCGGCCGACCAGCGCAACCGCGTCAGTCGACCGCGAAACGGCGGGTTGCGGTCCAGTCGTTCGCTGCGCTGAATCATGC
>JBAUOP010000037.1:0-2299 GCA_049579805.1 Acidobacteriaceae bacterium
CACGCCTCCGTCGCCGTCACAGCGGGCATTCTCGACCTGCTCAACGACGACGAAATGGAAGGTGTGCTCGCGCACGAACTCGGCCATGTCCGCAACCGCGACATTCTCATCAGCTCCATCGCCGCCACCTTCGCCGGAGCCGTCACCATCCTGGCCCGCATGGCTGGATACGCCGCCATGTTCGGCGGTGGTGGCCGTGACCGCGACCGCGACGGTGGAGGGGGTATCTTCGGAGCGTTGGCCATGATGATCCTCGCTCCCATCGCCGCCATGCTCATCCAGATGGCTGTTTCGCGCTCACGCGAATACCAGGCCGATGCGACCGGCGCGCACTTTACCGGCAATCCCGGTGCTTTGGCCAGTGCGCTGCGCAAGATGGAAAGCTATGCGCACAGGGTTCCGATGCAAGCCTCTCCCGCCACGGCGCACATGTACATTATTCAGCCGTTGCTTGGCGGCATCAGCTTCGGCAACTTGTTCTCTACCCACCCGCCCACTGCTGATCGCATCGCGCGGCTCACGGGCATGCGGCCAGATGCTTTTTGATCTTTTAGTCATCATGGAGTGACCGGTTCCGATGCGCTGACCGTGGGTTAGGCTGTGAGTTGATTGCAAACCACAGTTCAGAGCCACAAGCGGAAGGGAACCGGCCATGAAAGAAAAGATACGATTTGTGGGTTTGGATGTCCATGCTGAGACGATCGCCGTCGCAATTGCGGAGCCGGATGGATCGGTGCGCAGCCTGGGAACGATTGCCAACCGCGCGGAGTCGATACGGAAGCTGGTAAAGAAGCTGGGCTCGGTGGAACAGTTGCGGGCCTGCTACGAGGCTGGTCCGACGGGCTACGTACTCTATTGGCAGTTGGCCGAGCTGGGAGTGAAGTGCGAAGTGATCGCGCCGACGCTGGTTCCGGTGAAGGCTGGCGACCGGGTAAAAACAGACCGGCGGGATGCCGAGAAGCTGGCGCGTAGTTACCGATCCAACGATCTCACGGCAGTGTGGGTTCCGGACGAGGGCTCCGAGGCGTTGCGCGATCTGGTGCGGGCGCGCGAGGCGGCCAAGCAGGACCAGTTGCGGGCGAGGCACAGGCTGGGCAAGTTTTTGCTGCGCTCAGGCCAACGCCCCGCGCCGGGGGTGAAGGCATGGACGCAGACCCACCTGACCTGGGTCCGGCAGATTCGCTTTTCGCAGATGGCGCAAGAGTTGACGCGGCTGGATTATCTGCACGAAGTCGAGCACATGGGCGAGCGGGTGGTACGGCTGGAGCAGGCCATCGCGGAGGCAGTCAAGCTGGCATCGCCGCAGGTGCAAGAAGTAATTCGAGGCTTACAAGCATTGCGCGGCATCGCACAGATCTCGGCGGTGACGATTGCGTCCGAGTTGGGCGAGGTCTCCCGCTTCGAAGGCGCGAGACAATTAATGGCCTACAGCGGCACGATTCCCAGCGAGAACTCCAGCGGTAAGCGAACGCGACGCGGAAGCATAACGAAGACAGGCAACGCACATCTGAGACGAATTGCCGTCGAAGCGGCCTGGTGCTACCGGCTTCGGCCAAGCGTCGGGCCTGCATTGCGCAAACGGCAAGAGGGGGTGGCGGAAGAAATCAAAGAGATCGCATGGAAAGCTCAACACCGATTACACAAGCGCTACTCCAGGCTAGCGGCGGCAGGCAAGGACCACCGGAAGATCGTCACTGCACTAGGGCGCGAACTACTGGGCTTCGTATGGGCCATCGGGGTCAAGGCGGAAGCGGCAACCAAGAAGCGGATAGCGGCCTGACAACACTAACGATCCAACCAAGGCACGGGCAAAAACGTTCCTAAGAATGAAAAAACAAAAACGACCCAACGAATGAGCATCATCGCCAAATTCGAGAACAGAGCCAGCAGCAGCCGGGGCACGCACGAAGGAGAATCCTCGTCAAATCTATGCGACAGGCTCAGCCGGACTCGCGACTTTAGTCAGAGGCAGCTCCCGACGGATCAAGATTATGCGGTTTCGACCCGCGAATATCAGACTGATCAATCGTCGCTCAAACCTGCCCCGACTGCTGCTCGCTCTGCTCTTGAAAGGCGGCAACTACAACGACAACGACAAAAACAATCCCACAGGTTCAGAGGTATTGACAGGGTCACTCCATATCAGATTTGTAGGGAAGGTCTACGGTCTCAACAGCAACCTTTCTTGCGAGTTCCCAGTCGTACACGAGAGCTCGCTTCGGCGCGAGGACAATCCCAGTGTGGACCGTCACCGCTCGTTCGTGCCATCTATCCGCGAGTTTTCTAGAAACTCCTTCAG
>JBAUOP010000038.1:0-6265 GCA_049579805.1 Acidobacteriaceae bacterium
GAAGACCACGCCTCCGTTCAGCTCGTCCTCAGCCAGATCACCCACGGCCTTTTGTCGAACAAGCTCGACCCCGAGCGAGCCCGCGCCCTCATCTACGCCTGCCAGGTCGCCGCCGCCACCATGCCCCGCCCCCCGCGCCTACCCACCCCACCACAAAGCCCACAAACCTCGGGTGCCCCATCCTTGTCGCGCCAGCACTTGGGCGCGACAGGGTGGGAGCCCGGCCCCGAATCACTGGGGACTGGAGACCGGGGACTGGGGACTGACGAGTCCCTCGTTTACCATCTTGCCCTCGACTACGAAGGACTCATCTCCGGTGACGGCGATCTCCCCGCCCCCAGCGCCCACTGGCAGCCACCCTCGCCCGAAGCCACGCCCTGGGACCTCATCCACGCCGCCCCCAATCAGTCCAAACCCACGCCCATCTCGCCCTTCGAGCCCGAGACCCACAGGAACTGCAACATCTGCGCCGAAATCCGCAGACTCCAGGGAATCCCTGCTATGCACCCTCATCTCCAGCCCGTCGTCAACCCGTACTGCAAGTTCAACCGGCCCGGCTGCCAGGGACCCGCTTCCGACTCCCGCTGCATCTCCTGCGACACCGTCTACCTCGCCAACCCCCGCAAATACAACCGCGCCCGTCCCCGTCCAGACCGTGCTTCCGAGTACAGCCAGGATCCCTCTGTGTCCTCCGTGGTGGAGTCTTTGCCCGAACCCCAACCCCTTCCCAATCCCCTCCCCGAACAGTTCCCCGACAACGACCCCATGCTCAACGGCTACATCGACCTCAACGCCTCCACCGAGTCGGCTTTTCTGTACCCTGCACCCTGCTCCCTGCTCCTGAAGGTAATACCCCAAACCTATTACCCTCCAACCCCTTTCCCAGCAACAAAACCATACCCTCCCCAGCAGGGGGGTACCCCATCCTGAGTCTTACGCCCATGCCCTGCAACCAGGAACCTGATCCGCTACCGGCTCCCGGCTCCCGGCTCCGGGCTAAACTGAAAACATCGCTATGGATAAATTCGTCATTCGTGGTGGGAACCCGCTCCTCGGCACGATTCGCGTCAGCGGCTCCAAAAACTCGGCCCTGCCCTGCATGGCCGCCGCCATCCTCACCGAGGAGGAGGTCATCCTCGAGAACATTCCCCAGGTGCGCGACATCGAGACCGAGCGCAAGCTGCTCACCTCCATGGGTGCGGAAGTCGAGCTGGGCTACGGGCGCGCGCAGCATCGCACCACTATCAGCTGCCGGAAGCTGCCCAATCCCGAAGCGCCGTACGAAATCGTCAAGACCATGCGCGCATCGTCTCTGGTTCTCGGCCCGCTGGTCGCGCGCTGCGGCGTGGCGCGCGTCTCCATGCCGGGCGGATGCGCGATTGGGGCGCGCCCCATCGACCTTCATACCAAAAGCCTGGAAATGCTGGGCGCGAAGATCACCTATGAGCACGGCTATATCGAAGCCCGAGCCGATCGGCTGCGCGGCGCGCACATCCTCTTCGACAAGATCACCGTCACCGGAACCGAAGATGTGCTGATGGCCGCCGCGCTGGCCGTAGGCGAAACGGTGATGGAAAACTGCGCGCGCGAGCCCGAGGTTACCGACCTGGCCGCGCTGCTCACCGCCATGGGCGCGAAGATCCGCGGCGCCGGGACTTCGACCATTCGCGTCGAGGGAGTCGACAAGCTGCACGGCGCGAAGCACCGCATCAACCCGGATCGCATCGAGGCCGGGACGTTTCTGATCGCCGGAGCCATCACCGGCGGCGATCTGCGCGTGGCCCACTGCAACCCCGCGCACCTGACGGCGCTGACCGGCAAGCTGCAGGAGATGGGCGTCATCATCGATGTGGAAGCGGCGGATCAGATCCGCGTGCGCAGCGGCAGCGGCCTGAAAGCCGCCGATGTCTCGACCGAGGAATACCCCGGTTTCCCCACCGACATGCAGGCGCAGTTTATGGCGCTGGCCACCCAGGCCGAAGGCACCTCCGTCGTGAAGGAGAACATTTTCGAGAACCGCTTCATGCACGTGCAGGAGCTGGTGAGGATGGGCGCGAACATCCGCGTCGATGGGCGGTCGGCCACGGTGCGAGGAAGAACGCCATTGTCGGCGGCAGCGGTGATGTGCTCGGATCTGCGCGCCTCCGCATCGCTGGTTCTGGCTGCCCTCATCGCGGATGGCGAGTCGATTCTGGACCGCGTCTACAATATCGATCGCGGCTACGAGCACATCGAAGAAAAGCTGCGCGGCGTTGGGGCGCAGATTCGCCGCATGGGCAACGTCTTTGGCGAAAAGCACGAAGCGGAAATGGCCGCGCAGTAGAAAAGAATCAGCCCTCGACGGCCTGGCATCCTACGCAAGAGGAGGATCTGATGGCGAATGCCGAGGATCGCGCGCTGCGCAAATTGCTGGTGGAGTTTCTGCGGGGCGGCAGCGCCCACGCTGAACTGAAGTCGGTGGTCGATGATTTTCCCGCCGAGTTGCGCGGGAAAACGCTCAAGGGAATGCCGTACTCGGCCTGGCAGTTGCTGGAGCACATGCGCCTCGCTCTGCACGACCTGCTGGATTTCTCTACCAACTCGAACTATGTCGCCCTGAAATGGCCGGACGATTACTGGCCGAAGGAACCTGCTCCTCCTGACAACGCTGCCTGGGACGCTTCGGTGCGCGCCGTGAAAAAAGACCTGGCCGATTTCGAGAAGCTGGTCGGCGATCCGGAATCGAATCTTTATGCGGAGATTCCGTGGGGCGAGGGGCAAACGCTGCTGCGCGAGGTCCTGCTCGCCGGCCAGCACAATAGCTACCACCTGGGACAACTGGTCGTGCTGCGTCGCGAACTCGGCGCCTGGAAGGATTAGGCCTTCATTTTTTAGGCTGCGGCGAATCTTGCGGCGGGGTCGAGGACGGCGGACCGTCCTCAGTCCAGATCACCTCGCCGGGCCGCGCGTAGTGGAGGCGCTCGCGCGCCTCGTGCTCGATGGCGTCGGGATCGGTCTTGAGAGCCTTGACCTGCTGCTGCAGTTTGGCGTTCTCCTGCTGTAGCTCGCCGATGTGTTTGCGGATCGCCGCGTCCTCGGCGCGCCGCTGCTCGTAAACATTCACGCCGTTCTCGCCGAAGATGGCGTGGTAGCCAAAGAAGAGAGCAGCGACGATCACCGCCGCGGTCGCGATCCGCCGACGCATGCGGAAGAGGGCTCGTGCTGTGCGCTCCGGAATTCCGGCTTGTTCCTGCTCGCCTCTCACTCGCTCCGCCTTGACGATCGCATCACTGCAGCACCCAGTCTTTGGCGGCCTGGCTCAGCGGTTCCCGATCGCTGTCGCGGCGCGCTTCGGAATAGACGCGCACCACTGGCTCGGTGCCGCTCAGCCGGTAGCCAACCCACGAACCGTCGTCCAGGATCAGCTTCAGGCCGTCGGTCCGCACCACCTGGGTGACCTTGCGGCCGCCCAGATTGGCCGGATCCGTCTTTATCTTCTCAGTGAAATTGCTCTTCACTTCGGGGGTCAGGCGGAAATTCTCCCGATGGGGATAAAAGGAGCCAACCCTCGAAAAAAGCTGCCGCAACTGCTCTCCCAGGCTCTTGCCGCGCACCGCCACCATCTCGGTGGCCAGCAGGCCGGCGATGATGCCGTCCTTCTCCGGAACGTGGCCGCGAATCGTGAGGCCGGCGCTCTCTTCCCCGCCGATGACGATCTTGTCTTCATTGATCAGCTCGCCGATGTACTTGAAGCCGACCGGCGTTTCATAGAGCGGAATGCCCTTCTCGTCCGCGAGCGCGTTAATCAGGTTCGTGGAGGCCACCGATTTGGCCACGCCGTTCTTCCAGCCGCGCGTTTCCACCAGGTAGTCGAACAGGAGGGCGATGATGTAGTTGGGCTGCATGAAGGTGCCGTCGGCATCGACGATGCCGAAGCGATCCGCATCGCCGTCGGTGGCGATGCCGATGGCGGCGCCGATTTCTTCCATTTTCTTTTTACAGTCGCCCAGCAGTGGGTCGTCGGGCTCCGGCGCATGGCCGCCGAAGAGGACGTCCCGATAGTCGTGGACCGTGGCGGCTTCGACGCCGTGCTCGCAAAGGATCTGGTAATTGTATCCACGGCCCGCGCCCCAGAAGGGATCGACAACCACCTTTAGTCCCGATTTACTGATTGCCTTGAGATCGACGAGTTCGGCCAGCCGCTTCAGATAGTCGGCCTTCACGTCCACTTCTTCGAATTTCGCACCGGAGTCGGCGGGGGCTGGAACGGTGTCACCCAGGGCGAGGATATTGGCCTCGATCTGGTGGGTCACTTCCGGCAGGGCGGGCGCGCCATCCGGCGTGGAGTACTTGATCCCGTTGTACTCCGGGGGATTGTGGGAGGCGGTGAAGTTGATGGAGCCGCCGGTTTTGAGCTGGCGGACGGCATAGGCGATGGCGGGCGTTGGGGCCGGCTCGGGAATCACAATGGGCTGGACACCATGAGCCGCCAGGATTTTGGCCGCCTCCGCCACAAACATCTCGCCGAGGAAACGAGGGTCGCGGCCCACCAGCACGGTCTTCGCGCCGGACTGCGAAGATGCGGGCTGCGAGGCCACATATTGCGCGATGCCGGCCACCGCGCGGCGAATGTTGGCCAGGGTGAAGTCTTCCGCGACGATTGCGCGCCACCCGGAAGTTCCGAACTTGATTTCGGCGGTCATGTTTCTGTCCTTGTCGTTATTGGCCGTATGATGCTGGCAGCCTGAAGCGCAGTGGCATCCGGTCCGCATCGATGATAGTACCCGTCTCTGAAATTCGTGTGATTCTTTCCACTGCCGGCTCATCGGAAGAGGGCGAGCGCATCGCCCGGGCCCTGGTCGAGCAGCGCCTGGCCGCCTGCGTGAATGTCGTCCCGAAGGTCGCCTCGATTTATCGCTGGAAAGGCGAGGTTGAAGCCGCGAGCGAGGTTCTGCTGGTGATCAAAACCACGGTGGGTTTGTTGGACCGAGTTGAATCTGCCCTGCGCGCGGCCCATTCGTACGAAATTCCTGAGGTGCTCGTCTTCAACCCGGAATCCGGGCACAAAGACTATGTAGACTGGCTCATCGGGTCGCTGCGGGAACCGGAGTAAGCCGACGCAGGAAGACGCGCGCCGGGCAACTTCCGCAGGGCGCGCGGCATCGCACGTTAATCCGCCACTATCCCCGAGTCTGGCCTTGTTCGAATTATGCCTTCGGCCACGGAAGATCCCAATCCGCAGCGGGCTGAGATCGATCGGTTCATTCTGAGCGAGATCGACAGCGTTCCCCACCTCGAAGCGCTTCTGCTTTTGTGGAACAGCCGCCCCAAACAGTGGCCGGTCGAGGAGTTGGCCAGCTTTCTCTATATCCCTGCCGATCGCACCCGTGAAATCCTCCAGGACCTGCAGCAGCGCGAGCTGGTGCTGATGACCTTCTCCGGCTGTTTCTATAACCCGAATTACAACGGTGGCAACCTGATGGAGGAGCTGGACCGCACGTATCGCCGCGAACTGGTTCGCGTCTCCAACATGATCCATTCGAAAGCCTCGCCTGCGGTGCGGGAGTTTGCCCGTGCCTTCAGGTTCAAGAAAGACAAGCCATGAACGCACTCGCCCCGGCCGTTTACATCTTCGGTTTCCTGGTCACACTCGCCTGCGGCGTTCTGCTCTTCCGCGCCTACGCCGCGGTGCGCAAACGGCTGCTGCTGTGGAGCGCCATCTGCTTCTGCGGTCTCGCGCTCTCGAACCTGCTGGTGTTCGTCGATCTTGTTCTTCTGCCCAATATCAACCTCTACCTGCTCCGTCTGATCACGGCCGCCATCGCCATGCTCCTGCTCCTCTACGGACTGATCTGGGAGGGACAGCAATGAGTTATACCCCTCTGCTGGAAGGTTTCCTGCTGGGCGTGATCGCCACCACTTCGATTCTGGCCGGAGTCTTCTTTCTTCGTTTCTGGAAAGACACGCACGATTCGCTGTTCCTGGCGTTCGCCCTGGCGTTTCTGATCGAGGGGGTGAATCGCGGTTTCCGCATCTTCTTCGCCCATCCGAGCGAGGCGAGCCCGTGGGTGTTCGTGGTGCGGGCCTGCGCTTTTCTGATCATCCTGGCCGGCATCGTGAACAAGAATCGGCGCTCCAGGGCTTAAGTGTGTGCGTGAGAAGAAGACCGCGGAGAGCCTGATGTTTCAAATCGGTTCTGCGTGCAGTACCTCAGGCAAGAGCGGAGGGGGAAGTTGTTTGACGGCGCGATGCCGGAAGATTTTGCTTCTTGCTGTGGGGTGAACCT
>JBAUOP010000039.1:0-120304 GCA_049579805.1 Acidobacteriaceae bacterium
TCGCGGACGTCCGCCTCCCGATCCCCCTCGTAATGCATGATGTGGTAGTACCCCTCCCACCCATTCCACAAAATCGGCGGCGCCAGATGCGTCAGCGGATCCCGCAAATACGCCGCATACGCCTCCACCACCTGCTGCGTCCGATACACCCCGTCCAGCCAGTCCCCGCGATACCAGTTCTTCCACTTGCCGTACTCGGCCGCGGCCTGCGCCTTCCGAATCGCCGCCACCGCCGTCACCGCCTCTGCCGCGTCCTGCTGCGCCGCCGCCGTGTCGCCCTTCTGCGTATCCAGAATCGCCTTCGAAATCTCCAGCAGCATCCGGTTGCTCTCGCGATTGATCTCCACCATCGTCAGCACCGACCCCTGATAAAACTCCTTCCGTCCCGCTGGAACCAGCGCCGCCGCGGCCTGCGCCTTCGCCCACACCGCATCCCATCGCGCCTGCGCCCCGCCGCACTGCTCCACCTCATGCTCCGCCGTCCGCTGCATCCACGCTTTCCCGCCGTAGTTCGGACGCCCATACCCTTCCCCCACCATCCGCGGCATCTCCCACTTCGGCGACTGGCTCGGAATCGCGTACACCGGCGAATCGATCATCGCCGTCAGCAGCAGCATTCGCGACTCGTCCTCATACCACTGGTCGCCATACTCATGCACCGGCGTCCCATACTGCGCTGGAGCCGCAAAATACTCCTTGTAGACTTCGGCCACCGCCGGCGCAGCCTTTGCCCCAAACTCCTCCGTCGCCCACGCCCGGTAGAAATCGTCTGCAGCTTCATCCGGGGCCACATCGCCCTTCGCCGCCCCCATCAGATGTCCCTGCCACGCCAGATCCATAATCGCTCGCGCACTCATCGTCACCGGACGAATGTCGCTGGTATTCACCAGCATGTACGCCGTCGCGCCCGCGTTGATGTACCGCCGCAACTCCTCATCGGTGCGCGCCACCGGCACCATTTCGCTCAGCTGGTTCGCCCTCCCGTTCAGCATCGCGATGTGATCGTAGGTTCCCTCGCCCACCTTCACTTCGCCTTTGTCCTGGATGTACCCGGACCCGTCATCCGCCCACACCGTCGTCACCTCGGGCGGAATCTGCAAATAGCCGTCCCGCTCCAGCCGCGCTCCCTCCTGCCACAGATCCGTCACAAAGTGCGCCCGCGGATGCGTCTCGCGCACAATCCCCATCTGATCCCGAATCGCCTTGCTGATCAGCGCCCCCAGCGCCTTGTCATTGCCCCTCACGCTCGGATCCATCGACGCATAGCTCACATCCGACAAGCCCCGCAACCCCACGTCCCACAAAATCTCCTGCCCCTTTGGATACTCCGCCACCGCATCCTTCCAAGCCCGCTCCAGAATCTCCGGATGCTCGGTGTAGTTGTACGGAACTCCCTTCGGCCATCGCGCCACATTCAGCCCCAGCGGAATCGCATGATGCTCGGTCACGATCAGCCCCCGCTCACCCGCCGCCTTCACCTGCGGGTCGTTCGGGAAAATCCACGTCCCCGGCACAATCATGTTCCCCTTCAGCCGCAGGATCGTCTCGAACACCTTGTTCCACACCGCCAGCGCAATTCCCGTGTGATCCTTCACTCCAGGCGCCCACCCCGTGAGCAAATCCTCATCGTTGATAAAGAACCCGCGATACTTGAACACCGGCGCCGGAAACGTTTTCTCCAGCCCGGCCGGAATCACCACCCGCGCCCGCCGCGCTGGCTCGTGATCGGTCCAGTAGTACAGCGGGTCCACCCCCAGGAACTCCTGCGAGAACTGGTAAATCGCATAGATCGTCCCCCGCATGTCCGCCCCGGCCAGCACCACATCCCTTCCCTTCGCCGCAATCGAAAACGACTCCGGATCGTTCACTCCCTCCGGCCGCTCGTTCTCCGCCAACTTCCCCGCCTCGCCAATCACAATCGTGGCGCCCACGGCCCCGCTCGCCTGCTCTTCCACCCGCGGTTTCATGCCGAACACCTTCGCGCAGTCGTTCGCCAGATCGTTCGCCGCCATCTTCACCGCCTGCGGCTCATCTGCGCCCACCACAATCTGGACCCGCCCATCCACAATCAGTCCCGAACCCCGCGCCCCATGTGTCTGCCCCATCGCCACGCCCGCCATTCCGCATGCCGCGCAACCCGCCCAAGCCAGCCTTGCCCATCTGCTTCTCTGTTTCACCCCTCACCCCTCCGCATCCACGACATCGCGAATTCGTTTGCGGCCCACACTTTATCGGCTGACTTCCCGACATGTCAACAAATCGATAGCAGCTCGTACAAAGACGCAGACCTCCGACGCTTTGACAGCACTCGAATCGCCTCCTATTGTTGTTGTCACGAATCAATGCGTCGCTCTCCTTGTCGATCTGAAGCGCACAATGGATTCGCCTCGACCCTGCCTTCCCAGGAGCCTTCCCGTGCACCTCACCCGCCGCGATCTCGTCATCGCCCTCGCTTCCATCCTCGCCACCGGCTGCGCCTTCGCTGTTGCCGCCCCCAAGCCCGCGATCCTCGGATGGTCCGTCTACGACTGGAACTCCATCCCCGTCGTCAAAAACGTAAACGGCGAATCGCGCCAGTTCTTCCGCGCTCCCACCGCCACCCTCGACCAGCTCGAGGTCCACGCCACCACACTCAATCCCGGTGCGCAGTCCCATCCGCCGCACCGCCACTTCAACGAAGAACTCATCATCGTCGATCGCGGCACAGTCGAAGCCTTCGGCTTAGGTAAGTGGACGCGCCTCGGCCCCGGCTCCGTCATCTTCAACGCATCGAACACGCTCCACGCCGTCCGCAACGCCGGCTCCACGCCCGCCACCTATCACGTCATCAGCTTCATCACGCCGGAAACCAAACGCCTCGAAGCCGCCGCGAAGCATTAGCCCGGAACGCTCCAAATGCCGGTTGCCAAATGCCGGGTGCCCCACATCTGGCCGCCGTTGCCAGATGTGGGACAGCGGGACCCTCTCGCCGCCGTACACTCATTCTGCCCTCCAGGAGCGCTTGAGGATGACCCTTCGTATCGGACTCGTCGGCGCCGGCTTCGCCGCCCGCTTCCACCTCCACAATCTCCGCCGCGTCTACGGCGTCCCCCTCGTCATCGCCGGCGTCACCGCCCGCTCCGCCGAATCCCGAGAAGCCTTCGCCAGCGAACACAACATCCCCGCCTTCGACTCCTTCGAAGCCCTCTGCGACGCATCCGACGTGATCGATCTTTGCACGCCGCCCTCAACCCACGAACCGCTCGCCCTCTCTGCCCTCGCCCGCGGCAAACACCTCATCATCGAAAAGCCCTTCACCGGCTTCTACGGCGACGGCTCTCCCGATTTCCGCGGCGACACCGCCCCCAAAGAGCCCATGCTCGGCGCTGCTTTGGCCAGTTGCCAGCGCATTCTCGACGCCGCCCGCTCCGCCAACCGCATCATTGGCTACGCCGAAAACTGGGTCCACGCGCCCGCGATCCAAAAAGAACGTGAGATTGTTACAAAATCCGGCGCCCAAATCCTCTGGATCCTCGGCAACCAGTCCCACTCCGGCTCCCACTCGCCTTACTACGGACAATGGCGCTACTCCGGCGGCGGTTCCCTCATCGGCAAGGGCTGCCATCCTCTGGGCGCGGCCTTATCCCTGAAACAGGCCGAAGGCCTCGCCCGCGATGGCGCCCCCATCCGCCCCGCCACCGTCAGCGCCCGCACCCACGCTCTCACCCGCATGCCCGCATTTCGCGACGCTGGTCACCTCCGCCGCGGCTACACCGACATCGAAGACTACGGCCAGCTCCACGTCACTTTCACCGACGGCACCGTCGCCGACATCTTCGCTTCCGAGCTCATGCTCGGCGGCGTCAGCAACTGGATCGAGATCGTTGCCAATAACCACCGCACCCGCTGCCAGCTCAACCCCATCGACGCCCTCACCACCTTCAACCCCGACGCCGCAGCCTTCAGCGAAATCTACCTCACCGAAAAAATCGAGACCAAAGCCGGCTGGAGCCATCCCGCCCCCGACGAAGCGTGGCAGCACGGCTACCCTCAGGAATTTCAGGATTTCCTGGAATCGATCGCCGAAGGCCGCGAGCCGCTCGCCAACGCCCTCCTGGCCCGCGACACCATCGCCGTGATCTATGCCGCATACCTCTCCGCCGAACGCCGCGGCGCCGAAATACAACTGTCATCGTGATGGCAACCAAGGTGCGCTGCAACCCGTAACCTGTCACCTGTCACCTGTTTCACCGCTGCCGCGCCAGCACCAGCGTCACATCGTCCGGCTGCTCCTGCGCCCCAATCCACGTCCGCAGCGTCGAGATCACCTGTTCGGAAATCGCCTCCAGGCTCAGATGCTTGTGCCGCCGCACCACATCGAGCAGCCGCTCTTCCCCGAATTCCCCAAAGTCGTTCTCCGGCTCCGTCACCCCATCGCTGTACGCAATCAGAATGTCGCCCGGCCCCAGGTATTCCGTTCCCTGCTCCCACGACAGCTCGTCCAGCAGCCCCACCACCGACCCGCCGCGGTCCAGCTTCGTCACCGTGTCGTTCGCGCGCAGCAGCATCGGCGGCAAATGCCCGCCATTCGCATACACCAGCCTCCGACTCAGCCCGTCGTAGTGTGCCAGAAACAGCGTCGCGTACTTCTCCGGCTGCGTGCTCCGATACAAATGCCGGTTGAGCAACGACAAAATCTTCGCTGGGTTCTCGAACAGCTCCGCGCACTCCACTTCCTGTTCGCCCACCCGTCGCGTGCGCGGGCTCATCATCGCCGCCGCACCGTCCGTCACCAGCTCTTCCCCCGCGAACCGATACGCGCGCACCGCCGAGTGCAGCGTCGCCATCAGCAGGGCCGCCGAGATCCCTTTCCCGCTGATGTCCCCCAGCGCCATGCCCAGTCCCGTCTCGCCGAACAGCAGAAAATCGTAATAGTCGCCGCTCACCGTGCGCGCCGGCAGGCAGACCCCGTGCAGCTCCAGCATCGGCAGCGCAATCCGCCCGTGCGGATACAGATTCGCCTGCACCTCCTGGGCAATCGCCAGCTCGTTCTGCAGCCGCTCCTTCTCCCGCTGCTCCACCAGTAGCCGCTCCAGCGACGCCGCCATGCTGTTGAACGATCGGCTCAGCGCCCCCAGCTGATCCCGCCGCTTCACCTGGATCCTGTGCCCGAGATTGCCGCCATCGATCGCCAGCGTCGCCTCGTACAAATCGTGCACCGACTTCGTGATCGTCCGGTTCAGCCGCACCGCCGCCAGAAACGCCAGCAGCTCCAGCACGCCAAACGCAATCGCAATCGCGATCAGTAGATCGCGAATCATGTTTGCCACCGTCAGCGACGTGATAAACAGCCGGTTGTAGAGCAGGGAGGGCCGCGAGGTCACATCGGCCACCGTCGCGACACTGCCGCCCGTCGTCCAGTCCACCGCGGTCAGCGGCGCCCCAAAGCGCACCGGTACATCGTAAAAGTGCTGGGCCGGCGGCAGCTCGCCGCCCACAATCGCATTCCTGCGCGCCCGCTCAATATCCTGCCGCCCCATCTCCACGTGGACCGGCTCTTTCCGCGGCGGCTCGATTTCCACGTTCGTCGTATCGCTGCCGTTCGGCAACCCTTCCGCGGGAAAGTCCACGCTCGGGAAGATGCTCACCCGGCCCAGCCCCTGCGCAATCGCCTCCACATTCTCCCTTTCCAGAGGCACGCTGGAAATCACCACCGTGCGGTGACCGCCCATCGTCTGCTCGTCGGCCGCGCGCAGCCACAGCCGGCCGTGGTCAAACGTCAGGCTGCTGAAAGTGCCGTGCAGCCAGCTCGGCACCGCCGGCCGTGGTCCCGCGTTCCATTCCGCCGGGGCCAGCGTCACCGGCTTGCCGTCCTCGTAGACGGCCACTGTCATCCCGGTGTACTCCTTCTGCGAAGGCCGGCTCGCTTCCGGCGGCACCGGCACCGTGTGCAGCCGCGGATCCTGTTCCAACACGTGCGCCATGTGCACGGTCAGGCTGCGGTTCATCGAGGCGATCTTCGCCAGCTCGTCCCCGACCACGCTCGTCGCCGCAAAGATCGCAAACTGTCCCGAGAAGACGTACAGCAGCAACAGAGCCAGCGTCACAAACAGCACCACCGGCGTCAGCCCCATCAGCAGATAGGTCACGACCAGCCGGTTGCGCACCTTCCACAGCAGCTGCGTGAAAACGAAGCGCCACAGCAGCGGCACGCACACCACCAGCAGCAGATAGAAATCCAGCGTCGCGACATCGCTGAAGAACGTCCCCACGCTCCCCGGCAGAAATCCGGGAATGGATAGCCACACATAGAAGACCAGCAGCCAAAAGGCCGCGCGATGGATAAACCCCTTCGGCGGATCGCGGCGCACCTTCCGAAACACCGCAACCTCAAATCGTCGGAATCGTCCCATGGCAGGCATGTCTCGCCAGTCTAGTGCATCCCGGCCGCGGCGCAGCGCCCGAACGCTGCGCCCTGTCCGCTGCACCCTGCACCTTGCCCTACTGCCGGTCCACCACCACCTTCACAAACGCTCCTTCTGGCAGCTCCCCCTCGATCAAATGCACTACCCCGCCCTTCACGTACCCCTTCGCCGTCTTCGGACCCTCGACCTTTGCCTGCAAATCCTGGCCCCGCGATGAATCTCGAGAAGGTGCGCCCGCACGGCCCATCCCCCGATCCATCGCCAGATTCGCCAGCCGGTCCGCCCGCTGATTCTTCCCCCGCAGCACGTGCTCGATCCGGAATCCCTCCAGCCGCGCCGCCCGCCGCTTCGCCTCTTCCCACAGCGGACGCAGATCCGCGCTGTTCACCTTGTACCGCCCCTGCATCTGCTTCACCATCAGCTCGGAATCCGCCACCACCCGCAGGCGCCGATGCCCGCTCTCCAGCGCCCACGCCAGCGCTGCCAGCAGCGCCGAATATTCAGCAACGTTATTGGTGGTCTTCCCCAGATAGTCGCTCAGCTCGGCCAGCTTTTCTCCGTCCGGACCCTCGACAAACACCCCAAACCCAGCAGGCCCGGGATTTCCCCGCGATCCGCCATCGCAATACGCCGTCACCCACTCCCCGGCGCCCGCACGCGCCGCGCCAGCCTCTCCAAACAAACTCCCGCTCTCCGAAAACATAGACCGAGTGTATCGCCCATGCGCCGTCATCCCATCGCAGTCCCCCTTTGGATAACTCCGTGACCTCTGTGCCCTCCGTGGTGAACAGAAACTACAACGCGCGCCAGTCCCCCGTGGGAACATAGAGCTTTGCATGGATCTCCTCCCGCTCCTCCAGTCCACCTTCCGGTTTCCCGCCTTCCGCGAAAATCAGGAGCCCGTTTGCCAGGCCCTCACCAGCGGCCGCGACGTCCTCCTCGTCATGCCCACCGGCGCCGGCAAGAGCCTTTGCTACCAACTGCCCGCCGTCGCCCGCGCCGGAGCCGGCCCCTTCAGCCCCGCCCTCGTCATCAACCCTCTCATCGCCCTTATGGAAGACCAGGCCACCAAGCTCTCTGCTCACGGCCTGCGCGTCGCCCGCATTCACTCCGGCCTCTCCCGCGACCACGCCCGCCAGGTCTGTCGCGACTACCTGGACGGCCAGCTCCAGTTCCTCTTCATCGCCCCTGAGCGCCTCCGCGTCCCCGGTTTTCCCGAAATGCTGGCCCGCCGCAAGCCTTGCCTCATCGCCGTCGACGAAGCCCACTGCATATCCGGCTGGGGTCACGATTTTCGCCCCGATTACCGCACCCTCGGCGACACTCTGCCGCTGCTTCGCCCCGCGCCCGTCATCGCCCTCACCGCCACCGCCACGCCTGCCGTCCAGCACGACATCGTCGCCCAGCTCGGCCTCCAGCAACCTGCCCTCTTCATTCATGGATTCCGCCGCGACAACCTCGCCATCGAAGTCGTCGAGCTCACCCAGCCGCAGCGTCCCGCCTTCATCGCCGGCTACCTCAACGAACCCGCCCGCCGGCCCGCCATCGTCTACGCCCCCTCGCGCAAACGCGCCGATCAGCTCGCCCTCGAGTTGAATGCGCTTTTCCCGGCGGCCTCGTACCACGCCGGTCTCGATCCCTCCATCCGCGACCAGGTACAGCGCGCCTTCCTCGCAGGCAAGCTTGAGGTCGTCGTCGCCACCATCGCCTTCGGCATGGGCATCGACAAGCCCAACATCCGTACTGTCCTCCACGCGGCGCTGCCCGCGTCTCTCGAAGGTTATTATCAGGAAATCGGACGCGCCGGTCGCGACGGCCTGCCCTCCCGCGCCATCCTCCTCCACGGCTTCGCCGACCGCAAAATCCACGAGTCCTTCTTCGCGCGCGACTACCCGCCCGTCGAAGACCTCGCCCGCGTCGCCCGCCTTCTCACCGACGAGTTCCAGCCCGGCGAGCCCCTTTTTCAGAAGCTCAACATGCTCCCCGAAGACTTCGAGCGCGCCGTCAACAAGCTCGCCTCCCAGGGCGCCGCGCAGTTCGACCTCGAAGGCCGCGTCCGCACCTCACTTCGCCCTGCCGACACCGGCCTCTGGCGCTCCGGGTACCAGCAGCAGCTCGCCCACCGCCGCGCCCAGCTCGACCGCATCGTCGAATTCGCCGAAACCCCGCAGTGCCGCATGTCTGCCCTCGTCCGCCACTTCGGCGACACTCCAGGACGCCCCTGCGGTCACTGCGACTTCTGCTCTCCCGAGCGCGCCACCGCTCAGCCCTTCGCCGAGCCCACCCCCGAAGAGGAGCGCGATCTCCGCCGCATCCTCCGCGAGCTCGTGTCTTCCGGTCCAAAATCCACCGGCCGCCTCTTCACCGAAGTCAGCCGCGGCCCCAATCTCCCCGCTGCTCGCCGCACCTTCGACGCTCTCCTCGACGGCCTCGCCCGCGCCGGCCTCATTGCCCTCTCGTCGGAGACCTTCACCAACCCCGAAGGCCGCGAAATCACCTTCCGCAAAGCGGCGCTCACGTATGAAGGCCGCACCCTCGGCGATCTCCACCCCCTGCACGTCCTTCTGCGCCAGGACGCTGTTGAGCCCGGCGCTCTCCGTAAGCCGCGCAAGCCCAAATCCGCCCACCCGGCCGAACCAGCCTCACCCGGACAGGCGGCCCCAACCCTCACGCCCGCCCAATCCGGCCTCGAAGAGCGGCTCCGCTCCTGGCGCAAATCCGAAGCTGCCGCCGCCGGCAAGCCATCCTTTTTCGTCCTCCACGACGCGGTCCTCGCAGCCATCGTCCTCGCCGCTCCCCGCACCGTCGATCAGCTTCTCCGCGTCCGCGGCATCGGTCCCGCCAAAGTCGACCGCTACGGCCCCGCTATCATCGCCCTCTGCCGCGGCGAAGTGGAGTGAGGACCGAGTCCGAGTTGGCAGACCGGTCCCCCACCCCCCCGGTCAGACCCTCAGGAAGTACTTTATTTTCAATTAAAAGAGGGTAATATCCTGAGGGTATTACCATGAATCTGCACCATTTGTTATGCATACCTCCCGGACCAATTGGGGATGGTCTGTTCCTGGCTCTCGGCTCCTGGCTCCCGGCTTTTCCGCTTCTTCCCGGCTCACAAAAGCGATCCGCGCCCCGTCTAAATCATCGCGTAGCCTCACCCACGCAACAGGAGCCTCGATGCCTGCTGATGCGCTTCGCTTTTTGTCCCCGGCGCAGCCCTCCGCTACCCGCCCTCGCATACAATCCTCGCGTATGGCAGGTCCTGCCAGGGAGAACCTCCCCGAAACCGATCTGATCCGCGAAGCCCAGGCGGGTTCGCGCACTGCCTTTGACGCTCTCGTGCGTCAATACGATCAGGCGGTGTTGCGCCTGGCCATGCACCTCACCGGCTCCGAACAGGACGCCCAGGACATCCAGCAGGAGGCGTTCCTCAAGGCGTACCGGTACCTCGGTAACTTCCGCTTCGAGTGCTCCTTCTATACGTGGATCTACCGGATCGTCACCAACCTCTGCCTCGATCACCTGCGCCGCCGCAAGGCCCGCCGCGAAGATCAGGCCGTCGTTATCGATTCCTCCGGCGAGGAGCTGGACCTCCTCACCAACGTTTCCGACCAGCGGTCCGGCGCCAATCCGGCCCGCGAGCTGGATCGCAAATACCTGGGCGCGCGCATCCGGGAAGCCCTCGACGAGCTCACCCCTCGCGAACGCATGGTTTTCGAACTCAAGCACTATCAGGGTCTCCGCCTGCGCACCATCGGAGAAATGCTGAACACTACGGAAGAGACCGCTAAAAACACCCTTTTCCGCGCCACCAAGAAGCTGCGAGCCCGTCTCGCCGAACTGCGGTAAGGGGCCTAAGCCCCGAAACAAAATTTCATATCAGAGCACGTCGTCCATCGTGCCGCAGAAACGTCCAAGAACCAGAGGGGCTTCAGCCCCGCAACACGGGCGCCCACGACCCGGATCGAATCATCTTTGAGGCAAAAGTGAGGCACACATTCCAATGAACTGCGAACTGGCTCAGGAAGACATCGTCCTGGCCGTCTACGGCGAGCTCCCCGACGACCGGACCCATCGCCTGGAACAGCACCTCGCCCACTGCGAGGCTTGCCGCCAGGAAATGGAAGCCATTTCCGCCCTCCACAAGGCCATGTCGGCCGCCCCTCCGGTTGAACCTTCGCCCAGCCTCGTCGCCCGCGCCCGCGTCCGCCTCGATGAAGCCCTCGACACCCTGCCCCAGGGCGGTGTCCTCCGCCGCATCGGCCAGACCTTCCGCCGCGGCGTCGGCCATCTCCAGGGTGCTCCAGTCCTCGCCTCTACGCTGCTCCTCGCCGGTCTCGGAGCCGGTGCCTGGGGCGGGTATCATTACGGCGTTCGCTCCGCCGCAGCCGCCGTTCAGCCGCCCGCCGCCCTGCAGAGCGCCGCCGCCGCCCCGGTCGCGGCCGACATCGACGCCGCCCAGATCGCGGGCGTCAGCAACGTCGATTTTGAGCCCGGCTCCGATAACGTCGAGGTCCGCTTCTACCGCGTTCTTCCCGAGACCGCCTTCGGCACCATCGACGACCCGCAGATCCGCCAGCTCCTCGTCCTTGGCACCCGCAACCGCGGCAATCCCACCGTCCACGACAGTTCCGTCGACCTGCTCGCCCAGGCCTGCCGCGCCGGACACGACTGCAACGGCGGCCCCATCCGCAACGCCCTCATGGTCGCCCTGCGCTACGACCGCAACGCCACCGTCCGCCGCAAGGCCCTCGAAGGCCTTGAGCCCTACATCGGTGTCGATATGCGCGTCCGCGACGCCATCCTCGAAGCGCTGCTGCACGATCCCGACGCCTCCGTCCGCACCGAGGCCATCGGCCTGCTCGAACCCGTCGAAGCCGACTCCAGCGTCCGCGAAGTCCTTCAGACCCTCGCCTCTCAGGATCAGAATCCGCACATCCGTTTCGTCTCGCGCCAGTACCTGGCCCAGGCCCCCCCGACCCAATAGCATTAACTCAACCAGAGATCGGAGCAGCAACCGGGCGCAGCCGGACGACGGAGAAAACCACGGCTTTCAGCCCGTCGAAAAGCGGCCCAAAGTTAGCGGGGCTTTAGCCCCGGTTACCAGCACGGAGGTTCACGACAGAGTCACCCTTAGTAACCCAAAAAACTCCTCCCAAACTCGCTGTCCTTCCGTAACATTGAATTGTTGCGGTCCGCTGTTGACCTTACGACGAACTCGTTGTCAGACACTTAGGCAAGTACGAGGCGCGTATCCATGCATCACTTTTTGAGGCCATCCGTGAATCTCTCCTCTGTTGCTGCGGTCGCCGCGTGCTTCGCGCTCCAGTTCGCTCTCGTCCCGGGCCTTCACGCCCAGTCCTCGCCCGCTCCCGACGCGCCCATCAGTCCCTTCGTCGGCGCCGCCCAGCACCTCGTCCTGTCCGGCAGCGATGCGCTCCTCACCCATTCCCAGGCTTACCTCGGCGTGAGCACCCGCGACGTCGACACCGAGCGCGCTACCCAGCTCAAGCTCAAAGAAGCTCGCGGCGCCGAGATCGTCACCATCGATCACGATGCTCCCGCCGCCAAAGCCGGCCTCCACATCCACGATGTTCTGCTCTCGCTGAATAACCAGTCCATCGACGGCCAGGCGCAGCTCAGCCGCATGCTCCGTGAAATTCCCGCCGGCCGCACCGTCACCTTCCTGCTCAGCCGCGACGGCCAGTTGGTCACGCTCCAGGTGCAGCTTGCCGACCGCTCCACCATCGAAGCCGACGCCTGGTCGCAGCACATTCCCGTTCCCGACCCTGACGAACTCCCCGACCCAACCCTCTCCCCGCTCTACGGCAACAGCTTCATCGCAGGGCTGGGACGCAATCCCCTCTACACCGGCCTCGAACTGGACATGCTCGGCCCTCAGCTCGCCAACTACTTCGGCGTGCATGACGGCCAGGGCCTCCTCGTCAAGCGCGTCGATGACAACAGTCCCGCCGCCGCCGCCGGACTGCGCGCTGGCGATGTCATCACGAAAGTGAACGGTCACATCATGGCCACCACCAGCCAGTGGTTCAAAGCCATCCACAACAACCGCGGCAAGCAGATCCAGATCACCGTGGTCCGCGACCGCCGCGAAAACACCGTTCCCATGATGGCCGGCCGCCCCAAATCCAAAGGCTGACCGCCTGCTTTTCAAGAAGAGTTGTCATCCCGAGCAAAGCGTCGGGCAGAATCTCCCCAGCGGTGAAGGAAGCCTCACGGCGCGGAGCCGAGGGACCCCCGTAGCGAAACGAGCCGTACGCGCCACCACAAATCGGCGCGCGGAGGGAATCGGTCGCAAAGCGACCGACAAGATCTCAAGCGGTACCCCCTGTTCGCTCCCCATAAATCCCTCCCCGCTGCCGTACCTCCCCATTCACCCCTTGCTCCCTGCCCATCAGCCAACTCCTTATGTTCCAATAGAGAGAGAGATGTCCCCCGAGCCAACATCGCCGCGCCCCATGACCGCTGCCCGCCGCCTCAAAGCCGCCTCGCGGAAGGCGCGCGAACTCGCCCTTGTCGGCCATGCGCTGGCCTCCACGCGCCATGCCGTCATGGCGCAGATCGTTCCCATGCGCCGCTGCAATCTCTCCTGCGCCTACTGCAACGAGTACGACGACGTCTCCAAGCCTGTCCCCCTCGACGAGATGCTCCGCCGCATCGACCACCTCGCCCGTCTCGGCACCTCCATCGTCACCATCTCCGGCGGCGAGCCGCTCCTGCACCCCGACCTCGACGCCATCATCGCCCGCATCCGCCACCACGGCAAAATGGCCGGCATGATCACCAATGGCTATCTGCTCATGCCCGACCGCATTCAGCGCCTCAACCGCGCGGGGCTCGACCACATGCAGATCTCCATCGACAACGTGCAGCCCGACGAGGTTTCCAAAAAATCCCTCAAGGTTCTCGACAAAAAGCTCGAGTTCCTCGCCGAACATGCCGACTTCCACGTCAACATCAACTCCGTCGTCGGCGGCGGCATCAAGAACCCCCAGGATGCTCTCACCATCGGCCGCCGTGCCGTCGGTCTGGGATTCACCTCAACCATCGGCATCATCCACGACGGCAGCGGCCAGCTTAAGCCCCTCGGCGACGAAGAGCGCACCGTCTGGACCGAGATGCGCTCCTGGAAGAAAAAGAACTACTCCCGCTTCAACCAGTTTCAGGAGCAGATCGCCAACGGCCAGCCCAATGACTGGCGTTGCCGCGCCGGCTCCCGCTTTCTCTACATCTGCGAGAACGGTCTCGTCCACTATTGTTCGCAGCAGCGCGGATACCCCGGCGTCCCCTTGGCCGACTACACGAAGGAAGACCTCCGCCGCGAGTTCCTCACCGAAAAAAGTTGCGCGCCCAACTGCACCGTGAGCTGCGTCCACCAGATCAGCCACATCGACTACTGGCGCGCCCCGCAGCGGCCTGCTCCACCCTCCGCCGCCGGCAACGAAGGCCTGGTCAACATCCGCCTCTAATCAACCGAACGGGTCATCCCGAGCGAAGCGCCGGGCAGGATATCCCCAGCGGTGTTCGAAATTCGCCGGCGCGCAGCCGAGGGAGCCCCGTAGCGAAACGAACTGAACGCGTCACAACGGACCTTCGCGCGGAGGGAATCGGCGGCGCAGCCACCGAGAAAGATCTCAAGCGTTGCGTGCCCCCAAATGGGCGATGACTCTCTCTTCCAATTGAAACCGTACAATACTTCCCAAACAGCCGCCATGCCAGCACGCCACATCCTGCGCATCCGTCGAACAGCCCCGCTCCTCGTGCTCCTCGCCGTCGCCTGCAACAGCCGTCCGCCCGCCGCGCAAAACTTCGCCCCGCTCCACCTCACCAGCCCCAGCTTCTCCTCGACCATCCCCGGCCGCTACGCCTCCTGCAGCGGCCAGACGGGCAACTCGCCCGCGCTCGCCTGGGGCGCGCCGCCTGCCGGCACCCGCAGCTTCGTCCTCATCGTCACCGACCCCGACGCCCCCTTCACCCCCTTCACCCACTGGCTTCTCTGGAACCTGCCGCCGGACACGCGCGCGCTCCCCGAATCCATCCCGACGCAGCCGCAGCTTCCCAGCGGCGCCCGTCAGGGCCGCAATGACTTCGGCCACATCGGCTACGGCGGACCGTGCCCGCCCGGCCGCTCCGCGCACCGCTACTTCTTCGACCTGTACGCCCTCGACACCACTCTCACTCTGCCTCCCGGAGCCTCAAAGAAGCAGCTCGTCCAGGCCATGCAGGGACACATCCTCGCCGCCGGTCAACTCATCGGCCGCTACCCGCACTGATCACCCCAATCGTCCGCAGCCACGTCGCTGCCAGCTCCGGCCAGTGCGTAATCGGCAGATGGGTCGGGCGCAGTCCGTACCCGTGCCCGCCTTTCGTGTACACATGCAGCTCCGCGGGCACGCCCGCCTTCTTCAGCGCCATGAAGTACTCGATCACGTTCTCCACGTGTACCGGATCGTCCTCCGCCTGCACCAGAAACGTCGGCGGCGTCTGCGCGGTCACCGGGATATCCGGATTGAACTCCATCCCCTTCTCCGCAATCGCCAGGTATCCCGGGTAGATGATGATCGCGAAGTCCGGCTTGCAGTTCTCGTCGTCGGCCGCGTCCACCTTCGGATACAGCCGCTTCGCGTAATGTGTGCTCAGCGCAGCTGCCAGATGTCCGCCCGCGGAGAAGCCCAGCACCCCGACCCTATTGGGGTCGATCCCCCACGCGTCCGCATGCTCCCGCACCATGCCCATGGCCCGTTGCGCGTCCTGCAGCGCCGCCGCCGACCTCGGATACGGCCCCGACGCCGGCACCCGATACTTCAGCAGCACGCAGTTCACGCCGATCCTGTTCAACCACTGGCACACTTCGGTTCCCTCGAGATCGATGGCCAGGATCGAATAGCCTCCGCCGGGAAACACCACCACCGCCGCATGCGTGTTCTTTCCTTCCGGCGCCTTGTACAGAGTGATCGTCGGCTCTGACACATTGCCCAGCCGGATCAGCGGCCGCCCCGCGACCAGCGGCATCTGTGGCGTCGTGGTGTCGTGCTCGGGACCCGATGGCGGCGCGGGCATTGCACTCGGCGCCTCCGCAGACGGCTGGTTCTCGGGATTCGGCACGCCCCCCGGCCACAGCTCGATCTGCGCATGTCCCGGCCCCGGCGGCCATCCGTACGCCGTGGTCTGCGCACCCACAAATCCACTCAACCCCAGACCCGCCGCCAAAACCCAAAGCACATGAAGGCGCATGACCCGAAATTCCTCCCGGGCCATCTTAGTCCAGCGTGTCGCCGCACGGATCGCCGCGACGACGCTCCGTGTCCGATGGGTGCTCTGTGGTCAACTCTCCGCTCGAAGGCGGCGTTACGCCCTATTGCGGGCTCTGCGCCGGCGCGGGACTCGGTTGCTGACCGCTGTTCGGTTGCGCGCTCTTTTGCTGTCCGCTGCTCGGCTGTCCCGTGCCAGTCTGGCCGCTGCTCGGCTGTCCGTTTTTTTGCTGACTGCTGCCTGGCTGACCGTTCGCACTCGTCCCGCTCGCCGGGGCCTTCGCCCCGTTCGCATCCGTTTTCGACTGCGTCCCGGTCGCCGGCTGACTCGCGGTCCCGGTCGCCGTCGGCTGCGGGTGCGCAGAAACGGTCGGCGTGTACCCCGGATCGCCCGGCCGTTGCTGATCCTTCGGGAAATGTACCGGCGCCATCACCGGCTTCGGATTGTTCTTGTCATCTGTGGGCGACGGATCGCCAGGCAACCGCAGCGTCGGAGCCGCCCGCGGCGCGTTCTCCTGGCTCCGCTCCTGCTGCGTCTGGTCCCCCAGCTGGATCTCATGCTGATTGGTGGCCACCACCGGCTGATTTCCCCAGTAGTCGCCCATCTCGTTGCTGGCATGGACCAGGAGCGGCTCGCCGACTTTCGCAATTTCGACGCGCACCACGTAACGCCCTATGAACCGCACAAATACCACCGGCTGCGGCGCCTCGCCGTATATCCAGATCTCGAACTGCCGTCCCTGAGCATCCATCTCCCGATCCTTCCGGATCGGCTCTCCCTTCGCATAGCTCACCATGTCGCGATTCATGCCCACCAGCACCCGATGCTGCTTGATCGCAGCCGCCAGAAAGTCCGGCAGCGTCTCCGCATACGCCTCCGCTGGCGACTTCACCCCGAAGTCGATCATCGGCTTGAGCACAGCCTCCAGCTGCTCGCCGGTCAGGTCCGGCACATGCTCCCCAAATTCCACCCTCAGCCGCGTCCCCGTCGGCTGCGGGCCATCATCCACCATCGGCGCGGTGTCGTTCGGATCCATCCCGATCGAAATATGCCGCATGAACCGGTGCCTGTGGAACGGCCCCCCGTTCAGGTCCAGCACAATCGAGTCTTTGTCGATCCTGATGTCCGTCACCACCAGGCGATCGCCCGGCTTGGCAGAGATCCCTTTGCTGTGCAGCAGATCGATATATTTCTCGCCTGTCGGATCCATCCCGCCGTTGGCGTGCAGATCCAGCACCGCAATCGGCAGCGGCCGCATCGCGAAGCCCTGTTCCCGCTCCATAAAGCGGATCAGTTCCTCGCGGTTCACCGTCGTCATCGGCTCCGTCGAAATCTTTACGTGGGTCGGCGCGAACTCCGAGTAGCGCTGCTCTATGCGCTCCGGTTGAACCACAAACACCTGCGCAGCCGCAGGCAGCGCCGCCAGCACCAGCAGCGGCGCCCACACCGCCACCCGAGCAGTCAGGTGGCCGGCTAGTCTGGACCTGGACATAAGGCCCCCTTTGGGGTTGGAGCCAACACGAACAGCATGGGCCCCTTTTCGCCAAAATTCAAGCACGCCGGGCACGCCTTGCGCCATATCCACCCGCATTCATTGCAGAAAAGAGTGGCTTGCCGCCCGCGCCCCGCCCGCCGCTGGCTCAATTGGAGACCCCTGGCGGCTTGCGCGTTGCCATTCTTCTCCCTGCGACGCGCCTTGTCGCCATGCCATCCCCCCTCTGCCTGGCCCCCGCATCTCAACCCACCCTGGGCTGGGCTGCCGCCACCTCCGGAATCATTTTTGAGTCCCCTCGCACTCCCCTGGCAACTTTCTCCACATCTCGCGCTACACTTGCACCCACAATGACCAGGCGCCCGCTCGCTGTCACTTTTGTTGGCTGGCTTTATCTCGTTGTGAATGTCGTCGCCCTCGCCCTCCACTACAGCGACGTCCTGCCCCCACACCACGCTGAAGATCTCTGGGTCGACCTCGTCCGCGTCATCGGCGTTCTTGCTGGAGCCTTCCTGCTCCGCGGCGCCAACTGGGCCCGCTGGCTCGCCATCGTCTGGATGGCCTTCCATGTCTGGGTCGGCTGGCTCAATGGCTGGACACCCACCCTTATCCACTCCGCCTTCTTTATCCTCATCCTTTACCTGCTGTTCCTGCGCCCCGACAGCCGCGCCTGGTTTCAGGCCAAAACCCCGGCCCCGGCCTTCGGTCCCTGACGATCGCTTTCCAGCATTTTCGGCACGACGGCTTCTGTGTTCTCTGGGTTGGGCTTCCCGGAATTATTTCGCGTCCCCTCCGAAACCCCGCGCACTCGCCCCTTCCTGGCGCTACGCTGAAAATGCCTCTTCGGAAGCAGGGCTGCACCCCAGTTGCACGCGCCGGCGATGGACGCTTCCGATCAGGCCTCGTCCCTCGAAGACGCTGCCTCACGCCAACCGCGCGCCTCGCTTTCGCTCGCTGTTAACTTTGTAGTAATCTAAAACTGCCACCCGAGAGCAGGATCGAGTCGCAGGGAGGTCGCTGGTGGCAGACGCTTTCGGGCTGGCTGGCACCTCCCCTGGCCCACCGTTCCTACTCCTTTTCCTGCTACGCCACCCGGTTAGCGCCGCCCGTCCTCCCCAGCAGCTCCAGCAATTCCTCCGGCGGTATCGGTTTGTAAAGGATTTCAAACAGATAGCCCCGCCGCTGCGCCTCCCGGCCCACTTCCCCGCTCCAGTCAATTCCTGAGAGCAGCAGCACCCGGCACTCCGGCAGCATCCGGCAAATCGCGATCGCCGCGTCGATCCCGTCCATCTCCGGCATCAGCACGTCGGTCAGAAAGACGTCCGGACACCACTGCTTCGCCGTCTCCACCGCCTGTTGGCCGTCATACGCCGTGCGGGTCTCGAACCCATGCAGCCCCAGAATCGTCGCCAGCGTATCGGCAATCGTCCGTTCGTCGTCGGCAATGAGAATTCTGCGCGTCATCCGTTTCCCGGCCGACCGCTTCCGACGTTGCCACCCAAACCCAGCAGAAGAATGATCGTAGCTAATTAGTATGCCTGCCGCACCAGCACGCTGAGCGGGCGAAACACACGCCTGGCAGAGCTTGGCGTCCCTTCGTGGATCTTCGGCCCCGGTGAGCCCTCCGGGCCCCCGGAAATCACTGCCTGTTGACACGACAATCACCTGTGACTTATATAACTGACCAGGCGGCAACCGGGGTCACACGCCGTGCATCGCAGAATGCGGAACGCTTCTGATTTCGCCCCGACGCGCGGAGGAACGTCATGCAAGATGGCGACTTGGGCAATAAGAATCATGTCCTGACGTCCTGGAAAGAAATTGCCAGCTACCTTGGGAAAGGGGTTCGCACCGTCCAGCGGTGGGAAAAAGACTTCGGACTCCCGATCCGCCGCCCCATCGGTTCCGATAAAAGCGCCATTATCGCCCGCACCAGCGATCTCGACGCGTGGGTCGCCATGCGTTGCGCGACCCGCAACCTTCCGGATGGAGCCGCTGTCCGGAGCCGGAATCTCCTCGCCGTCCGCAGCTCTCTGGCCGCTGGCCTCGCAACCGCCCAGATGCTCCACGAATTGCACAGCACTCTCCTCGCCGAGGTGCGGACCGCCCTCGAAGGTCTCCAGAGCGAGATCCTGCAGATGCGCAGCGGCGTCCGGCGACCGCCCGGACCGCGATCCGCGCTCCCCGCCCCGGCCGTCCTCCTCAGCGCGGATGGTTCGCAGGGCATCGACGCTGCCTGACCCACGGAGTCCCCTGAGCAGAGCGAAGGGGGCGAAGAGCCTGGCTTGAGCGGATCGGCGTAGCCAGCGAGCCGAACGGCATCCGCAGCTGCCTCTCAAACGGCGTCCGCCCCAGCCGCTAACCGGCGGGATACACCCTCTCGCCCTGTCCTCTGTGTCTGAAAACCGAGGGACAGGGGATTGGAAACTGAGGACTGGCCGCCAGCTACAGCGACCGGCTCCTGGCTCCTGGCTCCTGGCTCCCGGCTACCGGCTACCGGCGACCGGCGACCGGCTACCGGCTACCGGCTACCAGCTACCAGCTACCAGCGGCTACCGGCTCCGGTATCATCAAAAGCTGGCGCTCTGCGCCCGAATTTTTCTTAGGATCATCATGAAAACCGGCATTATCGGCCTGCCGCAGGTGGGCAAGACCTCGCTCTTCAAAATCCTCACCAAAGCCAAAGTGGAAGACCGCGGATTCTCCCGCGAAGCCCACATCGGCGTCGCCAAAGTCCCCGACGACCGGCTCGACCGGCTCGCCGCCCTCTTCAACCCCAAAAAGCTCATCCACGCCACGGTCGAATACGCCGACGTCGCCGCTATCAGCCAGGAAGCTCTGAAGGAGACCGCCTTCCTCGCCAGCCTTCGCAACGTGGACTCCCTCATTCACGTCCTCCGCGCCTTCGAAGACGACTCCATCCCTCACACCGGCGCCATCGATCCCGCCCGCGACGCGAAAAGCCTCGAGTTCGAGCTGATGCTCTCCGACCTCACCCAGATCGAAAAGCGCCTCGAACGCCTCGAAAAAGATCTGAAGAAAATGAAAACGGCGGAGCTCGAAAAGGAGCACGCGCTCCTCCTCCGCTGCAAACCGGCTCTCGAAGCGGAAACCCCGCTCCGCGAACTGGAAATGTCGCCCGAGGAGAAGAAGCTCATCCGCGGCTTCATGTTCCTCTCCCAGAAATCGGTCCTCTACGCCGTCAACGTCTCGGAAAGCACAACGCTCGGAGTCGATCTCGAAAAGGCCGGCGAAAAATACGGCTTGCAGGAACTTGCCGCCCGCCCTAATGCCGGTGTCACCGCCTTCTGCGGCAAGGTCGAAGCCGAGCTGGCCGAAATGGACGATGAGGAAGCGACGGAATTCCTCTCTTCCTACGGATTACGCGAGAGCGGCCTCGTGCGCCTCATCCGCCGCAGCTACGAACTCCTCGGCCTCATCAGTTTCTTCACCGTGGGCGAGGACGAATGCCGCGCCTGGACCGTGCCCGCCAACTCCCGCGCCCAGGAAGCCGCCGGCGCCATCCACACCGATCTCGAGAAGCATTTCATCCGCGCTGAGACCATTCACTGGGACACGCTCCTCGCCGCCGGTTCTGAATCTGTCGCCCGCTCCCAGGGCACGCTCCGCCTCGAAGGCAAAGACTATCTTGTGCAGGACGGCGACGTGCTCCACATCCGCCACAGCGGGTAAAACAGAGCGCAGTACGCTGAACACCGAACTCCAGACTCTCTCTTTGTTCACGCTGACCGCTAACCGCTTGACGCTGCGTTTTCTGCACCCTGTACCCTGAACCCTGTACCCTGCCTTTCAATGCTCACTTCCCTCATCCTCGGTGCCATCGCCGGCTTCGCCAATATTTTTGGCGGTCTGGTCGCCGTGCGCCGCACCTGGCCGCACCACTACCTGCGCTACTTTATCTCTCTTGGCGCTGGATTCATGATGGCCGTCGCTCTGCTCGACATGCTGCCGGAGAGCCTGAAATTTTCTCCCCGGTGGGCGCCTGCCTTAATGCTCGGCGGCTACTGCATCACCCATTTCATCGAGCACACCATCACGCCGCACTTCCACGTCGGCGAAGAAACCCACGCCGAGGAGTTCCTGCACCGGCACACCGGCTATTCCGTCCTGCTGGGCTTGTCGCTGCACGCCCTCTTCGACGGCGTCGCCATCGCTTCCGGCTTCGTGGTCTCCACCTGGCTCGGATGGCTCATCTTTATCGCCATCTTTCTGCACAAGATTCCGGTGGGTTTTACCGTCGCCTCGGTCACCCTCGCTTCCGGACGCTCGCGCAGCGCCGCCGTGATCTCCGCCTCGGCGCTGGCCGCTTCCACCCTGATTGGCGTACTGGCCATCAGTCTGCTGCCCAGCTGGGTGCGCGTGGGGCTGCCGGTCTCCGCCGGCGTCACCGTCTACGTGGCCGCCACCGATCTGCTGCCCGAAGTCAACCGCGAACCCGGCATCCGCATGGCTCTGATCTTTTTCCTCGGTGTCGTTGTCTTCCTTCTCATCCGACTGCTCGCGCCGGTTTAGCCCGTCACCTGTGCAGGAACAGGCTGTACAGCAGAATCGCCAGCACGATGCTGCTCACCGCCACGTACATTTTGTCTCGCTCCATCAGGAAGCCGACGACGCACATCAGCACGCGCGCGACGGGCGTGGCAATCAGAATCAGCAGTCCCAGCATGATGATGTTGCGCGGCTCCAGCGTCATAAAGCCGGTCGCCGCGCCCTTCAGTGTCGAGAACTGCGCCGGCTCCGGGGTAAAGTGCGTGTAGTCCGCGCGCATCCCGTGGCTTTGGATCAGATACATCACGCCGCCCGTCAGCACCACGGCTGCAGCCAGCAGCACGCCGGTCCGCAGCATCACCCCCACCAGGGTTTCCAGCCTTTTGTCATTCCAGCTCATCGTCAGCTTCCCGTCACACCCTTGAAGATCATCTCCACGCCCATCGCAATCACCAGCACGGCGAACACTCGCTTCAGCGTTTTCACATGGGCTCGCACCAGCAGCCGCGATCCAATCAGCGATCCCGTCAGCACCCCCAGCATCACCGGCATCACCAGCCCCGGCGCCAGATACCCGTCCCGCAGATACAGCCCCGCGCCCGCCGCCGCCGTCACGCCGATCATGAAATTGCTCGTCGTGGTCGAAACCTTGAACGGCAGCCGCATCGCCTGATCCATCGCGATCACCTTCACCGCCCCCGCGCCCAACCCCAGCAGCCCCGACAGCATCCCGGCCAACCACATAATTCCGAAGCCCAGCGGCACCCGCTGCGCCACGTAGCTCTGCTCGCCGTTGTCGGCCGGAAAGCTGCCCTTCAGCTTCAGCCGCAGCGCCAGCTTGTCGGCTTGTTCGGTAAAAACCTCATGCTGGGTTTTCAGCGCGCCATAGGCCGAATACAGCAGCACCAGCCCGAAAACGATCGCAATCGCCTGAGCCGGCGCGCGCGTCGTCAGCCACGCCCCCACCAGCGCGCCCAGCGTCGTCGCAATCTCCAGGAACATCCCAATCCGGATGTTCGAGAAGCCCTCGCGCACGTAGGCTGCCGCCGCCCCCGACGAGGTCGCGATCACCGAGACCAGCGAGGCCCCGATCGCATAGTGAATGTCCACATGAAAAAAGATCGTGAGCACCGGGACGATCACCACCCCGCCGCCCAAACCGCCCAACGCTCCCAAAAGGCCACCGGCCAGAGAGCTGGCGAAAATCACAACTACGAACCAGAGTTCGTTCATTCTTCCCGCGGAATGGCTCCCTGAATGTCGGGTTCAACTGCCCGACAACACTGCCACCGTATCCGGCGGCAGCGTCAGCTTGCCCTCTCGCAGCGTAACATTCCCGCCTGAAGCCAGCAGCAGCGCTGCGCCCAGTCGCGCCTCCAAAGTCACGGGGTTATCCGCCACGGAGAACGCCACCGTAACCATGCCCATTTCCGCGGAGCCGCGCTCCAGCACCAGCCAGCGCTCCTGCTCGCTGTAACACACCCGAACCTGGGAGAGATCGCCGTCGGTCAGAGCGGGCAGGCTTTTCCGCAGAGCAATCAACTGGCGATACCACGCCAGCATCTCGGCGTGGGGCGACTGGCTGCGCTCGTCCCAGTTCAGCTTCGACCGCTCGAACGTCTCGCGCGCCTGCGGATCGGGCACCTCCGCCGGATCCCACCCGAAGGCCACGAACTCCTTCTTCCGCCCCTCCGAAATTCGCTTCCCGAGCTCTTTCTCGTGATCGGTGAAGTACTGGAAGGGCGTCGATGCCGCCCACTCTTCACCCTGAAAGAGCATCGGCACGAACGGCGCAGTCAGTTCAAGAGCCGCGGCGATCTTTGCCCGGCCGAGACTGGCCAGGTGGCAGAGCCGCTCGCCCTTCGCGCGATTCCCAACCTGATCGTGGTTCTGCGAGAAGCCCAGAAACCGCCAGCCCGGCAGCCCGCGCACCGGCGCTCCGTGAACGCGATCGCGATACGCCGAGTAGATCCCGTCGTAGACAAAGGCTTCTCGCAGCGACTTGGCCAGCTGCCCCAGTTTCCCGAAATCCGCATAGTAGCCGCTGCGGTCGCCGGTCAGCACCGTCACCAGGGCATGGTGAAAATCGTCGCTCCATTGCGCGTCCATGCCGTAGCCGCCGGCCTCGCGCGCGCGCACCACCCGCGGATCATTCAAATCGCTCTCGGCAATGATCGCGTAATGGCGGCCGGTCTCGGCTTCCAGCGCGTGAACCTCGCCTGCGATCTGCTCCATGAAATGGATCGCCGAGCGGTCGATATAGGCATGAACAGCGTCGAGGCGCAGTCCGTCGAAGTGATAATCGCGAAGCCACATCAGCGCGTTGTCGCAAAAGAAGCGCCGCACCTCATGACTGCCGGCGTCTTCCAGATTCACGGCATCGCCCCACGGCGTGTGGTGCGCACCGGTGAAATAGGGCCCGAATTTGCCCAGATAATTCCCCGCAGGGCCCAGGTGGTTGTAGACCACGTCGAGCAGAACCGCGAGCCCCTTCTCATGGCAGGCATTCACAAACCGCATCAGACCTTCCGGGCCGCCATACGGCTCATGCGGAGCGAACAGGTCCACGCCGTCGTAGCCCCAGCCCTGCCGGCCAGGAAATGCATTCACCGGCATCAGCTCGACATGCGTGATGCCCAGCTCGCGAAGCGCGTCGAGCTTACCTCGGGCCGCATCGAACGTCCCCTCCGGCGTAAAGGTACCGATGTGCAGTTCGTAGACGACACCGCTCGCCAGCGGCGGCGCCTGCCACCCGGCATCGCTCCAGTGAAAAGCCGCCGGATCGAGGACGCGCGACGGACCATGCACGCCCTGCGGCTGCCACGCCGATCGCGGATCGGGCAGAGCGAGCTCCTCGTCATCAGGAAAGAACGCATAGTCGGTGCCCGGCCCCGCTGCGTCTACCGCAACTCCCCACCAGCCGCCCGCCTCTTGTTCCATGGGATATTTGTCTTCGCCGATTCCGACAGCGACGCGCTGCGCCTTCGGCGCCCAGACGCGAAAACGATGCATCAGGCCTCTCCCGTTCAAAGTAACGGCGACCGGCACAAATTCGCCGGCGATCGGCCGCTCAGGCTTTCGTCTCGACGGGCGCGCCGTTGCGATGCGCCCGCTGCCGCGCGCCATCTTTGCCCTCGAGGTCGAAAGCGGCATTGATCAGCGAAATGTGCGAGAACGCCTGCGGGTAATTGCCCACCAGCCGCTTCCCGACCACGTCGTATTCTTCCGAAAGCAGACCGACGTCGTTGCACAGCCCGACGAGCCGGTCGAACAGAGTATGCGCGTCCTCGGCCCGGCCAATTGCTTTCAGGCAGCTGACCATCCAGAAGCTGCACGCCAGGAAAACGCCCTCGCCCGGCGGCAAGCCGTCTTTGACCTTGCTGGTGTCGTAGCGCAGAACAAAGCCGCCCGGCATCAGTTCGCGTTCGATGGCGTCGATCGTCCCCTGCACCCGCGGGTCGCTGGCCGGCAGAAAGCCAACCAGAGGCATCAGCAGCAGCGCGGCATCCAGCTGGTCCGCTCCATAGAACTGCACAAAGGCATTCTTCTTTTTGTTGAAGGCGCTACGGCAAATCTCATCGTGGATGGTGTCGCGCAGCTTCTCCCATTTCTCCACCGGAGCCTCACACTCGAGCTTCTCCGCGATCAGAATCGCCCGATCGAAGGCGACCCAGGCCATCATCTTCGAATAGGTAAACTGTTCCTGGCCGCCGCGCGTCTCCCAGATACCTTCGTCGGGCTGGCGCCAGATCGTCTCCAGGTGGTCGAGCAGCCGCACCAGCACCCGAAAGTCATCCTCGGTGTGCTGTCCGAGGCCGTGCAGGGCATGGAAGAACGTGTCCAGCATCTCCCCATAGATATCGAGCTGCAACTGGTTCGACGCGGCATTGCCAACCCGCACCGGCCGCGAATTCTCATAGCCGGGCAGCCAGTCGATCTCCCACTCCACCAGTTGGCGTTCGCCTTTCAGCCCGTACATGATCTGCACCTGATCGGGACTGCCGGCGACGGCCCGCAGCAGCCAGTCCTGCCACGCGGCCGCCTCTTCGAAATACCCTGCGGTGGTCATGGCCAGAAGAGTGAACGTCGTATCGCGCAACCAGCAGTAGCGGTAGTCCCAGTTGCGCGCCCCGCCGATGCACTCCGGGAGCGACGTCGTCATGGCGGCGACCAGCCCGCCGCTGGGGCGAAACGTCATCGCCTTCAGCGTGATCAGCGACCGCTCCACCACGCCCGCATATCGCCCTTCATAAACGAGCTGCGCAATCCATTGGTTCCAGAAGCCGTCGGTATCCTCGAGAGCCTGTTTGGCATCGATGGGTTCCGGATCCGGCACGAACGACTCGCCATACGTCAGCGTGAACCACACACGCTCCCCTTCGCGCACCGTAAACTCCGCCACCGTCTGCAGGTTCTCGCCGTGCACGGGCACGGAGGTGTGCAGCACCACCAGGTTCGGTCCGGCGACAGCGCGGATGCCGTCCTCGGTGGCCGTCACCCAGGGAACGGTGCGGCCGTAATCGAAACGCAGCGAGAGCGTCGAGCAGAGATCCATCTTTCCGCGGATACCCTCCACGATGCGCACCACATCGGAGTTCCGCTCCCGGATGGGCATGAAATCGATCAGCCGCACCGCACCTTCATCGTTCTCAAACGTCGTTTCCAGAATCAGGGTGTGGTCGCGGTATTTCCGCGTCGACTTCCAGCCTTCACCCATCGGGGCGATCTTCCAGAAGCCGTTCTCTCCCGAACCCAGCAGGGCGGTAAAGCACGCCGAAGACGAGAAATCGGGCCAGCAGAGCCAGTCGATGGAGCCTTCCCGGTTCACCAGCGCCGCGGTCTCGCAGTCGCCGATCATCGCGTAATCTTCAATCTTTGAAGCCATAGCCAGAGAGAACTTTACTGCTCGTGGTAGTTGCGCATCAACCCGCCGTCGATGAGAAACGTCGCGCCGGTCACATAGGATGCATCGTCGGAAGCCAGAAATGCGACCATGCCGGCCACATCTTCCGGCGTCCCCAGCCGGCCCAGCGGAATATTCTTCAGCAGCGCGTTCAGCTTCGGCTTGTCTTCCAGCAGCGCCGTGTTGATGGGCGTGGCGATCGCGCCCGGAGCAATATTGTTCACGGTGATGCCCAGCGGCCCCAGCTCTACAGTCAGGTCCCGCATCAGCATCCGCAGCCCGCCTTTGCTGCAGCAGTAGGTGGCAAAACCGGGGAAGGCCATGTCTTCGTGCACCGAACTAATATTGATGATGCCGCCAGGCTTCTTCGCGTCTCGCAAACGCCGCACAAAAGCCTGCGTCAGAAAGAACGGACCGCGCAGGTTCACGGCCATCACCTTGTCGTAGTCTTCTTCGGGAGTGTCCCAGAAGTCGGAGCGCTTTTCCATGCCGGCATTGTTTACCAGAATGTCCGCCCCGCCGAAGCGCTCCCACGCCGCGTCCACCAGATGGCGGACGTCATCCATCTTTGTCACATCCGCCAGCACCACTTCGCCCTGGCTGCCGCAGGCTTCAATCGCCGCGCGTGTCTCGTCGGCGCCGGTTTCGGGGCCAATATAGTCGATGATGACCTTCGCGCCGTCGCAACCGAGACGTTTGGCGATTCCCTGCCCAATACCCGATCCGCCGCCGGTCACAATCGCGACCTTTCCCTGCAAACGCTGCATACACGTCTCCACAATGTGCCCTGGTTCACTTCATTAGATGCGAAAAAGACGCGAAAAATGCCCTTTGAGCACCCCAATCCAACTTTTTGGCATTCTCGCGGAAGCACGTTCCCGCGCGGCTCGCCCCGGCGGGCGCCACAGTCCCAATTCAACCACGAGAACCAGCGCCCCCTTCCGCGGAACCCCGGAGGGGGCTGGCGCGTATCTAACAGTGGGGCAAGAGTTCGGCCAGCTTCCTGCTGGATTCCAAGCCCCACGCTATGCTGTACTTTTGACCACGGAGCCGGTGCGGCTCCGAGGGAGGACTGGCCATGGCTATCTATTGCAGGAATTGCGGCAAAGCTCTTGCCGATGACGCCCGCTTCTGTTCCGGATGCGGCGCGCAGACTCCGCCGCCCGTGGCTCCCTGGCCCACCACCACCAATGTCACCCGGCTCGTCCGTCCGCGTCATGGCCGTATGATCGCCGGCGTCTGCCAGGGCCTGGCCAACGCCTATGCCTGGGACGTGGTCTGGGTCCGCGTGATCACCGTGTTGCTGGCCGTCTTCGGCGGCGGATCGGGCCTGCTCGCCTACGTCATCTTCTGGATCGTCATGCCCGAGGAACCGCTCATGTTCCCGCCGCCCGTTCCGCCCCCCGCGCCTTATCCCCCTCCCGGCTAGAATGAGCCTCTGAGGGGGCTATGTTCTATTACTCCGACGGCACGAAGCTGTTCTGCACCAGTCTCGGCCAGGGACCCGCTGTGGTGCTGCTGCATCCCACGCCGCTGAACCATCGCTTTTGGCTGCCTGTTGCCGAAATCCTGGCCCCAAAATATCGGCTGATCATCCCCGATCTGCGTGGGCACGGCGAATCCGAGCTGGGCGAAGGCCCCATCACCGTGGAAAAGCTGGCCGCGGATGCAGGACGCCTGCTGGACCACTTCCAGCTCAGCAAAGCTCTTTTCGCCGGCTGCTCCATCGGCGGCTACACCCTCTACGAGATCTGGCGGACGATGCCCGATCGCATCGAGGCCCTCGCCTTCTGCTGCTCGAAGCCGCAGGCCGACGATGAAACCGCCCGCGCGAAGCGCGACCAGAACATCGCCAAAATCCGCGAAGGTGGAACCGCGGACTTCATCGAATCGAACCTGCAGACTCTCATCGGCGCAACCGCCCGCCGCCGCTGGCCGCAGAAAGTCGCCGAAGTTCGCGAAATGATGCAGACCGTTCCTGCGGAGTCGATCATCGCCGTCCAGCAGGGCCTCGCTGCCCGTCCGGATTCTGTAGCAACGGCGCGCACCATTCGCCTGCCCTGCTGCGTGCTCGCCGGCGGCGAAGATCCCGGCAGCACGCCCGCCGACATGCGTCTGCTGGCTGAACAGATCCGCAACGGCGGTTACGGCGCCGAATACAACGAAATCCCCGACGCCGGCCACTATGCCCCCTTTGAGCAGCCGGAGCTGGTCGCCCGAATCCTGGGTCGCTTCTTCGATTCCGTGATATAAAGACGGCGGTTACTCGGGAGTTGCATACGCAACTCGCCTCCCCGTTTGGTGTTCCAAAGCCTGAGAGGGCCCGGTACCAGGGGCCATCCGAAGAGAAAACGGGCTCTGAGAGAGCCCAGGAGTTTTCCATGAAAGCACTTTTCAGATTTTCACCCACGTCGAGCCTCTGGCGGCGTCAACTCGCCTCGGCTTCGCTGGCCGGTGCGCGCCGAGCCATTGCGCTCGCGCTCATGTGGCTCATGATTCCGCTGGGCGTGGGCGACGTTTATGCATGGTCCCAGCAAGCCCCGCCGCCTCCACCGGATCAGCAGGACCAGGGACCTCCACCGGACGATCAGGGTCCTCCACCCCAGCAGTGGAACGCCCTCAGTCCCGACCAGCTCGATCAGCTGGTCGCGCCCATCGCTCTGTATCCGGACTCCCTGGTCGCACAGGTGCTCGCGGCGGCTACGTATCCCACCCAGATCGTGGATGCCGACCGCTTCGTGCAGGCTAATGCCGGCGCGCCTCCCCAGCAGATTGCCGATATGGCGAACAACCAGCCGTGGGATCCCAGCGTGAAGGCCCTCACCGCCTTCCCGTCGGTCCTTGCCAACATGGACAAGAACCTTGACTGGACCTCCCAGTTGGGTAACGCCTACTACAACCAGCCGCAGGACGTGATGGGCGCCGTGCAGAACATGCGGCAGCAAGCCTACGCATCGGGCCACCTGCGCACGACTCCCGAACTGGACGTCCAATATCAACCCGGCGACATCATGATTGAGCCGGCAAATCCTGCCGTCGTGTATGTGCCCTATTACAATCCCTGGGCCATGTGGGGATTCCAGCCGTACTACGCGTGGTATGCGCCTCCGCCGCCGCGCGGCTTCGTGGTCGGCATGGGGATTGGCTTCGGCGTCGGCATCGCCATCGGAGCGTATACGCACTGGGGTTGGGGCTGGGGACACTGGAACGTAGGCTGGGGGCCGCACCCGATGATCTTCCACGACCGCGCGGCCTATGTTTCGCGCAGCTTTACCGTCGTCAACCACGGCTACTACGGGCGTTTTGACCGCAACCCCGCGGCTCGCCAGTACAACATGCACGCAGCCGCCGCGGCGCACGCCAATTACAACCGCGGCTATGCGGCCGGCCAGCGCAACGGCTTCAATCGCGGCGAAACCAGCCGGCCCGCGGCTAACTACAATCGTCCGGCACAGAACTATAGCCGGCCCGCGCAGAACTACAACCGCCCCGCCCAGAACAACCGGCCGGCCCAGAACTACAACCGGTCGAACAACAATCAGCAACGCCGTAATGAGGCTCGTCCCGCCAACCAGAAGCCCCGCAATGAGGGGCATCCGCAGAACAAGAGCGAGAAGAGCCACGAGAAGCCACACGGCCGGTAACGGATTCACGCCCCTGCAGAGGGATGGCTTCGGCCATCCCTCTTTCTTTGGGTTCGCTCTTCTCCAACGAAAATCGCTCCTCCTCCGCGCAGGGCTGGTGTGGTAGAACGGTCTGTTGCTCCACCGGAGGTCCACCATGAAGAATCAGGATCGCCGCACATTTCTCAAAGGGACCACCGCTGCCGCCGCGGCGGTTCTCACCGGATCGGGCCTCGGCCTGCCGCGCGCCGCCGTTGCCGCCGCCCTGCCCGCGATGCCCAACAATCCGCGCACCCAGGACGCCATGCCGACGCGCAACCTCGGCCGCACCGGCTATAAGGTGGGCATCTTCTCCCTCGGCGGTCAGGCCGCGCTGGAAAAGCCCAACAACGCCGAGATCGCCGTGCCCATCGTCAACCGCGCCCTCGATCTCGGCGTCAATTATCTCGACACGTCCTCCATCTACGGCGGCCCCATGCGCTGGAGCGAGCGTTATGTCGGCGAGGTGATGAAGACCCGCCGCAACGAGGCCTTTCTCGCCACCAAAACCAAGGAGCGTACCCGCGAAGGCTCCATGCGCATGATCGACGAGTCGCTGAAGCTGCTCCAGACCGACCACGTGGACCTGTGGCAGCTCCACGACATCGGCACCATGAAGGACATCAACGCCATCTTCGGCCCCGGCGGCGCTATGGAAGCGCTGCTCGAGATGCAGCAGCAAAAAGTCGTGCGCTACCTGGGCGTCACCGGCCATTACCGTCCCGACGCGCTGATGGAGGCCCTCCACCGCCACGACTTCGACACCATTCTGATGGCCATTAACGCCGCCGACCCGCACCACTACAGCTTCCAGCAGGAACTGCTGCCCATGGCCGTGGAAAAGCAGATGGGCATCATCGGCATGAAGATTCCAGGCCGCAGCCGCCTGCTCTCCTCCTGGACGCCGCCGCCGGTCGAGCAGCAGAAGCATATGTGGGAAGGCATGGTCATTACGACCACGCCGGGCACGCTGACCATGCAGGAAGCGGTCTACTACGTCCTGTCGCAGCCGGTCAGCACCATCATCATCGGGTGCGACTCCATCCCCCAGCTCGAGCACAACGTCCAGCTGGCCCGGCAATTCACTCCACTCAATCAGCAGCAGCAGGCCGAGATCGTCGCGAAGGCGGAGCCGGTTTCGAAGCCCGGCCTCTTTTTCCGCTTCTACGATCACGACGCAGCGGGGTAAAGACAGGCAATAGGCAATAGGCAATAGAGAATCAGGCGCGCGTTTCTTTCCTATTCCCTGTCGCCTATTTGCCTACTGCCTGCCTTTATCACCCGATATAGCTGCGGATGAACGGGTCTTCCGAGTGCACTAACTCCGCTGTCGTGCCGTCGAAAACCAGCCGGCCCTGATGCAGCATCAGGAAGCTGGTGTTGGCATCGGCCTGACGCTCGCCCAACGGCACCATATGATTCTTCTCGCGGCTGAAGTGGTGCGTGGCCAGCATAAAAGCATCCTGCAGGCGGTGGGTCACCACAATCGAGCTCGTATGCGAGACGTCCCGCTGCTTCATCACCAGCTCGATGATCGTCGTCGAGGTGATCGGGTCCAGCCCACCCGTCGGCGAGTCGTAGAGGATCAGCCGCGGATGCGTAACAATGGCCCGCGCAATTGCAACGCGCCGCCGCATGCCGCCGGAAAGCTCCGAAGGAAACTGCTTCAGCGTGTGCTCCAGCTCCACGAAGCGCAGCGCTTCCGTTACCCGGTCCGTAACCTCTTCATCGGGGATGTGTTCTTCCAGCAGCCGGTACCCCACGTTGTCGCGCACCGTGAGCGAGTCAAACAGCGCTCCCTCCTGAAAGACCGTCCCGATCGCGCCGCGCAGCTCGAAGAGGTCTTCCTCGCGCATGGCGCTGATCTCTTTGCCGAAGACGAAAATCCGGCCCCCGTCCGGACGCAGCAGCCCGTTGGTGAGTTTCAGCAGGACGCTCTTGCCCACGCCCGCCGGCCCCAGCAGGATCCGCGTTTCTCCATGCCGAACCTGGAACGAAATGCCCTCCAGCACCGGCTTCCGGTCAAAGCCGATGGAGACGTCCTCGAAGACGACCACCGGCTCGCCGGGCGTCGATGCAGCCGGCGGCGTTGCCCCGTTGGCGCCCACGCCGCTCACCGCCCGAAGATGCCGATGAGCGTTCGGCTGATCATGAAATCGCACGCGATGATCAGAATGGAGGACCACACCACGGCCTGCGTGGTCGAGCGACCCACGCCCTGCGTGCCGCCACGCGTCTTCATGCCGAAGTAGCATCCGATGGTGGCGATGATGAACCCGAAGAAAATCGGCTTCACCAGTCCCTGCAATATGTCTGGAAATTCCAGCGATTGATAGGCGGTGTGGAAGTACTGCGATCCGTCCTGTCCCAGCATCACAACCGAAGCAAAGCCTCCGCCAAAAATCCCCACCGCGTCCGACAGGATCACCAGGAAAAAGAGCATCACCACCGTGGCCACGATCCGCGGCATCACCAGCTTCTTCAGCGGATCGGTGCCCAGCGCCCGCATCGCATCAATCTGCTCGGTCACGATCATCGATCCCAGCTCGCTCGCCATGCCCGAGGCGTTGCGCCCGGAGACCATCAGCGCCGTCACCACCGGTCCGATTTCCTTGATCATGGAAAAGCTGACCAGCTGCCCGGTGAACGCCGTTGCCCCAAACTGCCTCAGCGTCGCTGCCGACTGCAGCGCCAGCACCCCTCCCAGAAAGAAACCCGTCAGGATGACGATGGGCAGCGAGCCTACGCCGATGATATCGGCCTGCAGAAAAATGTCCGCGCGATAAAACGGCCGGCGGAAGATGTTCCCCAGCGCCCGGCCGGTCAGCACAGCATATTCCTGCATCGCCAGAACGCCGCGCTTGGCGGCGGCATCGATCGTTTCCAGAGCCATAGGTTATGCCCGATTGGATGCGCGACAACTCGCTTCCGCTCCGCAGTTTGAGCCTAGCACACAGCCATCTGCCCCCGGATTTCCGCAATCCCCCCGATACACCCCTCGCCGTACAATCCACGATGAGGATTCCGTCATGCAACGACTCGCGACCCTGGCCGCAGCCGCCTGGCTCTGCGCGACACTTCTCAGTGCCCAGACCATCCAGGTAGACAAGAACAACCGCACCATCGCCGTCACCGCCAGCGACACAGCCACCACGGAAGCCAACCTGGCCAGCATCACCGTCGGCTTCGAAACCTGGGCCCCCGATGCCGCAACCGCCTACCGTCAGGGGTCGCAGCTCTCCAATGCCATCGTGGACGCCCTCAAAAACTCCGGCGTGCCCGACAAATCCATCGAGAGCCGCGCCCAAAACCTCAGCAAAACGGACTTCCCCTTCAACCCCGCGCCCACGCCCGAAGAGCGCGCCCAAAAGGCCTTCACCCTCTCGCAGAGCTGGATCGTCCACACCTCGGCCGCCGATGCGGCGAAGGTTCTGCAGGCGGCCGTCGAAGCCGGCGCGAATGACAGCGGCTCCATCGACTGGGACGTCGCCGATCGCAAGTCCCTGGAGGCGAACGCCGCGGCAAAGGCCCTCGTCGATGCCCACGCCATCGCCGCGCAGATGGCCGCCGGTCTCGGTGTCACGCTGGGACCGCTGGTCTACGCCAGCAATCAGGCGCCGGAGCGGCCTGTACTTCCCTTTATTAGGATGGGCGCCGCCAAAGCTGCGCCCCCACCCGTCAAGCCGCTCGCCCTTCGTCCCCAGCAGGTGCAGGAATCGGCGACGGTCTACGCAGTGTTCTCGATTGAATAACGGGGTCGCGGATCCGGCGCTCTAGTCGCGCGGCCGCTTGCGAATCTCGATGTTCAGTCGCTTGATCTTCTGGTTCAGCGTCGAAAGCGGAATCCGGAACTGCTCCGCCGCCTCGGTCTGATTGCCGTTGCAGCGCTCCAGCTTATCCACGATGATCCGCCGCTCGATATCTTCCATAATGTCGAACAGCGATGCGTCCGGGCTGTGCTCCAGAAGGCTCGTCGAATAGCTCGCCCCGGTCAGATGCCCGGGCAGCAGGTCCAGTCCGATGGTTCCGCCCGATGACAGCACCACACCCCGCTCGATCACGTTCTCCAGTTCGCGCACATTGCCCGGCCACTCGTAATCCACCAGCACCCGCAGCGCTTCCGGCGTGATCGCTCGCACCGCCAGCCCGTTCTCATCCGAATACCGCTTGAGGAAGTGCATCGCCAGCGCCGGGATATCCTCGCGGCGGCTCCGCAGCGGCGGCAGTTCGATGGCAATCACATTCAGCCGGTAGAACAGATCCTCGCGGAACTTCCCTTCCCGCACCGCCGTGCGCAAATCCACATTGGTCGCGGCGATGATCCGCACATCCACCTGAATTTCCTGCACGCCGCCCAGATGCATGAAACGGCGATCCTGCAGCACGCGCAGGATCTTCGCCTGCGTGTCCATGCCCATGGTGGCAATCTCGTCCAGGAAGAGCGTCCCCCCGTTCGCCACCTCGAACAGTCCCTTTTTCGCGGCGATCGCTGACGTGAAGGCCCCTTTCACGTGCCCGAACAGCGTGGACTCCAGCAGGTCGGTGGGCATGGCGCCCGTGTTCACCGGTACGAATGCCTTGTCTTTGCGCGGCGAATTCGCGTGCAGCGCCTTGGCGATCAGCTCCTTGCCCGTGCCGCTCTCGCCCTGGATCAGCACCGTCGAGCGCGTGGGAGCCACCTGCGCCACCAGATCGAAGATCCGCAGCATGACCTCGCTCTTGCCCACGATGTTCGGAAAGTTGTACCGCTGGCGCAGCGCCCGCTTCAGCTGCACGTTCTCTTCTTCGGCTCGGAATCGCGCAATGGCGGCGCGAATATCCGCCAGCAGCTTCTCGTTGTCCCACGGTTTCTGGACAAAGTTCTGCGCCCCGCCGCGGATCGCTTCCACCACGTTATCGACGGTGCCGAAGGCCGTGATCATGATCACCGGCAGATTTACTTCGCGCTCCCGGATCGCACCCAGGATTTCCAGTCCGTTCCGTCCCGGCAGCGCCAGATCCAGCAGCACCAGATCGAACGGCTGCTCGGCGATCCGCTCCAGCCCCAGCTCCCCGTTCTCCGCCGAATCCACCGTGTAGCCTTCCAGCGACAACAGTGTCTCCAGCGACTCGCGAATCGCAGCCTCGTCGTCGATGATCAGAATGCGCGGGTTGGCGTCCGAACCGGCAGAAGCAGAATTAGTCGGAGCCGTAATCGTCCCTTCAGACATGCGCGGGTTTCCTCAGCATCGGAAACTCGAGGTAGAACGTGGTCCCCTGGCCGATCTGGCTTTCCACGTGAATTTTGCCCGAGTGCTCCTGAATAATTCCGTAGGTCACGGCCAGCCCCAGTCCCGTCCCGCGCGGCTGTCCGTCCCTCCGCGCCGTCTTGGTGGTAAAGAACGGATCGTAAATGCGGCGCAGATGCTCGGGGGCAATGCCCGATCCGCTGTCGGCAATCGACACGCTCACGTGTCCGTTCATCTCCGTCGCAATGCGCAGTGTCCTCTCCTCGCCAGCCTGCTCGCCGCCCGACGCCATTGCGTCCTTGGCGTTCAGGAACAGATTCAGAAACACCTGCTGCAGCTTGCCGGTATTGCCCAGTATCGACGGCAGCTCCGCCTGCAGGCTCGCCTCTACATGGATCTGCGCAGTTTTGAACTGATGTTCCAGCAGCGTCAGCGTGTCGCGGATAATCGCATTCACATCCGTCTCTTTGTATTCCGTGCCGCTCGTCCGCGAGAAGTTCAGCAGCCCATTCACAATCTCTGACGCCCGGAAGGTTTGCTGCGTGATCTTGTCCAGCAGCGGTCCCAGCTTGGTGTCCCCCTTCACCTGCCGCGCCAACATCTGCGCATACGAGGAGATCACCGCCAGCGGGGTGTTCACTTCATGCGCCACGCCGGCGGCCAGCAGACCAATCGAGGACAGCTTCTCCGCCTGCGCCAGCTGCCCTTCCATTTGCGTCTGATCCGTAATGTCGTCGATCAGCACGATGCGGCCCACGGTCCGGAAATCCCGCGACACCAGCGGAGCGATAGCAATGTTCGCAATCCGCGTCTCCTCCGCCCGCGTCTCCAGGCGGAACTTGTAGAGATTGTGCACCCCCGGCTGATCCTTCACCCGCCGGAACTCCTCCACCAGTTCGCGCGGGAAAACCGCTTCCAGCGACTGCCGCAGCGCCTCCGTGCGCGCCAGCGCGAACATCACCTCCATCTGCGAGTTCCAGCTCTCGATCCGCTCCTCCGGATCGACCGCCATAATCCCCACGTTGATGGACTCGACGATGTTCTCGTTAAACTCCTTCAGCCGCTCGTACTCAGTGATCTTCTGCTCCAGGCTCGCATACAGCCGCGCATTCTGCAGCGCGATCCCGATATAGCCCGCCAGCGATTCCAGCAGCTCCATATCTTCGCTGGAGAGAAAGTCGCCGCCTGCGCGCCGTCCCAGGCCGATCACGGCAATGGTGCGATCCTGCATCTGCCACTCCCGCGCGCCCGGTACTCCGACCCGGCAGGGCAGGAAGTAATTCATATCCATCACCGCTGCCGCCCGCTGTTGATCCGGAGTCAGATGCAGCGCCAGCTGCGGATTCTCGAGGAACAAATGGCTTCCTGCGTTGGGTTCGTCGAACTGCAGGAATCCCAGCTCCAGCGCGCCCCCCGCCACCATATCCGGCAGACCGCGATGCGCCGCCAGACGCCACTGGGCCGCGCCTCCGTCCTCCCGCAGAAACACCGCCACCCGGTCCACCAGCAGCGTCCGCGGCAGCCGATCCACAATCGCATGCAGCAGCGCCTCCAGATTCGTGAACGAGCTCAGCCCCCGCCCAAAATCAATCAGCGTCGAGCGATAGTCGTAGCTCTGCCGGTCAAAAACCCGATCCACCCGCCGCTGAATGGCCCGCTTGAGCGGATCGAACAGCAGCGCCGTCACGATGATCGCCGCGAACAATCCCCAAACGCCCGCCCCCGGCAGCCGCGCGTCCACCACCTCCGCCGACACCGCCACCAGCGCGAAGTACACCGCCACCAGCGCCGCCGTGGCCAGCGTATAGGTCACGCCCCGCTTGAAGATCAGGTCGACGTCCATCATCCGGTAGCGGACAATCGCCCAGCTGAACGTCAGCGGCAAAATCACCATACAGATGCCGGCAAGCTTCGTCAGCCAATCCGGCATGGCCATGTCCGCCATATAGGGAATCGCCGCGAACAGCGTGAACGGAACCACCGCCAGCAGCGTTCCCCGCGTCAGCCATTTCAGCTGTTGCCGCTCCAGGGGAGCCTCGGTCCGCCGGTAATGTGCGTAGAAGACCAGCGCCGCCAGAAGATAAAAGGCTGCCTGATAGCCTTCCGTCACCTGGCTCAGCCGGTGCGTCAGCAGTTCCGTTGCCGACCACAGCTCGATCGCCATCACCTGCAGCGCCACCAGCAGCGCGCCCGGCAGATAGGTCACCGCCACCCGCCAGTGGCTCTTTTTCCGGTTCCGCGAGAAGGCCAGCGCAAAATGCAGGAAGAGCGCCGGCTGCAGCGCACCCGCGGTAATCCCGCTCCAGTACACCAGCCAGTCGAACTCGTTCAGCTTCCCCGTGTACCAGAACGAGTAGAGAACGAACGAGACCAGGCAGAAGATGTAGAAGTGCGTGGAATGCGGCGCCGTCCAGCGTCGCAGCAGCACGTACAGGCCGATCCCCAGATAGACCAGCGCAATGAACCGGAAACCCTGGTTGATGCTGCGGTCCTGGATGTCGAGGATCACCGGCACGTTCGGCAGCCGGATTCCGTGCCGCACCAGCGTGTAACGAATGGTGTTATAGGCCCGGGTACGCCACATCTGCCGGACCAGAGCCGACCAGCGCGGTGTCGGCACTCCGTCGGCGCTCAGCAGCAGGTCGCCCGTTTTCACCCCAGCCCTTTCGCCTGGGCTGTTATTGGGTACCCGCCGCGCGACCAGCCCCCCGTGGCCCTCCACCCACCAGACCCCATCCGACGGGACCTGGTATCGATCCTCCTGCAGCAGATTGAAGCCCGCAAAGACAACCGCCGCCATCGTGAAGAAGGCGAGCAGAACGGCGACAATGCGGGTTTGGAATGTCCTCTGCATGGCGTGAAGAGGATGCTCCGATCCTGAAACACCCGGGGGGACCTGACGACTGTGCCGTGGCCCCGGGCGGCGAATCCGGGGTACGAATCTTCTACTAATTCATTCTGAGCAAATTCGGGGCCACCGGTTATGTCAAACGCAAAGTTTTTGTTACGAGTGGTATGTCACTGAAAAATAGTCGGATGGAATCACACTTCCCGCCTCTCTCGGCGTTTTTCCCGGGCGCCGAGGGTCTGGCTCTCTGAAAATCGGGCGATAGATATGAGAAATCATATCAATATCCAGCGAGCTGCAGGCGTTTTCCGATCCTCAGTGATGCTCGCCGGCAGGCCGCCGCGACGCCCATAGAATCGCGCTGAGGAAAATCACCGCGAAGCTGACAATCGCCAACAGTTCCATACGTTCTCCGTGCTCCTTTCGATCCGTTCCGACCCAGCATATAAGAAAATGGCGCCGCCGTGCTCCGGACCTTCGGCTGCCCGTCCATTCTCCCGCAGCGACCCGATAGAGATACAGTGGTTCCTGAGAGCCTCGGATGTCCACCCACCTTCGTGCCCCGCTCCTCTTTGCCACGACCATGGCCGCCGCCCTCCTCTTCGGTGGCGCAGGCCCCCTGACAGCTCAAACCCGGCCAGCGCAAACCCGGCCGGCGCAGAACCTCCCGGCCCAGACCCCTCCGGCTCCCGCACCTGCTTCGCCCACCTCCGCCGGAGCCGCGATCGCCGGAGCAGCAATCAACCAGGGACTGGCTGCCCTCCAGACGAATCAGCCCCGCCAGGCGCTCACGGATTTTCAGCAGGCTCTCCAGGCCGACCCCAACAGCGCCAGCGCCAACCTGCTCGCCTCCACCGCCGCCATCGAGCTCTACCAGGGACCCCTGGCCGTCCAGTATGCCGAGAAGGCCCGCCAGCTCGATTCCGCGGACTGGAAAATACACACCACCCTGGTCGCCGCGTATGCTGCTGCCGGAATGAAGCCCCAGCGCGATCAGGAGCGCGCCATTCTCCAGCAACTCCACCGCACCGGCCCACCTGATGCGCGCCAGGCCACCGGCTTCCTCCTCGAAATGTTCCCCGAGGGTCCCAACCGCGTCGACGCCATCGAGGAGTTCGAGCCGATGGGCGAATTCCACACGTACTACCGCTTCCTGGTCCACCACCCCGACGGCCAGCGCTTCTGGGAAATCGACGTCCAGAGCAACGATTTCGATGAGCGCTCCTGGGCTGCGGCTCATCCTTCTGAAGCCGCACAAGGCGAGCGCCAGTTCCAGATCAACGGCCACGGCGACAACGGCCAGGAAGTCGACTACCGCATGTTCTCAGGCCACCCGGACTACGACGCCATCCGCGCCATGGTCGTGCAGATTCTGAAAGAGCGCCCGCCGAAATAACGCTGACGACCCGCCCCGAATCGAATCGGCCGCTCCCGGCTCCCAGCTCCCAGCTACCGGCTACCGGCTACCGGCTACCGGCTGCCTTTAGATTCCCTCCCCCATACTCACCAGCCCACTCGCCCCCTGCTCGCTCCGGTACTGCTCGCGCTCCTCGTCCTCGCTCTCCAGCGATCGCACCGAGTCCAGTTCGCGCGCGGTCATCTCCAGCTGCCCGTCGAGAACATCCACGCGTAGTCGCAGCCGCTTCACCTCTTCGGCCAGTGCAATGATCACCCCTGACAGCGGATCCTTCACCTGGTTCGGATCGGTAATCAGCACCCGCTCGCCGTTCTGGTAAACGATGTGCGCCGGTACGCCGACCACGGTCGAATTCGGCGGCACATCGCGCAGCACCACCGAACCCGCACCGATCCGCGAATTCTCCCCAATGCAGATATTTCCGAGCACCTGTGCATTGCTGCCGACAAACACCCCATCCCGCAGCGTCGGATGCCGCTTGCCGTGCTCGTGCCCGGTGCCGCCCAGGGTCACGCCCTGATAGAGCGTCACATCGTCGCCCACAATGGCCGTCTCGCCGATCACCACTCCCGCTCCGTGATCGATGAATACCCGTCTGCCGATCTGCGCCCCGGGATGAATCTCGATCCCCGTCAGCAGCCGCGCAACCTGCGAGAACAATCGCCCCAGCAGCCGCATCCGCGCCCCCCAGAACCACGACGTAACGCGCTGCGCCCAGACCGCATGCAGCCCCGGATAGCACAACACCACCATCAGCCGCGAACTGGCGGCCGGGTCGCGCTCCAGTACCGAAGCAATGTCTTCCCGCATCCTGGCGAACATGATGAGAACAGGGTATAGGCAATAGGGTTTAGGGAGTAGAGTGCAGGTTCACCGCGCTTAGCTACAGGCCACCGGCTACAGGCTACCGGATCGCTTCACTCGATGGCTTCCGCCTTCATCCCCTGCGCCTCATTGCGCAAATTCTCGTAGAGCACCGAAGACAAATACCGCTCGCCGAAGTCCGGCACCACCACAACGATCAGCTTGCCGGCATTCTCCTCCCGCTTCGCCACCTCGACGGCCGCATGCACCGCTGCGCCCGACGAAATGCCCACCAGCAAACCTTCATCCAGCGGCAGCCGCCGCGCCATGGCGATCGCATCGTCATTCGACACCAGCACCACCTCGTCGATGAGCTTCGTCTCCAGCACCTTCGGCACAAACCCTGCGCCGATCCCCTGAATCTTGTGCGGCCCCGGCTTGCCGCCGCTCAGCACCGCGCTGTCCGTCGGCTCTACGGCCACAATTTTGAACGACGGCTTCTTCGGCTTGATGTATTGCCCCACGCCGGTCAGCGTTCCGCCCGTGCCCACGCCGGACACCAGGATATCCACCTGGCCTTCGGTATCGTTCCAGATTTCCGGCCCCGTCGTGTCGTAGTGAATCTTCGGATTCGCCGGATTCTCGAACTGCTGCAGCATATATCCGTTGGGCGTGGCAGCCAGAATCTGCTTCGCCTTCGCAATCGCGCCATTCATGCCGTTCGGTCCCGGCGTCAGCACCAGTTTCGCGCCGAACGCCAGCAGCAGCATGCGCCGCTCCAGGCTCATCGTCTCCGGCATGGTGAGGATCAGCTTGTAGCCCTTCACCGCCGCCACAAACGCCAGCCCGATCCCCGTATTACCGCTGGTCGGCTCGATCAGCACCGTCGTCTCGGGGTGAATCTTTCCTTCCCGCTCCGCCGCCTCGATCATCGCGAACCCGATCCGGTCCTTCACGCTGTTCATCGGATTCGCGCTCTCCAGCTTCGCCACCACCCGCGCATGCGTCCCCGCCGTCACCTCGTTCAGCTCCACCAGCGGCGTATGGCCGATCAGATCCGTCACCCGGTTCGCAATCTTCATCGATGAGTCCTCACCCTCGCAGAATTTGGGGCCTCTCCCCAGTAGATGCGGCAATTAAAAGCGGGACTCAGCCGCTGCCGCACTATTGTGCAGCCTCTCGCGATTCACCGGGCAAACAGATCGCTGTGAGAACCCAATCGGACCAGACGAAGTGTTTTCTCGTCCGGCTTCTTATCGATCAGCAGCAGATCGGGCTTGAGGTGGCATTCACGATGGCCGTGCCAGTTGCCGCCGAGGTTGTGATCGCGATGGCGGTCCTGCACAGCGCGATCATTGGCCAGAGGCTCCGTGATTGCCGGCAGCAGCGTCCCGATATCGCGATGGCGGGGATTCATCCTGATGCGCTTGTAGTCGCGTTTGAAGGCCGACGTCCACTCAATCGTTCGCATTGAGGTCGGCCATCATCTCCTCGACACTGCTGGCTCGCGAAACTTCGCCCCGCTCTCCCGCTTCCATTGCCGCCCGCGTCTGCCGATTCGGAACCTTGACCTCAAAGGGTAACGCCTTCTCTGCCGCAACCCGGACCAGCAGCAGTCGAACCGCGTCCGAGATCGACAGCCCCATTGCATCCAGGGCTTTGGTGGCCTTTTGCTTCACCTTCTCATCGACACGGATATGGACAGTCGCTGTTGCGGGCATGGGCCGGAACACCTCGTGATACGTTGTATCACAGCAAATCAGCCCCCCAGCTTCGTCAAAGCCGCCGCCGCGTGCAGCCGTCGCTCCAAATGCCGCTCCAGCGCCTGAATCGCAAATCGCCGCAGATCCGCCGCCCGGCTTGCCGGCCATTCCTCCGCCGCCAGCGCGGCAACCGGCGACTGGAAGATCCGCCGCGCCAGCGCCAGCGACTCCGGCGACATCATCCGGCTCCCCGCGCTCTTATGTCGCCCGCAAACCACCCCGTCCGATTGCAGGTTGAACCAGGCCGGCCCGGCTCCGAAGCTCTCCCCGTCCACCATGCAGTGCGTCAGCGACGGCATCCACCCCAGCAGGCGCGTGATCCACAGCGCAAAATACGTCACCGGCATCCAGATGCGCTTCCCGCGCGTCTGCTGCAGCACCGCCAGCACCAGCCGAAACACCGCCTCCTGCGGATCGTGATCCGGCATCGCCTCCTCCAGCACCTCCGCATAGAAGGCCAGTGCCGCAGCCCGCGCGTAGTCCACCGGATCCGACAGCGGCGACTGGATCACCTCGCACGCATCCAGCCGCACCAGCTCCTGCTTCGGCTTCTCCACATAGCTGGCCGAAACCCACGTCATCGGCTCCAGCGCCCCGCCAAACCGCCGTCGCGATTTGGCCGCAGCCTTCGCCACGCCGCGAATCCGTCCCTGGCTGCGCGTAAATAAGGACACGATCTCGTCAGCCTCATGGATCGGCCACTTCTTCAGGACCAGCGCCTCTCCCTGATGCTCGTTCATCGCACGTTCAGCTTAGTGGTTTCCTCCCCGGCCGGCGAAATTGATCCCCAAATCGCCCCCTTTCCCCGGAATAACGTCCCTCGATTTCCACAATCACTCTTTTTTATGGCAGAGCGTCCTCCGGCTCTGCGCGATACCCTGAAGAAGAACCGCCAAGCCCCTCTCCGCACTGCATCCTTCCACCCCGTCGTCGAAGTCTGTGGTGTGTTCCGGGTAGCCCTCCCGGTGCGAGCTGGACGCGGCAGCCAACTTCCAAACCATCACGATCGAGGAGAAGCATGTCGACTGATTACCGGAATTTCCTGGCGCTCTCATATGAGGAGCTGGAGGAACTCAACCTCAAGTCAAAAGATCAGCGCAGGAAGCGCGTCGCTCCCGACAAGATTCAGGATGAGCGGCTGAAGTACCTCACCGACCAAAAGGGCATTAAGGCGGTTACGGTTCTGTTCTCCGATCTGGAGGGCCGCCTGCACATGCTCGATTACGACAAGAAATTCCTCCTCAAGAGCTACGACAACCTCACCTTCGACGGCTCGTCCATCCGTGGCTTTACCGCCCAGCGCGAGAGCGACCTCCGCCTCGGCATCGACTGGAGCTCCTTCTACTTCGCGCCCGCCGACATCTTCGGCGCCGGCAAGGTCCTGGTCTTCGGCGACGTCATCGACAAGGGCGGCACGCCTTACACCGGCGATACCCGCGGCCTCCTCAAGACCTTCGCCAAAGAACAGCACGACAAGCACGGCTACACCCTCAACGCCGCCAACGAAATCGAAGGCTTCCTCTTCGCCGGCATCGACGCCGAGCGCAACTTCCCCACCGTCGGCCGCTTTGACTACGTCAATACCGGCGGCTACTACCACTCGCTTCCCGGCGACCCCCTCCGCACCTTCATCGACACCGTCGCTGAAGTGCAGCGCTCCATGGGCTTCGAGAACGAAAAGGACCACCCCGAGGTCGCGCCCTCGCAGTTCGAGGTGAATTATGGATACGGCGAAGTCGTCTCCGCCGCCGACCAGATTCAGATCTACAAGCTGATCTGCCGGCAGGTCGCCACGCGTATGGGCATGACTGCTTCCTTCCTGCCCAAGCCCGTCGTCGGTGTCAACGGCAGCGGGATGCACACCAATGTCTCCATCAGCAAAGACGGCAAGAACCTTTTCTGGGATCCCAAGGGCGAAGAGAAGCTCTCCAAAACCGGATGGGAGTTCGTCGACCGCATTCTGACTCATGGCAACGACATCTGCCTGCTGCTGAACTCCAGCGTGAACGCCTACCGCCGTCTCGATCCTCACTTCGAAGCGCCCAATCAGATCAAGGCCTCCGCCGTTGACCGCGGCTCCATGGTTCGCATCCCCATTGGCAACGAGCGCTCCATGCGCGTCGAAGTTCGCTCTGTCGCGCCCGACTCCAACCCCTATCTGGTCATGCTCTCCGTCTTCCGCTCCGGCATCGACGGCGAGACCTCGAAGATTGCCAACCTCCGCCAGGCCCAGCGCTACCTGCCGGACAATATCTACAACGCGATGGAAGATTTCCGGAACTCCGCGTGGACTTCGAAGCTCCTCGGCGAAGACGTCAAGGGCCGCTACGCCGACCTCAAACAGGCCTCCGCCGACCGCTGCCCGCGTCTTCTCGGCACCTTCGTCAAGCCCTCTGAAGTCCAGTTCCATCACGAGGTCTACAACCAGTTCCTCTGGAACCAGTTCTGACGATTGGCCATCGAGGCGGATGCCGCTTCGCCGCAAAAAACGAAAAACAGAAACGCCCCGGTAAGCAGCCGGGGCGTTTGCTTTTTGCAGGCGAAGCTCGTGATGCTGTCTTAAACTCCATCAGGAAGGCTCGATGATTCACAATCCCGCACATCCCGGTGAAGTTCTGCGCGATTACCTCGGCAACATGACTGTCCGCGAGGCAGCGGAGCGGCTCGGCGTCACGCGCGCCCATCTCTCTCGCATCCTGAACGGTCGTGCCGGCATCACGGCAGCAATGAGTCTGCGCCTGTCCGCTGCGCTCGGAACCACTCCTGAATTCTGGGCGAGGATGCAGCTCAATCACGACCTGTGGCGGGCCAGGCGGGCAAGGCAGCCGAAGATCCAGCGCTTTCCGCACCTGGCAGCCTGACTAGGAGCCCACAAACCGCGCATACAGGCTCCGCGCCACGGCCACATCCGTCGTCCCCTGGATGATCGCCCGCCCGTCCGCAAACAGCGTCATCGTGTGCTCGCCCCGCTCGAAACGCAGCAGCAGCTCGTTGCGTCGCACCGTCCCATGCGGCCGCAGCCGCATTTCCATCTCCGCCAGATCCACCGGCCGCGACCGCTCGTGGATCTGCACTGAATTCCGCCCGCACAGCGTAATATGCGGCCGCCCTTCGCCGCGCAAATGCGCGAAGTCCCGTTCCCCACAGACCCTGCACTCCCGCCGCGGCGCCCCCGCCGCCACCTCGCTCCATTCGTTGTTCCACACGTCGCAGGAGAGCAGCGTCCGCCGCATTTTGTCGCGCACGCCCACCATCCACTTCAGCGTCTCCGTCGCCTCAATCGACGCCGCCAGATTCACCGCCGTATTCAGAATCCCCGCCGTGTCGCAGGTCTCCACGGCTCCACCCGGCGCCTCCGGAAAAATGCACGCCAGACACGCCGTTTCCCCCGGCAACACGTTCATCGAGACCGCATAAGCGCCCACCGCCGCCGCATAAATCCACGGCTTGCCCTGCTCCACCGCATAATCGTTCAGCAGATAGCGTGTCTCGAAGTTGTCCGTCGCATCCAGCACGATCTCCGCCTCGCGCAACAGCTCATGGATGTTCCCTGGCGTCAGATCGGTCACCTGCGCCCGGACTTCGATCTCGCTGTTGAACGCCTCGATCTTCCGCCGCGCAGCTTCCGCCTTCGCGCGCGATTCCCGCGCGTCCTCCTCATCGAACAGCACCTGCCGCTGCAGATTGCTCTCCTCCACGAAGTCGCGGTCGATCAGCGTCAGCCGGCCCACCCCTGCGCGCGCCAGCAGGCTCGCCGCCGCCGCGCCAATGGCGCCCACCCCCACCACCGCCGCATGGGCTCCTCGCAGCCGTTGCTGCCCCTCTGCGCCGATCGCGCCAAAGAGTACCTGCCGGGAGTACCTTTCGGATACTGTCTGGGACGGAGTCGCCATCTCTCAGTAGTATAGAAATTTCAGGACTGCGCCCCCGTTCTCTCTGAAGCCACGCTCCTGCTCGCCTCGCATCTCATGATCTTATAGAGGCGATCGGAGGCAGTTCTCGCAGCAACAACCGTGGAGTCGGCGCGTCTGAAACATTGACGGCCCGGCCGGGATGCCGGGAGCAGCGTTCTTCCACGTTTGCGGTGAAGACCTTTCCCATGCGGAACGAGGGCGGTTTGGGTTCGACAGCAGTTCCTGTTTTGCGCGAAAATCCGCGGCCCGCCCGCCGGACTCTCCTGCGGTGCCTCGCCACCGCATCTCGCTTGTTTTCTGCCTCCCTTCTGGCTGGCATTTTCGTGGCCTGCGCGTCCTCGAGCCTCGCCCAGCAGCCCGTCAACCCCAGTGCCAGGGTTCCCAATCCCGCCAGTCCCGTCCAGCAGGAAAAAAAAGGCCCGCCCGTCCCTCCGGGCAGCGTGCTGCCCGCGTATGAAAACGCGCAGACCGGCACCCACACCAAAGTCCAGCCGGTTCCCACCTCCATGCACCTGGAAGGCTGGACCGGCCTCCAGGTATCGGAGATCCGCTTCTCCGGCGTCACCCGCGACACTCTCCAGCCTCTGCCCGAGCAGCTCCCTCAGCAGCCCCACGCCCCTCTCGACCCCGTTAAGGTTCGCACCAGCCTGCGCCGCCTTTACGCCACCGGCCTCTATCAGACCATCTCCGTCGATGGCGAGCGCCACGGCGACACGGTTGTCCTCATCTTCCAGGGCACGCCCACCGTCTTCATCGGCCGCATCTCCATCAAGGGCGTTAGCAACACGCAGCTCTCCAATCAGCTCAACTACTCCACGCGTCTCAATCCCGGTACCCCCTTCACCAGCCGCAAGCTGAGCCGCTCCACCGACCTTCTCCAGCAGACCCTCCAGCAGAACGGCTTCTACCAGGGTTCTGTGGTGCCCCACACCTCGCTCGACAAGACCGATGCCGAATTGAATGTGCAGTTCGAGGTGAACAGGGGCAAGCAGGCCCGCGTCGGCGACGTCGCCGTCCAGGGCGACAGCGGTATGACCGTCCCCGCCTTTCGCAAAAAGGCAAAGCTCAAACGCGATTCAAAGGTCACCTCCGATACTGTCAGCCGCGCGCTCACCCGGCTCCGCAAGCACTATCAGAGTCAGCGCCGCCTCGAAGCCGACGTCAGCCTCGCCTCCAGCAAATATCAAAAGCCCGCCAATCGCCTCAATTATGACTTTCAGGCCGATCGGGGCCCCATCGTCAAAATCGTCGTTGAAGGCGCCAGCCTCAGCAATGGAAAAATCCGCAACCTCGTCCCCGTCTATTCCGAAGGCACCCTCGACGAAGATCTCCTCAACGAGGGCAGCAAGCGCATCCGCGATTACTTCCAGCGCCAGGGCTATTTCAACACCAAAGTCACGCATACCTCCAGTGCCGTTGACGGCGTCACGCACATCACCTATACGGTCACCCGCGGTCCCCGCGACACCCTCAAGTCTGTTTCCGTCTCCGGCGACGGTTATTTCGGAAACTGGCTCCTCCGGCAGCGCCTCGGCGTTCAGCCCGCTTCCCTGTTCATACGCCACGGCACCTATAGCCAGGCCCTGCAGGAGGCCGACGTCAACACCCTCACCGCTCTCTATCAAAGCAACGGCTTCACCAGCGTTAAGATCACTCCCCAGATCCGCGTGATCTCCATGAACCCGAAGACCGGCGACCGGGATCTCGCAGTCAACTATCACATCGTTGAAGGCCCCCAGCAGAAGGTCGGCGAGTACGACATCCAGGGCGTCACCCCCGCCCAGCTCGCCGACATCCGGCCGCGGCTCAGCCTCCAGTCGGGCCAGCCCTACTCCGGCAATAACCTCGCCTCCGACCGCGACGCCATTCTCGGCTATTTCCTCGACCGCGGCTACGATCACGCCCAGGTCACTCTGCAGCAGCATCCCGCCACCAACGACCCCAACCTGATCAACGTCGAAATTCACGTCACTCCCGGCGATCAGATCTTCGTCCGCAACGTCCTCATCAGCGGTCTCCGCTACACGCGCCGCTCCACCGTCAAGCCGCAGATTCTCGTCAAAGCCGGTCAGCCGCTCGATCAGTCCAAACTTCTCGAAACCCAGCGCCGGCTCTACAACCTGACCCTCTTCAATCAGGTCACCACCGCCGTCGAGAATCCCGAGGGAGACGAGCTCCGCAAAAACGTCCTCCTGCAGTTCGACGAGGCGCGCCGCTGGGACGTGACCTACGGCGGCGGCTTGCAGGCACAGACTGGCACCCCCAACACCAACTGCCCCACTCCCGCCAGCCTCATCGCGCTCGGCATTAATCCGAATACCTACGTCAGCTCATGCAGTCCCAACGGCAAGTTCGGCGTCAGCGCTCTTGTCGAGCTGGACGTCTCCCGCATCAATCTCTGGGGCCGCAATCAGTCCATCACCTTCCGCTCCGAGTACGGCTCGCTCGAACAGCAAATCACCGCCAATTACGACGCGCCCTTCTTCCTCAATCACCCCACCATCGATTTCTCCTTCGGTGGCGGCTATATCAATGCCATGAACGTTGTCACCTTCGCCTCCTCCACCTCCGAAGGCGATATTCGGCTCACCCAGCACCCCAATCTCATCGATACCCTCATCTATCAGCTCTCGTACCGGCGCGTGCAGGTCGATCCCAATACCGTTCAGATCTCTCCCAACCTCATTCCCCTGCTCTCCCTGCCGGTCCGCGTGGGCGGTCCCGAGCTCACCTGGATTCACGACAGCCGCCGCCCCGAACCTCTCGACGCCCGCTCCGGCATGTACAACAGCGTCCAGGTCTTTGCCACCGATAATTCGATTCTCGATTCCCAGGCCAACTACGCCCACTTCGACTGGTCCAACTCCACCTACTACCCTCTCGGCAGGGCCAAAAACTACATCCTCGCCCGCAACACCCGCTTCGGCATGGAGCGCGTCTTTGGCGAGGCCCGCTACGAATCCATCCCGCTGCCGGAACGCCTCTACGCCGGCGGCCCGGAGTCTATCCGCGGCTTCGCCCTCAATTCTGCCGGGCCCCGCGATTCCGAGACCGGCTTCCCCATCGGCGGCGCCGGGGTTTTCGTCAACCAGACCGAGCTGCGCCTGCCCTATCCCCAGCTTCCGTACTTCGGCAAATCTCTCGGTTTCGTACTCTTTGAGGACATGGGCAACGTCTTCAACAATTCCTCCGACATCTGGCGCAGTGCCATCCGCAACAAGCAGCCCCATAGCTGGACCTGCAAAGACCTCAGCGCCACCTACCAGGAACAGGTCACGCGCTCCTCCAGCACCAACACCACAGGCCACTGCGACTTCAATGACTTCAGCCATACCGTGGGAGTCGGCCTGCGTTACCACACCCCCATCGGCCCCATCCGTTTAGACGTCGGTTACAACCTCAATCCCCCCATCTATCCCGTCATCGTCAGTTACGGCAGCACATCGACGTCCAGCTCCAGCTCCTGCGCAGATTCCTCGCAGGCTCCCCCCTGCGTCGGCCAGGCCGCCCATTTCAACTTCTTCTTCAGCATCGGACAGGCCTTCTGATGATCGCTCCCGTCCGCAACTCCGCCCGCACTCCAGCCCGCACTCCAGCAATGCTCACCGCCTTCGCTCTGCTCGCACTGGCCGCCTCCGCGCAGCAGCCCTCGCCCCAGGCTCCGCCGCCACCACCCTCCTCAGCCCAGGCCCATCAGCCCGTCGAACTCGATCACGTCGTCGCCATCATCGGCGCCAACGTCATCCTGCAGAGCGACGTCGAACAGGAAATGCATCTCTCCGCCCTTGAGCCGCTGCAGGTCCTCCCCGGCCAGAACACCCCCGACGCCGCCCTCCGCCGCCTCATCGATCGCACCCTCATCCTCGAACAGATGAAGCAGCAACAGCAGACCACCACCACCGCCGCCCCCGAGATCCGCAAAGCCATCGAGCAGTTGCACAAAGAGATTCCCGCCTGTGCCCGCTACCATTGCGAAAGCGACCAGGGGTGGGACGATTTCCTGAAAGCCCACGATCTCACTCCCGAACTCGTTGAGCAGCGCTGGAGTCAGCGCATGGCCATGCTCCGCTTCATCGATCTTCGCTTCCGCAGCGGCCTTCGCGTCTCCCAGGACCAGATTGCTGCCTATTACCACGACACCCTCGTCCCCGCTCTCGAGAAAGAACATCAGTCCGCGCCGCCGCTCGCCACCGTCTCTTCCCGCATCCAGGAGATCCTCCTCCAGCAGCAGGTCAGCGGCCTCTTTCAGGACTGGCTCTCCAGTCTCCGCGATCAGGGCAACGTCCGCATCGTCGATGACGCCTACAATGCCGACCTCGGCCTCGCCAGCTCCATCCCGGGGTCCAGCGAATGAACGCCCCGCCCCAGCCTCCTCACGGCCAGCAGCAACACCTCCAGCGCCCCAACCCGCCGCGCGCCTCGCGATCCCGCCGCATCGGCGTGGTCCTGCTCCATGTCCTCGGCTGGTCCCTCGCCGTCATCCTCCTCCTCATCGGCGGCCTTTACTGGTACGCGAATACGGCCTCCTTTAAGAACCGCATCCGCAACGCCGTCGTCGCCGAACTGCAAAAATCCACCGGCGGCCGCGTCGATCTCCAGCACTTCAACTGGCGCCTCACCCATCTCGAATTCGAAGCCGACAACCTCACCATTCACGGCCTTGAAGCTCCCGGCCAGGTTCCCTACGCTCACATCGATCGCCTCTTCGTTCGCCTCCAGATTTTGTCATTCTTCCGCGCGAAGATCGGCCTCAACTATCTCGAAGCCGACCATCCCGTCATCCACCTCATCGTTTATCCCGACGGCACCACCAACCAGCCGAAGCCGAAGCATCCTTCCAGCGGCAACACGAAGAATGAGATTTTTAACCTCGCCATCGGCCGCACCGTCCTCGATAACGGCGTCGCCATCCTCAACGACCGCAAAATCCCCTTCAACCTCACCGCCAGCAATCTCGCCGCTCAGGTCAGCTATGTGCCCGCGCGCGACCACTACACCGGCACCATTCATGCCGAAGACATCGTCGCCCAGCGCGGCTCCGACATCCCCGTTCACTCAACCCTCGATGCCGCCCTCGATGTCGGCCGTAACAGCGCCAATCTCCTCTCCCTCACCCTCCAGAGCGGGCCCTCCGGGCAAAAGCAAAAGACCGTGATCCGCATCAGTGGAGCGCTGAATAATTTCTCCAGTCCCGCCTGGCAATTCACCATGAAAGGCGCCATCGACGCACTCGAAGTCCGCGCCCTCACCGGCCTGCCCGGGCTTGAAGCCGGCACGGCTCAGCTCGATGTCACCGGCAACGGCGCCCACGGACAGTTCCTCATCGGCGGCACAGCCCGCCTCTCCGGCGCTGCCTACCGCACCGGCACCGTGCACGTCACCAACCTCGCCGGCGATGCCGTCGCCCGCGTCACCCAGGACCAGATCGCCGTCACCAACATCCACGCCCGGCTCGCCACCGGTGGCACCCTCACCGGCGACATGCGCATCCTCAACTGGAACTCGCCGGCGCCTCCGCAGCCCGGCCGACATGCTCCGCCGGCCGCCCCTGAGAAAGGCGCCATCCACGCCCAGCTTGCCGGCTTCAGCCTCGATTCCATCCTCTCCGCCACCGCTCCGCCCCACTACCGCCGCCTCGGATTCGACACCTCCGCCTCCGGTACTGCCAACGTCGCCTGGACCGGCACCGTCTCCAGCCTCACCGGAGCCGTTGACGTCCAGCTCACCCCTTCGCACCCGCCCACGCCCAACGAAATCCCCGTCACCGGAGTCGTGAACGCCGAGTACATCCACCGCTCCGGCACCGTCGTCATCCATGCCTTCGACATCCATACCCCTGCCTCCCAAGTCCAGGTCGCCGGCGCCCTCGGCGTCTACCCCATTAGCCGCGCCTCATCGCTCAACATCAGCCTCGATACCCGGGATCTCTCCGAGTTCACTCCGGCGCTCGCCGCCTTTGGCCTTTCCGCCCACGGCCAAAGCCCCGTGCCCGCGCAGCTTCACGGCGCCGCGGATTTCCACGGCACCGTCACCGGCAGCCTCAAAGATCCCAACTTCCGCGGACATCTCCAGGCCACCGACTTCAGCATCGCGCCATCCGCAGCGCCTTCCCTCGCTCCCGGCCTCAGTGGCCTGCAGTTCGACAGCCTCACCGCCGACGCCGCCTACTCCGCCGGCTCTCTCTCCATCTCGGCCGCCACCCTCGTCCAGGGCAAGACCACCCTTCAGTTCTCCGGCGACGTTCGCGGCCGCCGCGAATCCCCCAAAGACCTCTTCGCCGACACCTCCACCCTCCACGCCACCCTCGAAGTCACTCACGCTGACCTTTCCCAGTGGATCGCGCTCACCGGGAAGCATCTTCCCGTCTCCGGCACCCTCAACCTGCATGCGCAGGCCAACGGCACCGTCGGCGACATCGACGGCGGCGGCTACCTCATCCTCAGCGGCGGGTCCATTGCGGGTGAGCCCTATCACCTGATCACCACCAACTTCGCGATGGCGGGCAAATCCCTCACCGCCAGCCATCTCGTCTTCACCATGGACGGCGGCAGCGTCACCGGCAATGCCGGCTACAATCTCGCCACCAAAGAGATCAGCCTGAACCTTCAGGGCGACGGCTTCGAGCTCGGCCATATCCGCAAACTGCAGAACGCCCAGTATCCCGTCAGCGGCACGTTCTCATTCCAGGCCCACGGCAGCGGCTCCCTTCAGAATCCGTTCCTTGAGGCGACCGCCCACATCCGCAACCTGCGCGCCGCCCGCGAATTCACCGGCTTCGTCAATCTGGACGCGCACACCCAGGACCACACCCTCCTCGCGCATGTGAACGCGCATCTCAACACCTCCACCCTCGACCTCCACAGCCAAACCCAGCTCACCGGCAACTACCCCACCCGCGCCAGTCTCGATATTTCCCGCTTCAACATCGATCCGCTCCTGCGCACCTTCAGCGTCAGCGGCATCCAGGGCAGCTCCTCCATCGCCGGAATCGTCACCGTCTCCGGCCCCCTCAAAGAACCCAAACAGCTCAGCGGCGACCTCCGCCTCAGCGAGCTCTCCATCGTCCTCGAAGGCGTGCCCATCCACTCCGACGGCCCGCTCCACGCCAGCCTGCGCAACGGCATCTTCACCATGGATCCCCTGCACATCACCGGCCAGGATACCGATCTCCACACCCAGGGCTCCATCGCCCTCTTCGCGCAACCGCGCACCCTTCGCGGCCAGGCCAGCGGCTCCATCAACATGGCCCTCGCCCAGACCCTCGATACCGACATCATTTCCTCCGGCCATGTCGACTTCAACCTCACCGCCGAAGGCTCCACCACCAACCCCGACCTCACAGGAAAGGTCAGGTTCACCAACGTCAACGTCGCCCTCGAGGACTATGTCAACGGCCTCAGCCGCATGAACGGCGAGCTCGCCTTCGATCAGGACCGCCTCGACTTCAAAAATGTCACCGCCTACAGTGGTGGCGGCCTCATCAGACTCGGCGGCTTTGTCACCTATCATCACGGCCTCTACGCCGACCTCACCGCCGACGCCAAAGACGTTCACATCCGCTACCCCGAGGGCATCACCTCCACGGCCAGCGCCAAACTCCGCTTCCAGGGCAGCCAGGTCAGCATGGTCCTCAGCGGCCACGTCGTGGTCACCGGCTTCTCCGTCAGCACCAACATCGATCTCGCCGCCCTCACCTCCGCCACCAGCGGCGTCTCCCTCCCCCCTAATCCCAATTCCCCGTCGAACCGCGTCCGTCTCGACGTCCACATCACCTCCGCGCCCTCGCTGAACTTCCAGAACTCCTTCGCCCGTCTGGCCGGCAATGTGGATCTCGCCATCCGCGGCACCCTCGCTCAGCCCACCGTCCTCGGGCGCGTCACCATCACCGAGGGCACCGCCTCCTTCAACGGCGAGAAGTTCGAGCTCCAGCATGGAGAAATCTATTTCAGCAACCCCGTCCACATCCAGCCCGTCGTCGACATAACCGCCACCACGGATGTCGAGGACTACACCATCACCATCTCCCTCCAGGGCACCACCTCCAAAATCAATCCCACCTTCCGCTCCGAACCGCCCCTCTCCGAGCAGGACATCTTCTCCCTCCTCGCCATGGGCCGCACCCAGGAAGAGCAGCAGATCTACTCCACCGAGCAGGCCCAGGCCGGCGTCAATTCCACCGCCGACGCCATCCTCGGCGGCGCCCTCAACGCCACCATCAGCAACCGCATCCAGAAGCTCTTCGGCGGCGGCAGCGTTCGTATCGACCCCACCTTCGTCTCCGGCATCGGCAATGCCACCGCCCGCATCACCATCCAGGAGCCCATCTCCAAAAAAGCAACCCTCACCTACGCCACCAACGTCAACTCCACCGCCGAGCAGCTCATCCAGGGCGAGTGGCGCCTCACCCCCGAGTTTTCCGTCCTCGCCGTGCGCGATGAATCCGGCGTCTTCTCGTTGGTTTTCCGCCTGCACCGCCGTTACCGCTGAGACTTCAGCGCTTCTTGTAACTCGCGCCGGTTCATTGGTATTGCAACCCGCGAATCGGTGAGGTCTCACCCATTTTCCTTCCCTTTTCGCGCATCCAAACCCCCCGGTTCTGTGTCTGATCAAGTGGATAGGCGGTCTCCCCGGCGCACACGTTCCCCGCCAGAAATTCGCAGCATTCCGCGAGACCGCCAGGAGAGAAACGATGAATAAAATATTGGTCTTAGCGCTTGCCGCGGCCCTCGCGGTCCCTGCGGCCTTTGCCCAGAACAACGTCCAGTCCTCCGCTCAAAAAGCTCTCAACGCTTCGCGCTTCAAAGATGTCCATGTCTCCGTACAGAACGGCGTCGCCACCCTCAACGGCACCGTTAGCGTTTACGCCAACAAAATGAACGCCGAGCAGAAAATCCGCCACGTCAAGGGCGTCCAGGCCATTCGCGATGAGATTCAGGTGGCTGGCTCCGAAATTCCCGACCCGAAGCTCCAGTCGCAACTCATCGACAAAATTTCCTACAGCCTGCTCGGCTATGTGCCCGTCGCGTTTCAGGCCATTTCCGTCCAGGTCCACAATGGCGTCGTGCTCCTCGGCGGTCACGCCGCCGGTCCCATCGCTGCCTCCGATGCCGTAGCCGCAGTCGAGAACACCAAGGGCGTCAAAGATGTCATCGACAACATTCAGGTCGATCCCGTCTCCCCCATGGACCAGCGGATCCGCATCGAGGCCTTTCGCCGCATCTATGGCTATCCCATGCTCAATAAGTACGCCATCGATCCAGAGAAGCCCATCCGCATCCAGGTGGCTAACGGCCACATCACCCTCTATGGAACCGTCGACAGCGAGGCCGATAAGAATGCCGCCGGTCTCCAGGCCAACGGCGTCTCCGGCGCTTTCAGCGTGACCAACGATCTGCAGGTCGCGAACGCCAACAACGAAAAAGCCAGCAAGTAACCGTCAGCACGCTCTTCCCGAATCAGCCCCTCCCCAAACCCCACTCCGCCCCCCCAGGCGCGTGGGGTTTTTTGTTTGCCTCCCAGCTCCTGGCTCCTGCCTCCCAGCTCCTGGCTCCTGGCCCCCGGCTCCCAGCTCCCAGCTCCCCCCCGCAACCTGTAACCCGCACCCTGCACCCTGTACCCTGTCTTTGTGCCCCTCTTCCGCTCCATTCGCGTCACCCTCGACATGATCAAGTGGGAGCACTCCATCTTTGCGCTCCCCTTCGCCCTCACCGGCGCCATGCTCGCCGCCCGCGGCTGGCCGCCGGCCATCAAGCTGCTCTGGATCGTCGTCTGCATGGTCGCCGCCCGCTCCGCCGCCATGGCTTTCAACCGCTGGGCCGACGCCGACCTCGACGCCGCCAATCCCCGCACCCGCATGCGCGCCATCCCCTCTGGACTCCTCACCCGCAGCTTTGCCGCCGGGTTCACCCTGCTCATGTCCGCGGTTTTCCTGCTCGCCGCCTCCCAGCTCAACCGCCTCACGCTGTTACTCTCCCCGATTGTCCTGGCGATCCTGTTCCTCTACTCCTACACCAAGCGCTTCACCCGCTGGTCCCACCTCTTCCTCGGACTCGCTCTCGGCCTCGCACCCTCCGGCGCATGGATCGCCATCCGCGGCTCCCTCGACCCGCGCATCCTCGTCCTCACTGCCGCTGTCCTCTTCTGGGTCGCCGGCTTCGACGTCCTCTATGCCTGTCAGGACGAAGCCCACGACCGCGCCGTCGGACTGCTCAGCATCCCCGCCACTCTCGGCGCCACCAGGGCGTTCATGATCGCGCGCACCATGCACCTCATCATGCTCGCGCTCCTCTTCTGGCTCGTCGCCCTCTTCCATCTCGGCCCCGTGGCCATCGTCGGCATCGTCGCCGTCGCCGCCCTGCTCCTCTGGGAGCACCTGATCGTCTCGCCGACTGACCTCAGCCGCCTCAACGCCGCCTTCTTCACTATGAACGGCGTCATCTCCGTCATCTTCTTCGTCTTCGTCGCCGCCGACCTGCTCCTCCACAACCGCTTCTGAAACCGCGGTAGTTCAAAGCTCAAAAAACAGGAAATTGTCATTCTGAGCGAAAGGGGCCCCAAACGGTTTTCAGTTTGGGGGTGGTGAGTCGAAGAACCTGCTTTTCGCTTTTGACTTTGAAGCGAAATCGGACGCGACCCTACTGCGCGTCCTTCGGCAACTCCAGCGCTACCAGCCCAAACTTCGTCTGTCCTGCCACGCTGTTGTCGATCGCCACAATCCGAAACCGCAGCGGCGTCCCCGCCCGCAGCTCACGATCCGTCGATGAATCGCTCGCATTGATCTGCACATGGCCCTTATCGCCGCAGGTCAGCCACTCCGCGTCTCCTGAAGCGACCCCACCGGCCGCCCATGATCGCACTCCAGCACCTCGCCATACCGCGCCAGCGGCTTGCGGTAAAAATCCAGCACCCTGTCTGCGGCATCCGGCGTCACGTAGCTCGCCACCTGCAGCCGGAAATGAAAGCTGTTCAGCGCCATTCCCAAATCCGCGGACCCGCTGTCGTCATCCTTTTCCTTGTACGGCTTCGCCCCCGGATACGCCGGCAGCCCAATCTCTTTCGCCGTAGCATGGCCGTTCGCATGCAGATCCAGGTTGAAATCCGAATCCTGCGCCCGCAGCGAGCCGCCGCCCACCACCAGCGCAGCCACCGCCGCCGCGCAAAGATACGCTGTCCATCGAGTCATAATCACCTCTCGCTAAAACGTACGTGCCCGCAAGTCCCGCAGTTCCCCCAGCCAGATTTGAACAAGGAAAGAATCCTCTGTGCCCCCCGTGTCCTCTGTGGTGGGAAAAGGATCGTCCTGCACCCTGCACCCTGTGCCCTGCACCCTGGTCCTACGCGTACGCCAGCTTAGCCCGCCGCCCCATCCACGCCGCGCCCACCAACATCAGCGTCAGCCCCGCATAGAACGCCGGCCGCGCGCTCGAAGCCACAACCCCCGTGTAGTCCAGCCCCGCCCCATGATGCAGCGCCCCCACGTACCACCACACCGTGTAGAGCGCCTCAAACAATTTGCTGCCGCCGCTCCACACCCCAGCCGCCAGCGCCAGGCTCGGAATAAAACACGCGCCCACCGCCCATCCCACCAGCGCGTGCCCATCCCCCGCGATCCCCAGCCGAATCGCCAGCCCTCCGCCCGTCGCCATCGCGACCACTACGCCCGCCACCCAGGTCGCCGGCAGTTGCCGCGCCAGCGCGTGCGGTGACGCATACACCAGCGACTCCGTCGCCCACCGCGCCTCGCGATTCCCCATCGGCGCCCACAGCAGAATCGGCCACAGCCACGCCGCCACCAGCACGCCCGTTCGTCCCGCGTTCAGCGGAGCCGCCAGGCACCCCACAAAAAGCCCCGCCGCGCCCACATACCACCACCACTTTTGTCCGTGCAGCATCAGCCGCAGCTCCGCCCCCACCAATGCGAAGAACCGCGTCTGCTCCTCGCCTCGCGGAACCGGCGTCAGCATCCCCCGCCAGCCCTCTCGACTCTGGTCCGCCAGATGCCGAGCAGCAGTTAGCTCAATCACCTCGCCCCGTTCCGGCGCTTCCTTCGCTCGTCTCCGCAGTCCGCCCCATGCTCGCACCCCCATGCGCGCCGGATCGAACCGGTGAAAGAACACCGCCGCCAGCAGCGCGGCCAGCAGCCCATAACCCACCCACGCCAGCCGCGCCGCCACCTGCATTCCACTCCACACCATGCCATTCCACACAAACCGCTTCAGCGGCACCGGCCACGCAATCGTCAGCGCAAATTCATTCCTGAAGCCCGGATCCACCCGCACCAGCGCCGCCCGCATCTGCTGCATCAGAGTCGGCATCCCGGTGAAATCCTGAAAGTACGCGCTCGTCCGAATCGTCCCCGCGTGCCCCATCACCGCGCCAATCCCCACTGAGAGCAGCCCCGACCACGCGAAGAGATACACCACATTTCCCACCCCGCCGCGCAGCCACGGAATCGTCTCCCACAGCACCGCCACCGCCGCCACAAACGCCATCGCCGGCAGCGCAAACAGCGCCAGCGGCCCCAGCAGCGCGCCCCAATGTAAAGTCCGGCCCGGCGTCCGATCCTCGCCCTTCACCATCTGCATGCAGACCGCGGCCACCGCCATCACCCCCACCATCGCCGCCAGCACCGCGAAATTCCCAATCCACTTCGCCACCGTGTAGAACGCTTTGCTCATCGGCGTCGCGGCAAGAATCTGCCCCACCCGCGTCTGCTCATCCCGCAGGATCGATCCCTTCACGATGTAAAACCCCACCAGGCTCAGCAACGCGCTCGTCACCATCGCCATCAGCGCGCCCACCCACGCCGAGTTGTACACGCCGCGATAATCCCCCAGCCGCAGCACAATGTGCCCCACAAACGTCTCGTATCCCACGAAAACCGTGAAGCCCAGCGTCAGCAGAAAGCTCGTCCGCCGTACCCGCGTCAGAAAATCCGCCTTCACCAGATGCCACAGCACGCGCGCCGACTTCATGCCAGCACCCTTGCCGCGCGATGCGCCGACAGCGCATCCAGGTACGCATCTTCCAGCGTCGGCGCCACGGGCTGCGCGCCCGCCGGAGGCTCGCCCGTCAGCACCCGCACATGCACCCCATCGCTGCGTCGCGCCGTGCTGCTCACCCGATACGCTTCCTTCACGCCGTTCAGATCCGCGCTCGGCACCACCCACTCCCAAACCTTGCCGTCCACGCGCCGTAGCAGCTCCTCCGGAGCCGCGTGCGCCACCAGATGCCCACCCGCGATCAGCGCAATGTCGGTCGCCGTCGCCTCCACGTCCGACACAATATGCGTCGACAAAATCACAATTCGCTCGCCCGACAGCTCCGTCAGCAGGTTCCGAAAGCGCACCCGTTCCTCCGGATCCAGCCCCGCCGTCGGCTCATCCACAATCAGCAGCTCGGGATCGTTCAGCAGCGCCTGCGCAATCCCCACCCGCTGCTTCATCCCTCCGGAGAATCCACCCAGCGGACGCTTCCGCACATCCTGCAGATTCACCAGGTCCAGCAACTGATCGATCCGCCGCTGCGCCACCGCCGCATCCAGCCCCTTCACCGCCGCCAGATACTCCAGGAATTCCTGCGCATTCAAATTTGGATACACCCCGAAATCCTGCGGCAGATACCCCAGCACCCGCCGCAGCGCATTCGGCTGCGCAGCGACATCGATTCCATCCCACAGCACGCGTCCCTCCGTCGCCCGCGTGATCGTCGCCAGAATGCTCATCAGCGTCGTCTTGCCCGCGCCATTCGGCCCCAACAGCCCCAGCACCCCTGGCCGTAGTTCCAGGCTGAACTGCCGCAGCCCCCACACCCTCCCGCGATAACACTTCCCCACCTTCTCAATCGAGAGCTTCACGCCGGGCGTCCTCTGGCTTCACCTACGGAGAAACCGCCCCGCCGGTTCCCCGAACTGCGGAAATGCCCTGCCGAAATCCCGCCGCTCCCTCTGTGCTCTCTGTGCCCTCTGTGGTGGAGTTCGCGACACTTCATTCACCGAAATTCGCTCACCGCGGGCAGCTCGCTAATCCAGCACCTTCACCGCGGTTCTCTCTCGACACTCCGCGCTCTCTGTGGTGGACCTTGTTGATGCCGGGCCGAGCCGCCGCTGCACCAACACCCACCCACACAGCGCCATCGCAAACCACGCGAACCAGTCTCCCCACAGCAGATACAGCGTCCCCTCATGCCCCGCCGGAACCTCCGCCAGCAGCGTTACAAACGGAGCCGAATCGCTCGCCCGCTCCGCCACCACCCGCCCCCGACCGTCGCTCACCGTCAGGAATCCCTGCTTCGCCGCCCGTGCCACGCTGAAGCCGTCCTCCACTCCCCGCATCACCGCGATGTGCCCGTGCCAAAATCCGTCCACAACAAAGTCCGCTCCCGGAACCAGCATCAGCCCCACGCCCGCCCGGCCATTGCGTCGCGCCGGATTCATGAAGTCCATATCCTTGCAGATCGCCACACCCCACAGCGCACCCGGCCGATGCAGCATCAGCAGCGCCTTCCCCGGCGTAAAGATGTCTTCGAACGGCGGCAGCATGTGCTCCTTGTCGTAGAGCCGCACCGGCACGCCCGGCGTATACACCCGCGCCTCGTCGTACTGCAGCCGCCCCGCGATCCGGATCATCCCCGTAACCAGCATCGCCTGCGTCTCGTCCGCCACCGCCTGCAGCACCGCGTCCGCCGCCTTCGTATTCGGATCCACCACCCGGCCCACCGTCTCCGGCATCACCACCACCTGCGCGCCTTGCGCAATCAGCCCTCGAGCCTCGCCCGCATACGCACGCAGCAGCCGTTCCGTATCCGCCCCGGCCTTCGCCGCCCACACATTGCCCGGCGCATCGCTCGTCACCAGCCCTACCCGCACCATGGGACCGGGCTGCCGCATCGCCAGCCGCGCCGCCCCAAACACCAGCGCCATCGCCACCACGCCTGCCGTCGCGCCCGCCACACGCAGCGCGCGCCGCGAGTCCGCGCGTCCCGCAGCCCACGCCACCGCCACTCCCGACGGCAGCAGCAGCAGCACAAAGCTCATCCCCCACGGCCCCGTCAGCGAAGCCATCTGCAGAAATGGCAGAAAGTTCAGCTGCGAATACCCGAGGCTCCCCGCCGACCCGTGCGGCCACAGTAAATTGCGCACATACTCATATGTCACCCACACCGCCGGCAGCGCCACCACCGCCGTCCACACCGCGCCCCGCCGCACCAGCGCCCGGCACAGCAGCACGCCCGCGGCAAACACCAGCGCCGCCAGCCCAAATAATGTGAACCACGCCACCAGCGGCGTTCCCAGCACCCGAAAATAGCCGATAAAGTTCGCGCTTCCCGCGAACCACCCCGCCCACGCCACCACCCCCGCACTCCACGCCGACGTGGGTCCCGAGCGCAGCGCATACAGCAGCACCGGCAGCGGCGCCAGCCACACCAGCGGCCACAACGGATGCAATCCATTCCCGAAATACACCAGCACCGCCGTCGCCGCAGCCGCCGCCACGCCGAGCCCCACACTCCACCCCTTACGCTCGAATACCATCGAAGTACCTCCCAAACGATCGATGACACAGGGCCCGAAACTCACCCGCCTCCATCCCAATGCGCCCGCCCAGATACAACATCACCATCCCCTGCAGCAGAGCCCCCATCTCCAGCGTGATTTCCCACACGTCGTCCTCGCGAAACACCCCGCTCCGCATCCCTTCTTCAATCAGCCCCGCCGCCACATTCGCCGTCGGCGACGCCCCCGCGCGAAAATCCCCGGGGAACTGCCGCGCCCCCGGCCTCAACGTCAGAAACATCAGCTCAAACAGCCGCGGCTTCTCCAGCGCGTAATCCAGATACACGTCCAAAATCTCCGTCAGCCTCTCCGGCATAAGGTTGCGCCGCACGGCCAGCAGGCGCTCCCGCAGCTCAGCGAATCCCGCATCCGCCACCGCGCTCAGCAGCCCCTCGCGATTCGGAAAATGCCGGTACACCGCCATCGCCGTAATCCCCACCGCCCCGGCCACCCGCCGCATCGTCACCGCGTCCGCGCCTTCGCGATCCAGCAACTCACCCGAGACCTCCAGAATCCGCTCCGCTGTTTTGCTTTTCCGGGCTCGCTCTGGGCTCTCGGTGTCCTCTGGGGTGGAGTTCCTCGGAGGTACGGCTTTCTCAATCGCCGGTCCAGTCATGTATACACTGTATACCTATTTGGTCCCCACTTATCCACACAACGCCCACTTTTTGTTTAACCGCTTGATTCCACATCTCGAAATCCACAGCAATCCCCCAAAAATTCCATTGACCCACCCTTGCCACGGCGATTCGAATGAGTTAGGCGGTCTTGCGCCAGAAAAACGCTCGGAGATTGGTTCTGTCGCATCCGCCCCCGCATTCCCTCGCCCGCCGAACCCGTCCGGCGCAGGCGAGCCGCAGCACCCATAAAGACGGACATCGCCATACCGGCCCATCCGTTTCGCCTGCGCCAACAGCCACTGCCGTTGCGAAAGGCCGTTTCCCATGACTGTCGGGTTAGCTGTTCCCTTTCCAGGTGGATCCATCCTCTGCGCCGACTCCCGTGCCGACGCCAGCGGCGCCCCTGCCCCTGGAGACGACAGCCCTGCCCTCATGTCCGTCACCGCCGGCCGCCGCATGTTCGCCATCACCTCTGCCGCCCAGGATCCCCGCGCCGGCAGCATGCTCGCCTCCGAAATCGCCACCGTCGCCTGCGCCTCCCCCAACCGCGCCGACGTCATCCCCGGCATCAAGCGCGTCATGGGTGACTGGTTCCGCTCCTACGGCGTCGCCCAGGTCCCTGCCATGCAGTTCCTCGTCGCCAGCAATTCGTCTGACGACAACGCCGGCCGCGTCCTCCTCTGCGAACCCCCCAGCACCGTCATGGACACCTTCGGCCCCTGCGTCATCGGCTCCGCCTCCCGCTCCGTCAGCACCATGCTCCGCATACTCACCCCCCACGCCGGCAGGAACGTCAGCCTCCGCTCCACGGTCCTGCGCATGACCTGGCTCATGCATCTCGCCCGCCGCTCCGATCCCAAATCCGTCGGCGATGCCACCGAGATGGTCGTCCTCTCCAACCGCGGCTCCTTCTCCTACATCGATCGCGCCGAGATCCAGCAGGCCGAAGGCCTCGGCGAAAAAGTCGACTCCCTCCTCCTCGACATGGCCCGCCAGGTCCTCTCCGCCGAACCGGAAGAGAACCCCCAGACCATCGCCGAAGAATTCCTCCGCGGGTACTTCGAAGTCATGGAGCAGAACCCCCAGGTCTACTTCCCCTCCCTCAGCTACCTCGACAAGGTTTCCGCCGCAGGTCCCGTCCCCGTACCGCCCCCCGCCCATACCGGCACCCACGGCTGATCCCGAAGCTCCGTTCCACTCCCCCGCACGCCTCTGTGCTCTCCGTGTCCTCTGTGGTGAATCGTCGTCTCTGACCCGTACCCCGCATCCTGCAACCTGTACCCTGTCCGCTGTACCCTTTCCCCGATGAGCGACTTCCGCGCCGACCTCCGCTACGCGTTCCGCATGCTGGTGAGCAATCCTGCCTTCACCATCACCGCCATCGCCGCCCTGGCCCTCGGCATCGGAGCCAACACCGCCATCTTCACCGTCGTCGACAACGTCCTGCTCAAGCCCCTCACCTATCCCCGGCCCGACCGCATCGTGCAGTTCATGAACACCTTCCCGGACGGCAAATCCCCGGTCGCCTCGCTCGTCGACTACAACGTCTGGCGCCAGCAGACCAGAGTCCTCCACGACGTCGCCGCTTACAACTTCGGCGCACCCCCCTTCAATCTCACCGGAGGCGCCGTCCCTGAACAGGTCCATGGCATCCACGCCAGCGAAGCGTACTTCCGCCTCTTCGGCGCGCCTATCCTCCTCGGCCGCACCTTCACGCCCCAGGAAGATTCCCCCAACGGCGGCCACGTCGTCGTCATCAGCTATGGACTCTGGCAGCGCAAATTTGGCGGCGACCCGCACATCATCGGCAAAACCCTCTCCCTCAGCAACGAGCCCTGGACCATCGTCGGAGTCATCGGGAAATCCTTCGTCGCCGATCCCGCCCCCGACATCTGGCTGCCTTTCCAGATCGAGCCCAACAGCACCAGCCTCGCCCACTTCTTCCTCGTCGCCGGACGCCTCAATCCCGGCGTCACCGTCGCCCAGGCCAACGCCCAGCTGAAGCTCGCTGCCGATCAGTACCGCCGCCAGCACCCCAACGAAATGGGCCCGCAGGACAGCTTCGGCGTCCAGCCCCTGCGTGACTCCATCGTCGCCGGCGCGCGCTCCTCGCTGTTCATCCTTCTCGGAGCCGTCGGCTTCGTCCTTCTCATCGCCTGCGCCAATGTCGCCAATCTTCTGCTGGTCCGCGCCACCGGCCGCAGGCGCGAGTTCGCCATCCGCGCCGCCATGGGAGCCGGCCGCGCCCGCATCGTCCGCCAACTCCTCACCGAAAGCATCGTCCTCGCCGTCGCCGGCGGCGCACTCGGACTCGGCCTCGGCTACGCCGGCGTCCGCGCCCTCCTCGCCGTCTCGCCCGCCGATCTCCCGCGCGTCGGCGAACATGGCGCCGGCGTCGATCTCGACTGGCGCGTCCTCCTCTTCACCCTCGGCATCGCTCTGCTCACCGGCATCCTCTTCGGACTCTTCCCGGCGATCGGAGCTTCACGCCCCGACCTCAACTCAACGCTCAAAGAAAGCTCCAACCGCTCCGGCACCGGATTCCGCCAGAGCAAGGCCCGCTCCCTGCTCGTCATCAGCGAAGTCTCCCTCGCCCTCGTCCTCCTCATTGGAGCCGCCCTGCTCATCCGCACCTTCATCGCCCTCCGCGCCGTCAACCCCGGCTTCGACCCCAACAATGTCCTAACCATGAACATGTCGCTCAGTGCCGACCGTTTTGACAAGACCGCCGCTGTCACCCAGCTCGTTCGCGACGGACGCGAGCGCCTCGATGCCATCCCCGGAGTCGAAGTCTCCGCCTCCTCCTGCTGTCTGCCCCTCGAAGGCGGCTTCGGTCTGCCCTTCACCATCATCGGCCGTCCTACCGGCAAAAGCCCCTACACGGGCGGCGCCGGCTGGCAGTCCATCTCCCCCGGCTATTTCGCCGTCTTCCACATCCCCATCCTCCGCGGCCGCGACTTCACCGACCGCGACGATCTCTCCGCCCCCGGCGTCGTCATCATCAGCGAAGCCATGGCCAAACGCTACTGGCCTAAACAGGACCCCATCGGACAGCAGATTCTCATCGGTAAAGGCGTCGGCCCTGCGTTTGAAGAGCCGCCCCGCCAGATCGTCGGCGTCGCCGGCGACGTCCGCGACGGCGGCCTCAACCGCGACCCCTTTCCCCTCATGATGATTCCCCAGGCGCAGACTCCCGACCTCATGAACAAGCTCAACGCCGCTTTTGCGCCCATCATCTGGCTCGTCCGCACCCACGGCGATCCCCACCAGTACATCTCGGCCATCACCGAGCAGCTCCGCCAGGCCAGCGGCGGTCTGCCCGTCGCGCGCGTCCGTCCCATGACCGAGGTTGTCGGCCAATCCATGGCGCGTCAAAATTTCAACATGCTCCTCCTCACCATCTTCGGAGCCGCCGCTCTCATCCTCGCCGCCATCGGCATTTATGGCCTTATGGCCTGGTCCGTTCAGCAGCGCACTCAGGAGATGGGCATCCGCATGGCTCTCGGCGCCGACCGCGTCCGCATTCGCAACCTCGTCGTCTGGCACGGCATGCGTCTCGCCCTCATCGGCGTCGTCCTCGGCATCGGCGCGGCCTTTGGACTCACCCGCTTCATCGCCAGCTTCCTCTACGGCGTCAAAACCTGGGATCCGCTGGTATTTGTAACCACGCCTGTGATCTTATCGGCCGTCGCCCTGCTGGCCGTCTGGCTCCCCGCCACCCGCGCCTCCCGCCTCGACCCCCAGCAGGCCCTCCGCGTCGAATAAATGACCATCGCTGATACAAAAGCCGCGAGATCCCCTCGCGGCTGTGCTCTGTGCTCTGAGCTCTGTGCTCTGCTACTCGCTTCTCAGCGCCTCCATCGGCTCCACCCCCGCAGCCCGTCGCGCCGGCAAATAACTCGCCACCAGCGCCGACACCCCCAGCACCACCGCCACCGCCGCCAGCGTCGAAACATCCCACGCCCGCACCCCGAACAGCAGGCTGTGCATCAGGCTCGCCGCGCCCACCGCGCCGCCCAGCCCCAGGGCAATCCCCGCTGCGGCCAGCCACCCCGCTTCGCGCAGGATCATCCCGCGCACCGCACTCCGCTCCGCCCCCAGCGCCATCCGCACCCCGATCTCCCGAGTCCGCTGGCTCACCGAATACGCAATCACCCCGTACAGTCCGATCGCGCTCAGCAACAGCGCCAGGCCCGCAAATCCGCCTACCAGCCACGCCGCCGACCGGTGCAGCCACGCCGCCCCTGAATCGTGAATGCGTGCCTCCATCGTTGTCTCCTGCTCGACGCCCGCCGACCGATTCAGCTGCCGGATCGCCGCCGCCATCTCCGGCAGCAGCGCCTTCGCATCCCCCGCCGTCCTCACCATCAGGGCAAAATACGTATCCGGATCCTGCGTGAACGATTCGTACTCTGTCGGCCACTCTTCTGAATCCAGCGCCCCTTCCCTGATATTCGCCACCACCCCGACAATCTTCCTCAGCGAATCCTTTTTCAGGTCGGTGTCCCCGATCGTCTGCCCAATGGGATCCTCGCCCGGAAAATACTTCTGCGCCAGCGCCTCATTGATCACCACCACCTTCGGATGCTGCGCGTCATCCGCCTCCGTGAAGAATCGTCCCCGCACCAGCCGCGCCTGAATCGTCGTGAAAAACTCCGCGCTTATCTGCCGGTCGTTCACTTCGTTGTGTACGCCGTTGTACGGCTTGCCCACAAAGCGGATCCAGTCCGTATCGCAGTTGCATGTCACCGGCGGCACCGTCGTCACCGCCGTATCCTGCACTCCGGGCAGCCTCCGCACCCGCTCCACAATCGCCTGCGCCGCGATTGCCTGCTGCGCCGGCTTCGGATACTCCGCATCCGGCAGCTCCACGTTCATCATTGCCAGATGTTCCGGCACGAATCCCAGCTCCACATGCAGCATCCGCCACAGGCTCTTCGCCAGCAGCCCGGCGCCGGCCACCAGCACCACAGCGATGGCCATCTCCGCGATCACCAGATGTCCGCCCAGCCGCTTCCACACCCGCCCCACGCCGCCGCGCCCGCCTTCGTTCAGATCCTCGCGCAAATGCCCCGCCGGCAGCCGCAGGATCGGCGCCACAGAAAACAGCGCGCCCGCCATCGCCGCCACCGCAGCCGCGAACAGCCACACGTCCCGCGTCATTCCCAGCCCCTGCAGATACGGCATCGAATCCAGCTGGTTCTTCGCGATCATCGCGCGCAGCACGCGCATCGTCGCATCCGCCAACGGCAGCGCCACTGCCCATCCCGCCGCGCCCAGCAGCCCAGCCTCCGTCACCGTCTGCCGGATCAGCCTCCGCCGCGACGCCCCCAGCGCGCCCCGCACCGCCATCTCTTTGCGCCGCTTCTCCGCGCGCACCAGCAGCAGGTTCGACACGTTCACGCACGCAATCAGCAGCAGCAGTCCCGCGCCGCCCAGCAGTACCAGCAGAATCGGCCGGATATCCCCCGTAACCGCCTGCGCCAGCGGCATCACGCTCGCGCCCTGCCCCCGGTTCGAATCCGGATACACCTTCGCCAGTTGTGCGGCAATCGCCTTCATGTCTTCGCGCGCCGCCGCCACCGTCACACCGTCCTTCAGCCGCCCAACGCCATACAGGCTGTGGCAGCTCCGCCGCATCACGCACCCATGCCGCTGCTGCAGGATCTTCAGATATTGCGGATTTCCGCCCAGCGCGAACACAAAACTCCGCGGCAGCACGCCGATCACCGTCACCGGCTCCCCGCTCAGCTGCACCGTCTGTCCCACCACGTCTTTCCGCCCGCCAAACCACTTCTGCCAACCCCGGTACGTCAGCAGCAGCGTCGCCGGCGCGCTCACCGCATCCTCTCCTGGATGAAAATCCCTCCCCATCGCCGGCTCCATCCCCAGCGTTCGCAGGAAATTCGCGCTCACTTCCATCCCCGAGACCGTCTCCGTCCCGTTTGGCCCCCGCAGCAGATCGCCCACTCCCTGATACGCTGCCAGCGACGAGAACACCGTGTTCATCCGCTTCCAGTCCACGTAATCCGGATACGACAAATTCCCCCGCGGAAACAGCGCCAGGCTCTCCGTCACATCCACCAGCCGGTTCGGCTGCGCGTACGGCAGCGGCTGGATCAGCGCCGCGTCCACAAATCCGAAGATCGCCACGCTCGCGCCCATCCCCAGCGTCAGCATCAGCACCGCCGTCACCGCAAAGCCAGGACTCCGCCGCATCTGCCGCACCGCGAAGCGCACATCCTGCGCCACCGTCTCCATCCGGAACCCCATCACCTCGTGGCTCCTCTCCCGCAGCCGCGTCGCATTCCCAAACTGCCGCATCGCTGCATACCGCGCTTCCTCGCGCGACATTCCCTGCGCCTCCAGTTCCCGCGCCGCCTGTTCACGGTGGAACGCCATCTCCTCGTCCAGCTCCCCGCCGAACCGCTCCCCCCGCAGCAGCACGCCGAGCTTCCGCCAACCCCGGCCCAATACGCTCAGCGCGCTCATCCGGCCTCCTCGGCGTCCGCCAGCACCCGCCCAATCGCCGCCATCATCTGTTCGAATTTCGAAATCTCCAGACCCAGCTGCTTCCGCCCCGCCGCCGTCAGCCGGTAGTACCGCGCCCGCCGGTTGGTTTCCGTCATCTTCCACTCGGCTTTCACCCAGCCCTGCAGCAACAGCCGCTGCAGCGCGGGATACAGCGAGCCTTCCTCCACCGTCAGCACATCCTCGCTCACGCGCTTGATCGACTGCGCGATCCCGTACCCATGCAGCGGCGCCCGCTTCAGCGTCTGCAGAATCAAAAGGTCCAGAGTCCCCGGCAACAAGTCACCCTTGTTGTCACGTCTGTTCGCCATGGATCAGAACCATAGATTGTCTATGGATAGAAAGTCAAGGGCAGGAAAGAACGAGGTGACAGGTCACAGGTTGCAGGTTGCAGGTGAAGTCCCCAGTCCCCAGTCTCCAGTTTCCAGTCAGAGCCGGCTGCCGCCTGCGCTTACAAGCCTCTGTAACCTGCAACCTGTAACCTGTAACCTGCCCCCTGCACCCTGCACCCTGTACCCTGCCTACTCGCCCCTGAGCGCCTCCATCGGCTCCACTCCCGCCGCTCGCCGCGCCGGCAGGCTCGCCGCCAGCAGCGCTGCCGCGCCCAGCACCACCACCGTCGTCCCCAGCACCAGCGGATTCACCGCCGCCACCCCGAACAACTCCGCCGCCATCAGCCGTCCCGCCTCCACCGCGCACGGAATCCCGATGGCCAGTCCCAGCCCCACCTGCAGGAACGCCCCGCGCAGCACCATCCGCTGCACATCCATCCGGTTCGCGCCCAGCGCCATCCGGATCCCGATCTCGCTCGTCCGCTGCGCCACCGCATACGCCGTCACGCCGTACAGCCCAATCGCCGCCAGCGCCAGCGCCACCAGCCCGAACAGCGACGTCAGCTGCACGATCATCGCCTGCTGGCTGAACGCCCTCTGCACCTGCTGCCCAAAGCTGTGGTAGTGCACGATCATCAAATTGGGATCGATCTCCGTCAGCCGGTTCCGCACCTGCGCTTCCAGCTCCGGCACCCGCCCGTGCGTCTCGATCTCCAGCGCATCCATGTAATGCGTGTTCGTCATAAACTGCGCATAAGTTGCCGCTTCCGGCGTCACCGGCGGCGGCGCCACCCACTGGGCCGCCGGCAGGAAGTACATCGGATGTCCCCCCACATCGTCCGGCTCGTTCGGTGACCAGTACTGCGCGTCCTCCACCACGCCCACAATCGTGTAGACCGCCGGATGCGCCGCGTCCCAGTCCCCAAAATGTGCGCCGATCGGATTCTCCCCGTGCAGGTAATTCTTCACGAAGGCCTCATCCACAATCGCCACCGGCGCACCCGTCCGGTTGTCGCTCTGCTGGAATGCGCGCCCCTCCACCACCTTCGTCCCGATCGTCGCGAAATACTGCGGGCTCACCCGCACCCACGACGTCAGATTCACCGCCGACCCCGGCGGCGGCGCCGGCTGCCCATCCACCCATACATCCTCGCTGGTGTTGTTCCCATCCATCGGACTCCACGTCGAGTTCGCCACCCGCTCCACGCCCGGAATCGCCGACAGCGAGTCGTTCACCTTCCGGTAAAAATCATCCAGCTGCCCCGGCGGCAGACCCGCCGTCTCCGTATTGATCGTCAAAATCGTCCGGTTCGCCGGCTCGAACCCAAAATGCTGGTGCTCCAGCTTCCGCAGGCTCAGAATCAGCAGCCCCGCCGCGCACAGCAGCACCACCGACACCGCCGCCTGCGCCACCACCAGCCCCTTCTGCGCCAGCGTCTCGTGCCGCCCCGTCGCCCGATTCGCCCCCCGCAGCGCCTCAATCGGATCCGCCTGCGCTGCCCGCCACGCCGGCGCCACCCCAAACAGCAGCCCGGTCACCACCGACGCCGCAATCGCAAATCCCAGCACCGTCAGCGACGGGCTCGCGCTGATCGCGATCGGATCCTGCGCGAACGCCAGATGCAGAATCAGCTTCGCCCCGCCCCACGCCACCACGATTCCCGCCAGCCCCCCCAGCATCGCCAGCAGCAGACACTCCGTCAGTGCCCGCTGCACCAGTTGCTTTCGCTGCGCGCCCAGTGCTGACCGCACCGCCGTCTGCTGCCGCTGCGTCACGCTCCGCGCCAGCATCAGATTCGCCAGATTCGCGCACGCAATCAGCAGCACGAAACTCGATACCCACATCAGCAAATGCAGATCGCTCTCGTACTGCTCCTGCATCCGCTGCACGCCCCCGCCCCCCGGCGACAGCCGCAGATACTGCCGCGGAATCAGTGGCCGCTCCGCCACCTCCGTCTGGCTCACCGGGCTCCGCAAAAAGGCCTGCAGTTCCACCACCATCCGCGCCTGCACCGCCGCCACGCCGGCGCCCGGGCTCAGCCGCCCCATCAGATTCAGCCACTGCTGTCCGCCCTGCTCCAGCAAATTCGCCTGCCGCGGCCAGATCGCCGGCACCAGATGCACCGGCATCCAGAACGCCGGAGGCGTATCGCTCAGCCGCTCGCTGTAGAACCCCGGCGGCGCAATCCCCACCACCGTCACTGCCACTCCGTTGATCTGCCAGCTCGATCCCACCACCGACGGGTCCCGCCCCATCTGCTCCCATGTCTGGAAGCTCATCACCGCCGCCGGCGCCGCGCCGCTCGTATCGTCGCTCGGCTCCAGCAGCCGCCCCGCATAAGCCCGCAGCCCCAGCACGTCGAACGAATTCCCCGAGACAAACTCCCCGTAATACGGCTGCGCCGGATCGTGGCTGCCCGCCCGCCGCACCGCCAACTCCCGATCCCCGCCCTCAAACGCCGCCAGGCTCTCCAGTCCCGGCGTGTGGTCGCGAAACTCCACATACTGCGGATACGAAAACAGCGACCAGTCGTACGGCGTGCCCGTATAGCTCGGCAGTCCGCCATTAAAACAGCACTGCTCGTTGTCCCCGATCCGCCACAGCCCCGCCGGATCCTTCACCGGCAGCGACTTCAGCAGCACCGCATTCACCAGCGTGAAGATCGCCGTCGTCGCCCCAATCCCCAGCGCCAGCGTCAGTACCGCCGTCACGGTAAACCCCGGCGACTTCCGCAGATTGCGCATTGCCGTCTTCAGATCACCCATCACGGCTCTCTCTCCTCGCCCATATAAGGGACTAGCGGAAACCCATCATGGATGAGGGATGCATCTCGCTAGCCATAGCCGCCTCGCCTCTCCCGCTGAAAACAAAAGCCTCCGGCTCCTCGCCGAAGGCTTCCCCTGTCCAATGCTCCACCCACCTGTCCGTTTCCGGACAAAACCCCCACCTCCCGGCTCCTGCCTCCTGGCTCCCGGCTCCCGGCTCCTGCTCCCTCAATTCATCCTAAGCGCCACCAGCGGATTCACCCGCGACGCCCGCCGCGCCGGCAGATATCCCGCAACCAGCGCCACACCCAGCAGCGCAGCGATCATGCCCACGTACGTCACCCAGTCCGTTGGCTGGGTCCCATACAGCAGCGATGCAATCCCCCGCGCCGCCACCAGCGACACCATCGACCCCACGCAAAGCCCCACACCCACCAGCACCAGCGTCCGCCCCAGCACCGCGCGCTGCACCCGCCCGCGGCTCGCCCCCAGCGCCATGCGGATCCCGATCTCCTGCGTCTGCCGCGTCACCGAATACGCAATCACCCCATAAATCCCCAGTGCCGCCAGCAGCAATCCCAGCCCCGCAAATCCGCTCACCAGCAGCATGAAGAACCGCCGCGGCGAATCGGCCCTCTGCACAATGCTCTCCAGCGGCAGGAACTCCGTTGCCGGCTGATTTGGATTCAGCTGGCGCAGCACGTGCAGCACGCTCCCCGCCAGCGATGCCGGCTCCACGCTGCTGCGAATCACCAGTTGCGCCTCGTTCGGCCCCGCCTGCGTTACAGGGTAGTAGATCTGCCATCCCCTCTCGTTTTCCACACTCGAAGCATGCACATCATCCACCACGCCGATCACGTGCAGCTCCTGCTTACCGTTCATCAGCACCTTTCCCACCGCATCCTCGCCGGGCCAGTAAGCCCGCGCCGCTGCGGTATTGATCAGCACCACCCTCGGACTCCCGGGGCCATCGCTCCAGCTGAAGTCGCGCCCGCGCAGCCGCATCCCCATGGCTTCCACATAGCCCGGCGTGCACACGTACACCAGCGGAGACGGCAGCGCGCCCTCGGGAAATATCTTTCCTTTCGGCGTCGGCGCGCCCCAGGCACGGTTCGGGCCCAGCGGCAGGTAATCGACAATGCCGGCGGCCTTCACGCCCGGCAGCGCGGTCACCCGATCGATCGCCTGCCGAAAGATCACCCCTCGCTTCACCTCTCGCGCCTCCTCCGTAGGCGCGCTGTCGTCGTAGTCCATCCGAATCGAGGCCGCATGGTCGGGCTGAAATCCAAGATCGATGTCCAGCACCTTCAGGAAGCTTCGCAGCAGCAGCCCCGCTCCCACCAGCAGAACGCACGACAGGGCCACCTCCGCAATCACCAGCCCCGCGCGAACGCTTTCATGCCTGCGCCCCGCGCTTGCGCCATGGCCGGAATCCTTCAACGCCTCCTGCAGATTGCCGCTTGCCATTCTCAGCCCGGGAATGAGGCCAAAGAACAGGGCCGCCGCAATTGCAATCAGGATGGTCCAGCCCACGGTGGCCCGATCGATGTGCAGAGTGCTCAGCAGGGGCAGCGCCAGCGATCCCAGGTGCGCCAGCCACCTCACCAGTCCCCATGCCAGCCCGAAACCCAGAATCGCCCCGCCCGCCGACAGCATCAGGCTCTCCGTCAGCAGTTGCCTCACCATGCGCACTCGACTCGCACCCAGCGCGCTGCGCATGGCGAACTCCTTCGACCGCGCCGCCGCCCTCGCCAGCAACAGGTTCGATAAATTCACGCACGCAATCAGCAGAATCATTCCCACCGCCAACCACAAAACGATCAGAGCGCTCCGCAGTTTCCCGCTCACGTAACTCTTGAGTGTTTGCACCTCCATCGACGGCCCATCTTTGTTCACGTACGAACCGCAGGAGTGCGGATACTTCACGCTCCAGCAGAGGTGCGGCGCGACCAGGTTTGCCTCTGCCTGTGCCTGCCCCGGAGTGATGCCCGGCTTCAGCCGTCCCACCAGGGTCACAATATTGCCCCACAGCCGCTCGTTATCGAGAATCTCCGGCGTCACCACATCCACCCGTTCGCCCGGCGCGAAAATCGCTCCGAAGTCAAAGCTCTCCGGCAACACGCCCACCACCGTCACCGGCTGCCCGTTCAGGTCGATGTCCCTGCCCACGATCCCCGCATCGCCCGCAAACTGCCGCTTCCAGTACTCGTATTCCAGCAGCGCCACCTGATGCGCCCCGGCCCGCGATTCTTGCGCCGTGAACAGCCGCCCCAGCATCGGCTGCACCCCGAGCACCTGGAAAAAGTTGGGAATAACTTCAATCCCCGTCGCCGGCACCGGCTCCCCATGCCCCACCAGCCGCAGATTGTCGGGGGAGCTGAACGCCATGTAACCGGTCACGCCCGTGTACGACTTCGTCCCCGCGACGAACTCGTCATAGGCATCCGCCGAATAGGTCGCACACGATAAGCCGCACTTCTGCGGAGGCGGCGCAATCCACACCAGCCTCTGCGACTCCGGAAACGGCAGCGGCCGCAGCAACAGCGTGTTCACCACGCTGAACACCGCCACGTTCGCCCCAATCCCCAGCGCCAGAATCAGCACCGCCACCACCGTGAACCCCGCGTCCCGCCGCAGCGTCCGCACCGTATACCGCAAATCCTGCCCCAGCACATCCAAAGCCGGCAATCCCCGCGCCGCCCTCTGTTCCTCGCGCGCCCGCTGCATTCCCCCAAACCGCACCAGCGCCCTCCGCCGAGCCTCCTCAGCGCTCATCCCGCTCCGCACGTTCTCCTCAACCGCCATCTCCAGATGCGAAGCCATCTCCGCGTCCAGCTCCCGATCCAGCGCGCCCTTCCCAAAGAACGCTCGCACCCGCTCCCATCCCCGCCGCATCACCCCACCCGCCATCGCAACGCCTCCGCCCTCACCTGCAACCCGCAACCTGTAACCTGCACCCTGTACCCTGTTATTGCCCCTGCCCCAGGACCCGCCCCATCACCGCCGCCAGCCGCTGCCAGTACGCCGCGTCCTCTGCGAGTTGTTTCCGTCCCCGCCCCGTAATCCGGTAAAACTTCGCCTTCCGGTTGTTGTCCGACACGCCCCACTCCGCATCGATCCATCCCCGCTGCTGCAGCCGCACCAGTGAAGCGTAAATCGTCCCCTGATTCAGCAGGACCGCATCGCCGCTCACCTGCTCGATCCGCCGCGCAATCCCGTACCCGTGTTGTTCGCCCATCGCCGCCAGCGTCTGCAGAACCATCAGGTCCAGCGTCCCCTGCAGCAAATCCAGTTTCGTGTCGCCCATCGTCATCTCCTGTGCTACGCCCACAGAAGTATGCCACAGAAAACCTGTGGCATCACCACAGGACAATACGAATCCCCGGCCGCCGCAGTTCCACGAGTGCCCTGGGCTGTGCGTTCTCGGCCCCCGGCCCCCGGCTCCCGGTTCCCGGCTCCCAGCTCCCGGCTCCCGGCTCCCGGCTCCCAGCTCCCAGCTACCAGCTACCAGCTACCGGCTACCGGCTACCGGCTAGGGCTTTTATGCCCTTTTCCCCCCACTTGTGGAAATCTTGTCAAGCCCCCCAGCCCCATTACCGAAGTGCATCTCCCTCAATCAACAGCACTTATAGTCCGTCCAGTTTGGCAGTAAACCCGCTCAGATTTGGTATTCTAAAAATAGAGGGATAAAACAAAAAACCAGGCCCGCTCCGGGCCCCCTGAGACGCCGCACCACGGCCCTCCCAGGGACAACCGGGCGGGCCTTTTTGCGTCTGTGCCCTCCCATCCCGCACGTGCAAAGGAAAAAGGATGAACGTCTTTCAGAAAATGGGTGTCAAAATCGCGGATTTCGGCAAGTGGTTCGCCGGCGCCGTCAAATCCATCATCGGCCTCGCCGTCCGCGTCGAGCAGATCCTGAAGTCGGAAAAGCCTCTCGAGCAGCCCTTCATCGCCGGCCTCTCCACCGTCGTCGCCGACGTCGAAGCCCTCATCGGCGCCTCCGAAGGCGCTCTCACCGCTAACGGCCTCAACTTCTCCGCCGACTCGAAGGTCTACTCTGACTTCGTCACCCTGATCGACGACTTCAAAAAGCTCGCCCCCGTCGTCGAGCAGGCCATCGCCATCCTCGAAGCGAAGTAAGGACAGTCAACCATAACGGCTGTCATCCTGAGGGCTGCGACCAGCGGCCCGAAGGACCCGCGGTTGCTCCTGGGCCGTCGGCAAGAGCCCGGAGGCAAACGCGAAGAAGCATCTGCTTTTGTATCAGGGCACGAGTTCACTCGTGCCGATAACAGCCGAGAAAGAACGAGAAGCATCTGCTTTTGTATCAGGGCACGAGTTCACTCGTGCCGATAACAGCCGAGAAAGAATGGGGCTTCAGCCCCTGCCCGTCAGCGATCCCGCGCAAGCGGGATGACGGAGAAAGCCGCGGGTTTTAACCCGCGGAATGAAAGCCCCGAAAACGAAGCGGCTTCAGCCGCGGAGGCTCTATCTCAATGCCCAAACCGTCAAAGAAGCCCCCTCCTAACTAAATGAGCCGCCGACACTTAGCTCCATGGGGTTCCTCTGGAAAAGCGTAAGTCGCAGAAAATACAACATTTCCGCAAAATTAACTCAAAAATTTGATTTGCATGACAAGACCGGGTGCCCCATGTCTGCCCGGGTTTGGCAGACATGGGCGGCCTCAGATCCCCGCGTACCAGCCGTACCCACCCGCCGGCGCCGGCGATCCCTGCCCGTCCCCGAAGCGTTTCACGCTGTCCGTCGCCGTGACACGGTGGACGTACTTGACGTTCTTGTACCCCAGTTGCCGAGGCACCCGCATCCGCAGCGGGCCGCCAAACCCCACCGGCAAATCGCCGTCGTTCATCCCCCACGTCAGCAGCGTCTGCGGATGCAGCGCCTCGTTCATGTCCAGGCTGTCCCACTGGTCCGGATCGGGCGACAGATACACGATGTATTTGGCCTGCGGCAGCACTCCGGCCTCGCGCAGCACCGCATGCAGCGGCGTCCCGATCCACTCCGCGATGTACGACCAGCCCTCCTCGCACATGATCTCGGTGATCTGGCTTTGGCGGCCCATCGCCTGCAGATCCGCCACCGAAAACGAGGTCGGCCGCGCCACCAGCCCGTCCACCGTCAGCCGCCAGTTTCGGAACCCCTCTGCCTCTGCCTGCTTAAACCACGGCCCGTGCGACGACACCTCGTTCAGGAACGGCGTCTTCGAGATCATGCCCCGCGGAAACTGCCGCGCCAGCGCGTGCCGGGACAGCAGCCGCTGCGTCGCATACGTCAGCGTCTCGCCCGTGCCGTACAGCATTCCATGGTCCGGAGGAATCAGCCCATACCGCTCCGCGATTCGCCCCGCCGCCGCCAGCCCGGCCACTCCGGCGACCGACACCGCGCCGCCCGTAATCAGCTTCCGCCGCGAGATGGGACTCATCGCTGCTCCTCCACACCGGATTCCATTCCACCGCCCGTGATCATCCCCCGCATCTTGCCCCGGAATCCCGACATCGCCACCATCGTCACATGCACCACCAGGAACAGCGTCAGAGCGATCGTGATGAAGAAGTGCAGCGTCCGCGCCGATTGCCGTCCGCCCAGCACATCCACAAACCAGGGGAACGCCGCATTGAACGTCGGCGACAGCGCCAGCCCCGTCCAGATCACCAACGGAAAGAGCACGAAAATGACACCCAGATACGTCGTCCGCTGCACCACGTTGTACGTCGCCGAATCGGTCTTGTCCCGCGGCGATCGCCACAAATCGCGCCAGAATGCCCGCCAGCTCCAGTCGCCCCGCTCCGGCAGCAGATTCCTGCGGAAATGTCCACTCGCCAGCCCCCAAACGCCATACACCAGCGCCGTGAACACCAGCAGCCACGCCGCCTCGAAGTGCAGTTCCCGGCCCCAGCCATTCCAGTCCGGCAGCACGATCTTGTAGCCGGTCGGCACCGTATCCCGCGACGACGGAACCGGGATCACGAACAGCGGCTTCATCGTCACATTCCCGGTCTCGCCCCAGTAAAACCGCGGGTGAGTCAGGATGATCTCCCCACCGGTGAACAGCAGAAGAGCGAAGGCCACCACGGTAAGCCAGTGCGTCACCCGCACCACCGCCGCATGGCGCGGAGCCTTCTTCCTCACGGGAACGGCTGTCGTGGCGGACACGCCGCGAGCATAGCACAACAGCCGGCAGCCTGGAGCCAGGAGCTCGGACGCTTCCTCCCAGCTCCCGGCTCCCGGCTCCAAGCTCCAAGCTCCCGGCTAGCTTTTAAGCGCCCGGCGACCAATGTCCCGCCGAAACACCATGCCTTCAAAGGAGATTCGCCCCATGCCCTCATACGCCGACCCCAGCGCTTCCTCCAGCGAATCGCCCGTCGCCGTCACGCCCAGCACCCGCCCGCCGGCTGTCCGATATTCCTTGCCGTCGAAAGTCGTCCCGGCATGGAAGACCTCCACGCCCGGCACCCGCGCCGCTTCGGCGAGCCCCGCGATCACCTTGCCCGTCGCATACTTCCCCGGATATCCCCCTGACGCCGCGACGACGCACGCCGAAGCTCCCTGCTTCCAGCGGAACTCCGTCTCGCTCAGCCGCCCTTCCACGCACGCCTCCAGCGCCTCCACCAGGTCGCTCTCCATCCGCGGCAGAATCGCCTGCGTCTCCGGGTCGCCGAACCGCGCGTTGAACTCGAGAACCATGGGCCCCTTCGCCGTCATCATCAGCCCGCAGTACAGCACGCCCACAAACGGAGTCTCCTCCGCCGCCATGCCATCGATCGTCTTCTGCGCAATGTGCTCCAGGATCCACGCCCGCATCGGCCCGTCCAGCATCGCGTCCGTCGAGTACACGCCCATCCCGCCCGTGTTTGGACCCGTATCGCCGTCGCCCAGCCGCTTGTGGTCCTGCGCCGGAACCAGCGGCACGGCATGCTTCCCGTCGCTCAGCACCAGGAACGACAGCTCCTCGCCCGTCAGGAACTCCTCGACCACCACGCTGCTCTCCATCGATCCCAGCAGCTCCCCGCTGAACAACCCGAGAACCGCCTGCTCCGCCTCCGCTTTCGTCTCGCAGATCAGCACGCCCTTGCCCGCTGCCAGCCCATCCGCCTTGATCACCACCGGCAAATGGAACAGATCGATCGCCGCCAGAGCCTCCTGGCGCGAGGTGCAGGCCGCAAAGTTCGCCGTCGGAATCGTGTGCCGCTGCATGAAGCGCTTCGCGTGCCCTTTGCTCGTCTCCAGCAGCGCCGCCTCGCGCGTCGGCCCAAACACTTTCAGCCCGCGCTCCAGCAGAGCATCCGCCAGGCCCAGAGACAGCGGCAGCTCCGGCCCCACTACGGTGAGGTCCGGCTGTTCCTCGCTCACCACCCGCAGCAGATCGCCCAGATCCTTTTGGCTCGCCGGCACGCAGCGCGCCACCTGGGCAATGCCGCCATTGCCCGGCGCGCAGACCACTTCGCTCACCCGAGCCGACCTGCGAATCGACGCGCACAGCGCGTGCTCGCGCCCGCCTCCACCAATGACCAGCACCTTCATCGGCTTTATGGACTCTCCCGTTCCCGAGCCTAACGCAGCCCCGTCTCAGAACCAAATCACTGAGGACTGGCAACTGGGGACTGGCAACTGCGTCACTTCACCCCCAGCCACGCCTGCCAGAACACCACCACCAGCATGAAGACCAGATACACGCGCAGCGCCCACAGCAGCGCCAGCTCGCCGCTCTTCAGCCGCCGCCGCGGCACCGGCGTCTTCTTCGCCAGGGCCAGCTGGTCCGGCTCCAGCGTCGCCAGAATCCAGTCCGCCGCTGCTCCCGTTATGTGTCGTTCTTCTTCGCTCACCCCACTCCTCCGCTACCGTCCGCCGATCATTCCGCTGATCCAGGTCAGCGCCTGGGGCGCCACCACGCTCAGCCCATACAGCACGCCCGCCGCCGTCAGCAGCACAACCACCAACCCCGCCAGCGCATTCGCCCACCGCGGGCTCCGCACCCCGTCCATGATCTCCTTGTCGTTCACCAGCAGATACAGGAAGACCAGCGCGGGCGGCATCGCCAGCACCGCCACCACGTTCACCACCAGCACGACAAATACCAGTGGCAATCCCGGAATCAGCACGATCCCCGCTGCCACCACCGCGCACAATCCCAGCACCGCGTAGAACGACTTGCCTTCCCGCACCGGCAGATTCAGGCTGTGCGGCCGCACCGCCACCTCGCCAAACGCATACGCCGACGAAGTCGAGATCGTAATCGACGCCACCAGCCCCGCTTCCACCATGCCCAGCGCGAACAGCGCCGCGCCCACATGCCCCACAAACGGCTCCAGCGCCTGCGCAAACTGTGCCGCCTCGTAGTTGCCCGCGCTCATGCCGTGCGCAAACAGCGGAGCCGTCGCCAGAATCACCCCCAGCGCGGCCAGCGCCGCCAGCGCCGCGCCCAGCACCGTATCGATGCGCCCAAAGCGGATGTCTTTCGTCGTCATCCCCTTGTCCACCGTCGCGCTCTGCTGGAAGAACAGCATCCACGGCGTCACCGTCGCCCCAATGTTCGACAGGATGATCAGCACCACATCCTTGTCCAGCCGCGGCACCGGCCGCCAGTTCAGAAACGCATGCCCCACCGCGCTCCAGTGCGGATGCGTCATCAGCGCCACCGGAATGAAGATCAGGTTGAACGCCGCCGCCGCCAGCGTCACCCGCTCCCACGTCCAGTAGCGATGGCTCAGCAGCGCGGAAAACAGCACGGCCAGCGCCAGCAGAATCGCCGCCCACGGTGGCACGCCGAAATACCCCAGCCCCGCGCGAATGGCGATGAACTCGGTGATCAGCGTGAGGAAATTGCCGATCCCCAGATCGATCATCGAGAACCAGCCCCAGAACGGCCCGAAGCGCTCGAAGATCAGCTCCGCGTGCCCGCGATGCGTCGCTGCGCCCAGCCGCACCGTCATCTCCTGGACCACCAGCGCCATGACAAAAGTGAGCACCACAAACGGCAGGAAGAACCCGATGCCGTACTTCGCTCCGGTCGCCGCATACGACAGCATGCTGGGCCCGTCGTTTTCACCCAGCATCACCAGGATTCCCGGACCGATCAGCAGCCACAACAGCCAAAGGCGCGACCGCAGACCGCCTCCCAGGCGCGCGCTCGCCACCCGCGATCGGTCGAAGGCGCGGTCGATGTCCTCGTGCGTGACGACGACTTCGTCTTCCACGCCCGTCAACACGCGCACCTCGCGCCCGGATTGTGCTTCTGCACTCATCCCCGCCGTTCCCGTCCTGCTTCTGGTGAGATGTTTCCGGCCCGAAGGCCCGTCCGCGCCTGCATTTGGCGGAGGACCGTTCTGGCCGCAGTTTATCTCTCCTGACCGAAGATGTAAACTACAGTTAACTCCAAAGTATTAAGAATAATTCACGAATTCCCGAAGCCCAGCGACTGAATCGGCCCCCCGATCCACAGCATCCAAGCAGCCGTATGCTGCGCTTCGACACCGCAAATGAGGCCCCCGAAAACCTCTACAAGCTCATGATCGGCGTGATCGTTCCACGCCCCGTCGCTTTCGTCTCCACCATGGACGAGCAGGGCGTGCGCAATTTGGCGCCGTTCAGCTATTTCACAGGTTGCAGTACCAACCCACCGGTCGTCTGCTTCGTCTGCGCGGTTCGCTCCGGCCCTCGTCCTTCCAAAGACACGCTGCGCAACATCCTCGCGACCCAGGAATTCGTCGTCAATATCGTCTCCGAGGATTTCGCCGAAAAGATGAACCTGACCTCGGCTGAGGTACCTCCTGACGTGGATGAATTTGTCCTCGCCGGCCTCACGCCCCTGGACAGCGAGCTGATCCGCCCCCCGCGCGTCGCCGAAAGCCGTGTTCACCTGGAATGCCGCCTGCGCCAGGTGGTGGCCATCAGCGAGCAGCCCGGGGGCGGCAATCTGATCCTGGGCGACGTCCTGCGCTTCCACATCGACGAGTCCATCGTCGAGAACTTCCGAATCGATCCGGACAAACTCAACGCCATCGGCCGCATGGGCGGACCCACTTATGTCCGCACCCACGACCGCTTCAACATGATTCGCCCGAAAGCGGATCGCACCCCAGGAGCCTGAACCGCGCGCCCTGAACCGCTCGTCTGGTACGGCAAACGCGAATGGCTCTAAAATAGAAGGCGATGATCGTGGACCGACCGATCTTCGAGCCTCTTCTTCTCCGGCGCTTCCGCCGCGGCCGTCCCGACCGCGGACGACGCATCCTTTCCAGCTGACCGTTTTTCTCCCGCTCCGCCTCAGCCGTGCGTGAGCGAAGCTCCTGCGCCCCTCATCACGAAAGGAAAAGGTCATGAACTCCTTTGGCAGCCAGTCCGAGCTGAAAGCCGGCGGCACAACGTATCGGATCTTCCGTCTCAGCGCCCTCGAAGGCCAGCGCGGCATCCACCTCGCGCGCCTCCCCTTCAGCCTGCGTATCCTCCTCGAAAACCTCCTCCGCCACGAGGACGGCAAATCCGTCACCGGCGACGATATCGAGTTCCTCGCCAAATGGGACCCGAAAGCCGAACCCTCCCGCGAGATTTCCTGGATGCCCGCCCGCGTCCTCATGCAGGACTTCACCGGCGTGCCCGCCGTTGTCGATCTCGCCGCCATGCGCGACGCCATGAAGCAGCTCGGCGGCGATCCGCAGAAGATCAATCCGCTGCAGCCCGCCGAGCTGGTCATCGACCACTCCGTCCAGGTGGATGAATACGGCACCGGCAATGCCTACTCGCTGAACGCCGCTCTGGAATTCCAGCGCAACCGCGAGCGCTACGCCTTCCTCAAGTGGGGACAGACAGCCTTCCGCAATTTCTCCGCCGTGCCGCCGGGCATGGGCATCTGCCACCAGGTCAACCTCGAGCATCTCGCGCGTGTAGTCTTCACCACCTCCGGCGAGAAGCCCCGGGCTTACCCCGACACGCTGGTCGGCACCGACTCCCACACCACCATGATCAACGGCCTCGGCGTCCTCGGCTGGGGCGTCGGCGGCATCGAAGCCGAGGCCGCCATGCTCGGCCAGCCCATTTCCATGCTCGTCCCGCAGGTTGTCGGATTCAAACTCACCGGCAAGCTGCGCGAAGGCGCGACGGCCACCGACCTCGTCCTCACCGTGACCGAAATGCTGCGCAAACTGGGAGTCGTTGGCAAGTTCGTCGAGTTCTACGGTCCCGGCGTCGCCGAGCTACCCCTCGCCGATCGCGCCACCATCGGCAACATGGCGCCCGAATACGGCGCCACCTGCGGCCTCTTCCCCGTCGATGCCGAGACGCTCCGCTACCTGCGCCTCACCGGCCGCTCCGCCGAGCAGATCGCGCTCGTCGAGGCGTATTTCAAAGAGCAGGGCCTCTTCCACTCCGCCAACTCACCCGAAGCCGAGTACTCGCAGACGCTCTCGCTCGATCTCGCCACCGTGGAGCCCAGCGTCGCCGGGCCGAAGCGCCCGCAGGATCGCGTTCTGCTGCGCGAAGCCGGCGCCAGCTTTAAGAAGCAACTCCCGTCGCTGCTCGGACCCAACGCCGACAAGGTGAACCGCCGCCAGGCCATCCGCTGGGAAGGCGAAGGAGGCCACATGTCCGCCAACGGCAACGTCGCGTCCACGCACGCCGCGCCTGAACCTGGGGGCAACGGCCACATCGCGCATACGGTGAAGGAGCGCTTCGGCGTGGACGTGGAACCCTACCTCGACCACGGCTCCATCGTCATCGCCGCCATCACCAGTTGCACGAATACGTCGAACCCGTCCGTCATGGTGGCCGCCGGCCTGCTCGCGAAGAAGGCTGTCGAGAAAGGCCTCAGCGTTCCGCCGTGGGTCAAGACCTCGCTGGCTCCGGGCTCGCGCGTCGTCACCGACTACTACGACAAAGCCGGCCTGACCCCATGGCTCGACAAGCTCCGCTTCAACACCGTCGGCTACGGCTGCACCACCTGCATCGGCAACTCCGGCCCGCTGCCGGAAGATATCTCGAAGGCCATCGAGCAGCACGGCCTGGTCGCCGTCTCCGTGCTCAGCGGCAATCGCAATTTCGAAGGCCGCATCAACTCCGACGTGCGCGCCAACTACCTCATGTCGCCGCCGCTGGTCGTGGCCTACGCCCTCGCCGGCCGCATCGATCACGACTTCGACAACGACCCCATTGGCAAGGACAAAGCCGGCCAGCCCGTCTTCCTGCGCGACCTCTGGCCCACCCAGCAGGAAGTCTCGCAGGTCATCGCGTCATCCCTCACTTCAGAGAGCTTCACAAAGGAGTACGCGACCGTTACAAAAGGCGACGCCAACTGGCAAAAGCTCAGCTTTCCCACCGGCGACGTCTACCAGTGGGAGCCTGACTCCACCTACATCCGCAAGGCGCCCTACTTCGACGGCATGCCCGCGCAGCCGACGCCCGTCGAGGACATCGCCAACGCCCGCGCCCTCGCGGTTCTGGGCGACAGCGTAACGACGGACCATATTTCGCCTGCCGGATCGATCAAGGCCAACGGTCCGGCCGGCAAATACCTCACCGAACACGGCGTCAAGCCGGCAGACTTCAACTCCTACGGCTCGCGCCGCGGCAACCACGAGGTCATGGTCCGCGGGACTTTCGCCAATGTCCGCCTGCGCAACAAGCTCGCGCCCGGAACCGAAGGCGGCGTCACGCGCCTTCTTCCCGGAGGTGAGCCAATGAGTATCTTTGACGCCTCGGTGAAATACGCCGAGCGCGGCACCCCGCTCATCATCCTGGCCGGCAAGGAATACGGCTCCGGCTCGTCGCGCGACTGGGCAGCGAAAGGCCCGCGGTTGCTCGGCGTCCGCGCGGTCATCGCCGAATCGTTCGAGCGCATTCACCGGTCCAATTTGGTGGGGATGGGCATCCTGCCCCTGCAGTTCGAGGCGGGCCAGAACGTCGAAAGCCTCGGCCTCACCGGCGAAGAGACTTACGATTTCCCCGGAATCAAAGCCATGCTCGACGCGAAATTCGCCTCCGGCCGCACGCTGAGAGTCCGCGCCAAAGACACCAGCGGCAAAACGAAGGAGTTCAGCGCGAAGATTCGCATCGACACCCCGCAGGAGATTCTCTACTTCCAGAACGGAGGCATCCTGCAATACGTTCTCCGGCAACTCGCCGCACAGAAATAAGCGCTTGCTTTGAAAGGGCACGGCTTTCAGCCATGCCATAACCGCGCCTAAGAAATGCGGCTTCAGCCGCTGAGGAGAGTCTTCCTTGCGCGAAAGCAAAATGGCCACCCTCGGGTGGCCATTTCTTTTATGCAAAAAGCGACGTTTAGACGGCCACTCTCCGCTGCTCGCTCATCCTCCTGACCATCACCAGTCCGCCAAACGCCGCCGCTGTGATCGCCGTAGTCGCCAGCAGATCGTTCCGGTAGAACGGCAGCGCCGCCGCATAGCACGCCGTCAATCCTCCCATCGTCAGCGGATACATCGTCCCGCTCGCCCACACCGCAAAATTGCTTGCCAGGAAAAACGATGTCGCCGAAATGACCGGAGCCGCCACCACCCGCGTCACCGTGATCTGTTTCCGCAGCAGCACGCGTCCCAGCAGGATCACGCCCGCGTACCACGCCCACGTCACCAGATACGCGCCCGTGTGCCAGGCGTAGTGATAGACAAAGATGGTCAGATAAAAGTCCGTCGCCATCAGCGACAGCACCGGCAGGGCCATCTCCTTCAGCGGCCGCCGTGCTCCGAAGTACAGCAGTCCGGCGCCCACCGCCGTGAAATTCATGCCCGGAAAGGGCACCACCCGGCTCAGCACCGCCAGCACCATCAGCAGATAGGCACCCATCATTCCCTCGTTTCTTCCGTTCAACTCCAGTGTTCCCATTCTGCGGACACGCACCCACCCCGGTCAAGGCAAACGTTTCATTTCATGAACCTCACACTTCATTTCATAGAAAATCCGCCCGCCGCACCATCCCCTTCAGGGATTCTTCTGTTCCCGCCCCTGCATGAACATCCCCTCAATCTCGTTGCCCGGTCCCACATACACCCATCCGCTCAGCGGTGGAACCCGCTGCCTGCCCTGCTTCTCCCCCAGCGACCAATAGCCGAACCGCAGGTCCTGGAACTCCACCGTGTGCCAGTTCGGCTCCGGTTGCACATTTACGCCCGGAATTTGCACGCTCCCGCGATCCGTCACCACCGGCCACTGCGACCAGTCCAGATAAACCTTGCCCAGATAGGTTTGCTTCGCCGCCGCTACCGCCGGCGTCACCGGCGGCTTGTAGATCACATCGTCATACGCATCCGTCTCCACGCGATCGCCGATCGTGTGCACTTCCGCCGTCTGGTAGTAGTCCTTCGTCTCCATCACCACATGCCAGTCGAATGGGCTCACCATATGCGGCTCGGCGGCTACGCGGATCAGCGGCTCCCGCGTATAGTCCCCCGTCCGCACCAGTTCCAGCGCATGCAGGTGCTCTGCGTTGCGCAGCGACCACCACAGGACCACAAAGATCAGAGCCGCAATCGCCCACCCGCGCCCGCGGAACAGCTTCTTCTTCGCCCCGATCTCCCGATCCGCCAGTCCCAGAATCCACGGAATCACCAGCGCCAGCAGCAGCGCCAGAAACCAGACCGGATCGAAGATGAACTCGATGCTCCACGCGTACCAGTGCCAGTTCCACGGCAGAAACGGCCGCACCCCGTAGTTCACCGTGTAATCGAGCAGGATGTGGCTCAGCGCCGCAATCAGCGCGCACAGGTACAGAAAGCCCCACCGCGGCGGGATCACAGGATCTTTTCGTCGAAACCGCCAGATCAGCCAGACAAACGCCACCGTCGCCAGCGCCACCACCGGAGCGCCGATAAAGGCGTGCGTCCAGCCGCGGTGGTGCTGCAGCTGCTCCACCGGCCCCCTGAATCCCCACAGCATGTCCAGGTCCGGCGCTTCCGCCGCCAGCACCATGGCCAGCGTTGCATAGGCCGTTTTGCGATTGAACCCCGAGCGCCCAAGGCACGCTCCGGTCAAAAAGTGCGTAACAGGTTCCATGCCCTCTTTCAGAAACGAAGCCGTCGGGCCTCTGCGGGCCTCGCCGTTCTATTCCCTCTTGCCTGTTGCCTGTTGCCGATTGCCTGCCTTTAAAGGCAAAGCGCCACGGCAAAACCGCGGCGCTGCCCCTGGCTCCTGTCCGCCTAAACCAGCTTGGCGTCCAGCGTGATTTGTGTATTCCCCTTGAACAGCCGCGAGATCGGGCAGCCGTTCTTGGCATTGTTGGCCGCCGTCTCGAAGCTCGAAGCGTTGGCGCCAGGCACCTTTGCTCGCGTCGTCAAGTGGATTGCGGTAATCGTGAATCCTTCATCCGTCTTCTCGAACTTCACATCCGCTGTGGTTTCCAGCGACTCCGGCGTCAGGTTGGCGTTTCCCAGCTGCGCGCTCAGCGCCATGGTGAAGCACCCGGCATGCGCTGCCGCAATCAGCTCCTCGGGGTTCGTCCCAACGCCGTTTTCAAAGCGCGTTCCAAACGAATATTGGGTGTCCTTCAACACGCCGCTCTGGCTGGAAATCGTCCCTTTGCCGTCCTTCAGACCTCCGCGCCACACGGCGCTCGCCGTTCGTTGCATACTTCTCTCCTTGGTGAAATGTTGGCTGAGTCGTTCCTGAATTGCGGGTTCGTTCCCGCAGGACCGTGATTCGTTGGATGCGGCGTACGTCTCCTGCCATTCGGCGCCCGAAGCGCAGCCGACTTTGCCCGCGACCATCATATGCGATTCCCTGGCCGTCGGCGCCGCTGCCGTATACCCCGGTAATATTTTGGCCGACACGCCCTCGCGTATCATGGGACCGGCATCGACCATGCATTCCTATTCCATCGGCGTCGACCTCGGCGGCACCAATCTCCGCATTGCCGCGGTGACCCCGGAAGGCGAACGTCTCGATACCATCAGCCTCTCCACGCGCCTCGCTGACGGACCCCATGCCGTCCTCGACGACATCGCTGCGTCCATCCGCACTCTCGTGGAGAACCGCGGCGGCGCGCAGCCGCTCGGCATCGGTGTCGGCAGTCCCGGCCCGCTGGAGCTGCCTCTCGGCGTCCTGCATCATCCGCCCAACCTCCCCGGCTTCGACGGCCTCAACCTCCGCACCGAACTGGAACGCCGCGTCCATCGCCCCGTGCAGGTCAATTCCGACGCCAACCTTGCCGCCTATGGCGAATTTGCCCTCGGCGCCGGCAACGCCTTCGCCGTCGATTCCCTCTGCATGCTCACCCTTGGCACCGGCGTCGGCTGCGGCATCATCCTCGACGGACGCATCTGGCAGGGCATGCAGGGCGCCGCCGGCGAATCCGGCCACGGCCCCATCATTCCCGACGGCCCTCTGTGCCCGTGCGGCGCGCGCGGTTGTCTGGAGCTCTACGCCTCTGCCACCGGCATCGTGCGCCGCGCCAAAGCGCTCGGCATCTCGGAATCCGCCGGCGACGGCCGTTCCGCCGCCCTGTCCGCTTCCGCCGTCGCCCAGCTCGCCACCGGCGGCGACCCGCGCGCCCTTCAGATCTTCGATGAAGTCGGCTACGCCCTCGGCCTCTCGCTCGCCCATCTCATCAATGCGCTTGACCTGCCCCTTTACGTCCTGGGCGGAGGCGCCGCAGCGGCCTTTCCCCTCTTCGCTCCGAAGATGTTCGCCACCGTCCGCGAAGGCAGCTATGTCTACCGCATGTCCATGCCAAAAGACCCCGGCGTTTACGAGAAGGGCAAAACCCACATCGCGCCCGCCCAGCTCCAGGATGCCGGCATCGTTGGCGCCGCCCTGCTCCCGCTGATGACCGCGAAAGAGCCGGTATAGGCCGCCGAATCTGGGCGCTGTACGCTGAACGCTGACCATGACTCCGGCCCTCGAAACGCCGCGCCTGCTCCTGCGCCCGCTCTCGCTCGCTGACGCGGAGCCAGTCCAGCGCCTCTTTCCCCAGTGGGAAATCGTCCGCTACCTCAACGCCATCGTTCCCTGGCCCTTCCCGGAGGGCGCCGCCCTGGCTCATATCCGCGACCATGCCTTGCCGGCCGTGGAACGCGGCGATGAATGGCACTGGACCCTGCGCCGCAAGGCCGCCCCGGACCTGCTCATCGGCAGGATCCACCTCGCCCGCGGCGATGCCAACAATCGCGGCTTCTGGATCGTCCCCGAGTACCACGGCCAGGGTCTGATGACCGAAGCCGTCCTCGCCGTCACCGATTACTGGTTCGATGTGCTGGGATTCTCAGTCCTGCGCGCGCCCAAAGCCGTGGGCAATATCGCCTCGCGCCGCATTTCCCAAAAGACCGGCATGCGCTGCGTCGCCACCGGAGAGGCGAACTACGTCTCCGGACCGCAACCCAGCGAAACCTGGGAGATCACCGCGGAAGAGTGGCGCGCGTTTCGGAGCGGAAGCCCAGGGGACAGAGTGTAGGGGACACGGTTCAGAAGTGAAGGACAGGGGTCTGCGATCTGCACCCTGCACCCTGCACCCTGCCTCACTGATCGTCGGCCACCGCAAAGTACCCCTTGCGCGCCTGCACCTTCAGATTGCCGTCCTGCTGGTCCTTGCAGAAAACGTCCACCTTGCGGAAGCTGCCGTCCATGTTCTTGTCAGCCGGCACGTACTGCGCTACATACTGCGTCCGCAATTCCTGTTCGATCTGATCGAAGGCGTCTTCCAGCTTCTTGCCGTTGTTTCCCACGTTGATCACCCGGCCGCCGGTCGCCTCGGTGAGAGCGCGCATCTGCATGTCGCCTGAGTATCCGCCCATGGGAAACCCACCGCCGCCGAAGTAGAACCCGCGATCGGCAATCAGGATCACGTAAATGATGGCATTGGCGTTCTCCGCCGCCGCAATCGCCGCCCTGGGCCTGGTCACGCTGCCCTCATCCTCGCCGTCGGTCAGCAGAATCAGCGCCTTGCGCCCCGTTTGTCCGCGCATCTTGTCATTGGAAACTTCGTAAACCGCGTCATACAGCAGCGTTCCCTTCGGCGCGCCCTGCGTCGGCACCGGCCCTTCCCCGATCCCCGGCACGCCCACCGATCCGCCTCCGGCCGCCGTGTTGATCTGCACCTTGTTAATCGCCTCGTCCAGCTCCCGCACGTTGTTCGTGTAGTCCTGTTCCAGGTTCACGCCCACGTCGAAGCTGACCAGAAATGCCTGGTCCTTCGTCCTCAGGATCCGTTTCAGGAATGCCGAAGCCGACTGCTGTTCGAGGGGCAGAACGTACTGCTGGCTGCCGCTCGTGTCGATCAGGATCCCCAGCGTCAGCGGCAAATTCGCCTCGGCCACAAAGCTCTTCAGCACCTGCGGCTGTTTGTCTTCAAAGACGTTGCAGTCGTTCTTCGTCAAAAAGGGGATCAGGGCGTTGTGCTTGTCCCGCACAGTGAAGTATTCGCTCACCAGGTTCGACGTCACGTGCAGGGTCTCCCGCGGCGTCGTATCCACCGAGTTATCCGTCGGAACCGTGCTTACCGGCGGCGCATCGGGTGACGGAGCCGACTGTCCCCACGTCAGAGGAACAGAGACTGCCATACAAAGAAGCGGAAGACTCCAAACTCGCAGCCAGCGCACCACCATGTCTCCTTAGACGGAAGCGCAGTTCGGGCGTTAGATAAGGCCCTGGGGGCCGAGCCTCTGGTACTCTTGAGCATACGCTGGATTGATCCACCACCCCGGCGCTGCATCTTAACTTGGTGGAAGCTGCGCAGGGCACTTCCGGAGAAACCAGCATGAAGTCGCGCAGTGGCTGGAGTCATGAACGGATGAGGGGTTTTAGTTCGATGCGGGCCGTCTGTGTTGCCGCACTGTCGTTAGTTCTTACGGGTGCAGTCCTCGCGCAAGCGCAGCAGAATGTTCCCAATGCCCCCGCCCCCCAGGCTCAGCCGTCGACAATCCCTGACTTGAGGGATCAGGTCGCTCCCGGCAAAGGCACCGGCGCCCCTCTCGATCAGGATGCTGCCGGCGCTGCCGCCGCCGGTCAGGCCGCGCCCAAAATCGGCCACGGCGTCCCGGCCACTCCTCCCGCTCCGCAGACACCACCCCCGGGCACCCCGCAGCAAGCCCCGCAGATGGGTCCCCAGAGCAAATCGCCCTACGTGATCCGCACCTACCTCACCGTCGTCGATGTCCCGGTCACCGTCCGCGACAAGCATGGCGCTCTGATCGCCGGCCTTCCCTGGTGGCGCTTCCGCGTCTATGAAGACGGCATCCGCCAGAACATCGCCTTCTTCAGCGACGATGCTTACCCGCTCTCCATCGCCCTGGTCGTCGACGCCACTCTGCCCTCCGACATCATGCAGAAGGTCAACCAGAGCTTCTCGGTGATCTCCAACACGCTCACCCCCGCCGACACCGTCGCCGTCATCAGCTACGCCGGCACTTCGCCCCAGCTGGTCACCAGCTTCACCGCCGCCGGCGGCCCGCGCCTCTCGGCCGCCCTCGACATCGCCAGGAAACCCGGCGAGCGGATGGGCGTGCCGCTGGTCGACGACCCCTTTACCGGCGGCCCCATGGTCAACGGCCAGTCGGTTGACCCAACCCTGGAACTCCAGCGCGGCAACGCCACCGGCATCCTTTTCCCGGAGAGGGATTCGCACCCGCTCAACGACGCCATCCTCTATGCCGCCGAGCAGCTGGCCAGCCAGCCCCGCGGCCGTCGCCGCGTCATCTACGTCATCAGCGATGGCAGGAACCAGCGCAGCAAAGCCAGCTACAAAGAAGTCGTCCAGTATCTGCTCGCCCACAACATCTCCGTCTCCGGCACCAACGTCGGCGACTCCGCCGTCTGGGGCATCGGCTATCTTGACCGCACCAAGCTGCCCCTGCTGCAGCCCGAAGACGTGCTGCCCCGCTATGTCCTGGCCACCGGCGGCGACATTTACCACGAGCTTTCCGAAAACGGCATCCAGAACGCCTTCTCCAAAATCGCCGACTCCGTCCGCACCGCCTACGACCTTCAGTACGTGAGCCACCAGCCCACGATCAGCGGCAAGTACCACGTCATCGACGTCCACGTGGAGGGCCTCTCGGGTCTTACCGTCGACGCCAAACAAGGTTATTACCCGTCGGCCACTGATTATTAGCGACCGTGCAGGAAGGTTCGCCGGCTCGATGCGCCGTTCCCTCACCGCTTCCGCCGAGCCGCAAGCTGATATCCTGTGCTGTACCCGCAAATTTTGTCGAACACCTGACCCAACCCGCGTCCGCAAACCTGCCCTGAGCGATTTTCAGGCAGGCCCGGTCCGCGCCTCTGCCTGGCCGCCGCGCCAGTTCTTCCATTCCTGATCCAGTTAGAGCTTTCCTCTCATGGCCGACGCAAAATTACAAATCATCCCCCTCGGTGGCCTCGGCGAATTCGGCATGAACTGCCTCGCCCTCCGTTACCAGGACGACATCATCGTCATCGACGCCGGGCTCATGTTCCCGGAATCCGAGCTCCTCGGCGTCGATATCGTCGTCCCCGACATCACCTACCTCGTCGAAAACAGGCAGCACGTCCGCGCCATCATCCTCACGCACGGCCACGAAGACCACATCGGCGGCCTGCCCTGGATCCTCTCCGAGCTCAACGTCCCCGTCTACGGCACAGAATTCACCCTGGCCTACGTCGACGGCAAGCTCGAAGAGCACGGCCTTCTCGACGACACCGAGCTCATCGAGATGATCCCCGGCGCGAAATTCACCCTCGGCGCCTTTACCGTCGAGCCCATCCGCGTCACCCATTCACTGGTCGATTGCGTCGCCCTCGCTGTCGAGACGCCGGTCGGCGTCGTCGTTCATACCGGCGACTTTAAAATTGACCTCTCTCCGCCCGACGGCAACGCCTTCGACCTCCACCGCTTCGCCGAATACGGCAAGCGCGGCGTCCTCGCCCTTCTCCAGGACTCCACCAACGTCGATCGCCCCGGCTATACGCCCAGCGAATGGGCCGTCAAACCGCGCCTCGACGAAATCTTCTCCCAAACGAAGAAGAAGCTCTTCTTCAGCTGCTTCTCCTCATCGATCTACCGCATCCGCATCGCCTGCGAGCTGGCCCGCCACCACAACCGCAAGGTTGCCATCGTCGGCCGCTCCATGCTTGAGTCTTCTGAGATCGCCCAGGACCTCGGCTACCTCGACCTGCCCCCCGGCCTGATCATCCATCCCGGCCAGATCAACGACTACTCGCCCGAGCAGATCATGGTCCTCATCAGCGGCACCCAGGGCGAGCCCATGAGCGCCCTCAGCCGCGCCGCCGTGGACAACCACAAGCACGCCAGAATCCAGGCCGGCGACACCGTCATCCTCAGCTCCCGCGTCATCCCCGGCAACGAGAAGAGCATCTTCCGCGTCATCGACCACCTCTGCCGCCGCGATGCCGACGTCATCTTCGACGACGGCTCCCATGGCCTCATCCATGTCAGCGGCCACGCCAGCCAGGAAGAGCAGCGGCTCATGATCAATCTCCTCCGGCCGAAGTTCTTCGTCCCCATCCACGGCGACTTCCGCCACCTGAAGAAGCACGCAGAAATCGCTCAGCGCCTCGGCGTCATCGACCTCGCCCTCATCCTCGAGAACGGCGAAGTCCTCGAGCTCGACCGCGACAACGCCCGCAAAGCCGGCAAAGTCACCGCCGGCCGCGTCTGCATCGACTCCGGCTCCACTGCCGACGTCGTCGAAGACCTCGTTATTCGCGACCGTCGCCATCTCTCCGAAGACGGCATCGTCCTGCCCATCCTCACCATCAACAAGCTCAGCGGTAAAGTCGAGCGCCAGCCGGAGCTGGTCAGCCGCGGCTTCGTCGGCGCCGAGCCCGAGCTGATGGAAGGCGCTCGCCAGGTCGTCACCCAAACCCTTGACAGCTCCAGCGCCGAGGAAAAGGCCGACTACGGCGTCATCAAAGAAAAAATTCGCACCGACCTCAAGCGCTACATCCAGAAAAACACCAGCCGCCGCCCGCTCATCATGCCGGTGATCCTGGAAATCTAGCGCTAATTCGAACGGGACTCAGGGAACTTCTATTCCCTGTTGCCTATTCCCTGTTCCCTGCACTCTTCACGCAGGAACCAGCTTGCCGCTCGACACTTCCATCCCCCACGCAAGCCCAGCCTGCCGCCGCGCCCACACAAACCAGAACAAACACGCCGCGCCCGTCCACGCATACGTCGGCGAGCTGAGCGGCATCATCGTCAGCAGCAGTAACAGCGAGATCCCGTTGAGCACCGCCAGCGCCGGCACCATGCCCCGCGACAGCCGCGCTGAGCACATGTCCAGGATCGCCGGCAGATACAGCAGCTGATCGAACGGCCATGAGTACGGCGAAACCGCCGCCGAAATCGCCAGCAGCTGCGCCCCATCCCGCCGCCACTCCCAGCGCTCGCGCCGCCGCCAGTAGAACCGCGCCGCCAGCAACAAACCCAGCACCGACGGCACGCCCTGCACCCATGCCGGCTTTCCCGGCACCAGCGCGCGCAACGAGCACGGAATATTCGGCAGATACTGCCCCTCGATATGCTCGGCGCGCATCGCCGCCAGATAATGCGTCCACACCTGCGGATCGAACAGCAGCGCCACGCCCATGGCCGCTCCCAACCCCGCCGCCAGCCCGGCCAGCGCCCGAAACTGCTTCGTCCTCCAGGCGTGCACCAGCAGCACCGGCCAAATCAGCAGAAACAGGTGCGGCTTCATCGCCGGCAGCAGCAGCGCCATGCCCGCCCAAAAGGGCCACCGCTGCTCGTATCGAAAGAACAGCGCAATCCCCAGCAGCAGGAAGATCGACGTCTGTCCCGCCATCGCGCACCCGAGAATCGGCGCAAACAGATACACCACCAGCGGCGGCTCACCCGACCCGCCGCGCAGCATCCGGATCGACACCAGCGCCGCCCCAATCAGTGTCACCAGCCACAGAAAGCCCGCCACCGGCGCGGAAAAGAATCCCAGCGGCGCAATCAGAAACAGCGCCCACGGCGGATTCCGCATGATGAACGGCTCGCGATAAGCGCCGCCGGCCGCGTTCTCCAGCCTCAGAATCGCCTGCGTTTCGTACGGATTCGCGTGCGCCCGCAGCAGCCGCGCCGAGCTCCAGTAACAGATGAAGTCCCGATTAGCCGCGTTCCGCGACAACGCAGCGCCCAGCATTCCCAGGCACACCGCCAACAACAGCAGCGCCCCGGTGACCCGGAGCACTCGAGCGACACCGATTCTGCGCAGCTTCTTCCGCATCGGACGGCTCCTGTGCGCTCAGTTTAGGAGCCTGTGCCGCTCGCCAACATCCCACAGCCGTACATTGCGCCTGCCATGCCGGAGCAAATCGCGAGTTACTGCGCGCAGCCCCGCCGCATTACCGTGGATCGCACGCGCCCGCGTGGATCTCTCCCGCCCCACGCGCATCTCACCCGGGAGAGGTTCCCTCATGCGCAAAGCGGTTCTGACTCACGCCACCCCCGACCCTCGCCCCGCCCTCGATACCTGGCTCGATCTCGAGCACATCGCCTCCGCTGAGCTCTCCTCCGAAGATCCCGCCCACCCCTTCGAAAATGCCCTCCGCGATCGCGACGACGGCGGCTGGCGAGCGGCTTCGCCTGGCCCGCAGGTGATCCATCTCCGCTTCGACGAGCCCCGCCCACTGCGCCGCATTCGCCTCGAGTTCTGCGAACACGGCCAGCGCTCCCAGGAATTTTGCCTCTCCGCCATCGACGCGGCCAGCCAGCGGCGCCTCATCGCCCGCCAGCAGTGGAACTTCAGCCCGGGCGGCTCCACCATCGAAGTCGAGGACTACTCCGTCAATCTCCTCGAGATCGCCGCCCTCGAACTCGAAATCGATCCCGGCCGCCACGATCGCCTGGCCGTCGCCACCCTGCAGTCCTTCGCGGTCGCCTGATCCTTACCGCTTCCCTTTCTTCCGCGCCGCCGCCCGAATCCAGTACTGAAACGGATCGGCGTATAACTCCCCTTCCAGGTCCGCGATCCTCACCTGCATCCGCTCCCCCGCGGCGCGGACAGCGGCGTTGTGCAGCACCGGTCCGACTTCTTCCACAAAAAAGTCGAGGAGCAGCCCCGCGGCCAGCTCCCCGATCGGTTCCGGCATGTTCGCTTCAAAATACCGGCGCAGCGACGCAATCGCCTCCGTCCGCGCCTGCTTCTCCAACTCGGGAATGTTCATGCCGAGTGCTCTGAGCCCCGCCGAACTTCCGGATGCTCGTCATCCGTCAATTCAGGGAGCGGTGGCTCCGGCGGCGCAGGAGTGCTGACGCGGCCGGGAAGGATTTCGCGGAGCGCCCAGTCGATGCGGGCAACCGCGCCCTGAATCTGGTGGACTTCGGGCTCTGCATGGTGGTCCAGAGTGGCACGGGCGACGATGACCTGGAGCGCGTTGCGGATGTGGTGGTTCATCTGCTCGATGATCTCGGCGGAGTGGCGCTGGCGGCGCAACTCGATTTCCTGTTGGCGTTGCAGCAGGAGGACCAGAGCGGCAGCCACGAGGCCGAGAAGGACGTTGTCAATCCAGGTGGTTTCGGCATGGAGACCGCGCGACGCAAGCCACGCGTCCACCAGGTCGACGCAGAAAAACATCGCGACTCCGGAAAGGATGGTGATTGCGTGCCGCCGCCAGGGCATTTCGATCACTCCAAACCAATGGTTCGGGGGTTTGGACGCATGGGAATCCAATTCGTCCGCTGGATTCAGGTGCATGCCTTCGAAATTACCACGCCTCCTTCACCTGTAACCTGTAACCCGTCACCTGTAACCCTTCACCTGTCACCTGTCACCTGTCACCCTTCACCTGTAACCTGTAACCCGTCACCTGTCACCTGTAACCTGTAACCTGTAACCTGCGCCCTGTTACTTGCTCCACACCGCCAGATATTCCCCGTGATTCACCGCATAGGGCGAGCCCGGAGCCGCGTGCACACCGCTTTTCGTCACGGTATACACAAACAGCTTCCCCGCCTTCCCACTGATCGCATACAAGTGCCCGGCCTTGTCCCAGAAGCACTGGTCGATAGAGTCCCTCGCGAGCAATCCGGTCAGGTGCGTCACCGGGCCCGCACCGTTGAAGTGGAGAATCTCCAGCCCGCCGCTGCCCGCTACCGCCAGCAGTGCGCCGCCAGGCTGCGTTTCCAGATCCGTCACGCTGCCCACGTCCACCTGCGGCATGTTGGCCGCCGTGCTCGTGGTGGTCAGGTTGCCATTGCTCTGCGCCGTATACACCGCTACGCGTGGGTAGCCCACCGAGCTGAAATCCAGCTGCTTCACCGCCTGCATCGTGATCGCCACCTGGTTCGTCCCGTCCGCTGCGGCTTCCGACGGGCAAAAGAACTCGCCGTTCGGTGGCGGCGGCACCGGTGCGCTGATCGGCACCTCCGTCAGCAGACCGCTGCTGCCCCGCTTGAATCCGAAAATCCCCCAGTACATGTTCCCCAGGCACGAAGCCGAATACGCCCAGACATTGTTCGCCAGAAAACTTGCCGGCTGGTACAGCCAGGAATTCCCGCTGGAATCGCCCAGGTTCTCGAGACCTCCCGTGCCGCTCTCCACTTTGAACGACCGGTACGTGTTGTTGATGCAGCCGTCGCCACGGTATTCCATGTTGTAGGCCGTGGTCCCCGCGCTGTCCAGGAACACCGCCCCCGCGCTGGCGCAGTCCGTGTCGTTATAGCGCGTGATGTTGGTCGTCACGGCATAGCGCAGCCCGCCGTTTGCCTCGATCCGGTACGAATTCACATCGCTTCCGCTCAGCGTCGATCCGAACAGGAACTTCCCGTTCACCGCCATGCTGGTCACGTTCTCCTGGAACGGCGACCCTGCAATCGCGGTCAGCTGCCCGCTGGCGCTCGCCGCCCAGGCGTGCACCTCGTTCCGTCCCGTGCTGCCCGCTGGCGTGGAAACGTACACATACGCCACCGGACCGGTGGACGCTGCCTGAGCCATAATCGCGGCCGAACACAGCGCCGCGCTCAGGCTGAGAGTGAGCTTGAGCTTGCGTCCCATGAGGAATCTCCTCTTCCGGCAAAGCCTTCGTGCTGAAAAATCCCGGTGAATGAGTGAACCTGGAGAGCGAAGAATGGGCAGATCGAAATAAAACAGTCACACAGACCAGCGATTCGGTCTGTTGCTTGGATGCGCGGAGCGCCTTCTTTCGTTTGTTGATTTTTTCCGCCCCGGCGTCACCTGCATCTCCCTGGAACACGGCGGCTTCGGCCCAGCCTCCCTCGGCATCCCTATTCCCTGTTCCCTATTGCCTGTTGCCTGCTCTTCGGTCCAACTTCCCGCCCCCGCTCCGCTTCCTACCCACTGAGGAGACAATCATGAACGCTTCCGACATGTTGGTGGAACGCCTGATCGCCTGGGGTGTGGACACAATCTTTGGCATTCCCGGTGACGGCATCAACGGCGTCTTCGAAGCCCTGCGCCAAAATAAGGACCGCATCCGCTTCATCCACATGCGTCACGAGGAATCTGCCGCCTTCGCCGCCTGCGCCTACGCCAAATTCACCGGCCGCATCGGCGTCTGCATCGCAACCTCGGGCCCCGGCGGCATTCATCTCCTCAATGGCCTCTACGACGCTAAAATGGACGGCCATCCCGTGCTCGCCATCACCGGCATGCAGCACTCCGACCTCATCGGCACCTTCACCCAGCAGGATGTCGCCCTCGACAAGCTCTATGAGGATGTCGCCGTCTACAACGAGCGCGTCATGAGCGGCGCCCACATGGAAAGCGTCGCCGACCTGGCCATCCGCACCGCCATCGAGCAGCGCAGCGTCGCCCACATCACCATGCCCGTCGACATCCAGGTTCAGGAAGTGAAAAAGGGCCGTTCCCCGCGTAATCCCCCGCACCACACCTCGGCCACGCCCGCCTTCTCTGACAACCTGCCCTCCCAGGTCGATCTCGAACACGCCGCCGACATTCTCAACCGCGGCAAGCGCATCGCCATCCTCGCCGGCCAGGGCGCCCTCGGCATCACCGATGAGCTGGAGCGGGCTGCCGAACTCCTCGGCGCACCCATTATCAAAGCTCTCCTCGGCAAGGCCGCCGTCCCCGACGACAGCCCTTACACAACCGGCGGCATCGGCCTGCTCGGCACCGAGCCCTCCCAGAACGCCCTCGAAGACTGCGACACCCTCTTCATCATCGGCTCGTCGTTCCCCTACATCGAATTCCTCCCCGAGCCCGGCTCCGCCAAGTGCGTCCAGATCGATATCAACCCGCAGCGCATCAGTCTGCGCTACCCCGCCGACGTGGGCCTCATCGGCAGCTCCCGCTGCTGCCTCGGCGCCCTGCTGCCGCTTCTCAAAAAACACGACCATGGCTTCCTCAAAAAAGCCCAGAAGGCCAAAAAGGACTGGGAAGAAACTATGGAGGAACGCGGCACCAATCCCGAAACGCCCATGAAATCCCAGGTCATGGGTTGGGAACTCGGCAAGCGCCTGCCCTCCAACGCCATCGTCACCTCGGACTCCGGCACCATCACCACCTGGTGGGCGCGCTACGTCCCCGCCCGTCGCGGACAAATGCACAGCTGCTCCGGCAACCTCGCCACCATGGCCTGCGGCCTGCCCTATGCCATCGGTGCCGCCGTAGCTTACCCTGACCGCCCCGTCTGCTGCATCATCGGCGACGGCGGCTGCAGCATGCTCATGGGCGAGCTCATCACCATCGCCGCCTATAACCTCAACATCAAAATCGTCGTCATTAAGAACAACACCCTCGGCCAGATCAAGTGGGAGCAGATGGTCTTCCTCGGCAACCCCGAGTACGGCGTCGGCCTCTACCCCGCCGACTTCGTCACCATCGCCCGCGGCTGCGGCCTCAGCGCTATGCAGATCGAAAATCCAAAGGATTGCCCCCAGCAGGTCCAGACCGCTCTCGCAACCCAGGGCCCCATGCTCATCGAAGCGGTCGTCGACCCCTACATGCCGCCCATGCCGGCCAAGATCAAGGTTAGCCAGGCTGCCAAACTGGCCGAAGCCCTCGTCCGCGGCGAACCCAACCGCACAAAGATCGTCCTCACCACCGCCCACGAGCGCGTCCGCGAGCTGGTCTAATCACTTTGAGCGCGGCGATCCGATCTCTGCGTCGCCGCGCCCTTTCCTGCGGTCGCCTCAAAGGACGTTCGAGGCGGCCCAGGGTCCTTCTCTGTTCCGTGCCCCCGGCGCCTGGCTCCCGGCTCCCAGCTCTTACGGCACCGTGTCATCCTCGCCCGTCACCACCGTTCCCTGGTGATACAAAATCTGCCACGTTCCATCGGTCTTTTTCCAGATCGTCGCCCGCCGCGTCACTCGCTTGCCCTGCTCTAACGTGTACGTCAGCAGGTAGGTCTCCGCCCCCAGCCGTCGCAGCCCGAAGTCCGAGCACCGCCACCCCGCCGCCTCCGCCTCCACGGGCGGCTTCTCTGCGAGCCTCTGCTGGATGAACCTCCGGCTGTACCGCCGCCCCGACGCGCCCACCTCCCAATACGCCGAATCCATCGCTCGCTCCCGCTCCGCCGCCGTCAGCCCAAAAGCCGTTGTATGAAAAATCGGCTCCCGCCGCCGCAGCTCCTCCAGCACGCCCTCCAGCCCCGCCTCCACCTGCACAAATTCCGATGCCTGTTCCATTGCTGCTCCCATCCCGCTAAACTCGAAACTCCAGTATGCTGCCCAGAACCATCGCGCTCCTCGCCTTCTCTCTCGCCCTTCTCGCCCAAAACCGCCCCACTTACCCCACCCGCAATCCCCACACCCCCGGCTACGTCCACGCCATCCAGCTCCCCGACGGCACCCTCCCGCCTTCGAATAAGGACGGCAACTTCATCCTCGGCCCCACCCACACGCCCGCACCGGAAATGTCCGTTCACCCCGGCGTCCCCCAGGGCCGCGTCGTCGAGTTCACCCTCACCTCCGCCGGCGACCCGTACTACCCCGGCATCGCCCGCGACCCCGGCACCTTCGGCACCCCGGACCCCCACAACCCCGCGAAGCTCATCGTCACCACCAGCCATCCGCATCCCTGGACGCGCACCGTCGCCGTCTACATCCCGGCTCAGTACAAGCCCGGCGCCGTCGCTCCCTTCATCGTCGGCGCCGACGGCCCCGACCGCGCCCTCTTCACCGCCCTCGACAACCTCATCGCCAAGCATCGCGTTCCCGTCCAGATCGCCATCTCCATCCAGAACGGCGGCGGAGACGCCCAGGGCTCCGAGCGCGGCCTCGAATACGACACCATGTCCGGCACATATGCCGAGTGGGTCGAGCACGTCGTCCTGCCCCAGGTCGAATCCCGCTGCCACGTCCGCCTCACCCACGACCCCAACGGACGCGCCGCCATGGGCGGCAGCTCCGGCGCCGCCGCGGCCTTCATCATGGCCTGGTACCACCCCGAGTGGGTTCACCGCGTCCTCAGCTACTCAGGCACATTCATCAACCAGCAGTGGCCCTGGAATCCCTCTGCGCCGCAGGGCGCCTGGGCCTTCCACACCACGCTCATTGCCAACGCGCCGCGCAAGCCCATTCGCATCTGGATGGAAGTCGGCGACCGCGACCTTTACAACCCCAACGTCATGCGCGACGGCATGCACGACTGGGTCCTCGCCAATGAGCAAATGGCCCGCGTCCTCGCCGCAAAGCACTACCACTACCAGTTTGTCTTCGCCGAGAACGCCGGCCACGTCGACCACGCCACGAAGCTCCAGACCCTCCCCGAAGCCCTCGAGTACCTCTGGCACGACTACCCGCAGAAGTGAATCGCGCCTCCATGGGTGCTTTTGACAACCGAGAACCCATCCGCGCTGCGCGTTTCAAAGCCAGCCTTTATTGCGAGCGATCCGGGCCGCTTCAAACCGGTTAGCTGCCTGCAGCTTGGAGATGGCCTCGGAGAGATAGTTGCGCACCGTCCCCTCTGTCAGTCGCAGCGAACGCGCCAGTTCTGCGGTCGTCTCGCCATCGCCGGCGCGACGCAGGATCACACGTTCTCGATCGGTGAGCGGATCTTTTTCCGTGCTCCATATCTGCGACGCCAGCTGGGGATCCACAACGCGCCCCCCGCGGCTCACTTCCCGGACCGCCTCCGCGAGTTCTTCCGACGGCCGGTCCTTCAGAAGATAGCCGGAGGCTCCAGCCTCCAGCGCTCTCCGCAAATATCCCGGGCGCGCAAAGGTCGTCAGGATCAGGACGCGTGTCTCCGGGTAAAGCTCTCTTACTCGGGAGGTCAGTTCGAGTCCGCTCATCTTCGGCATTTCAATGTCGGTGACTAAGACCTCTGGCCGCTGCTTTCCCACCGCCTGCAGCGCCTGCTCCCCATCGGAAAAAGATCCGAGCACCTCCAGATCGGGTTCGATCGAAAGCAGCGCCGCCAGCGCTCCGCGCAACATGCTTTGGTCCTCTGCCAGCACCACGCGTATCTTCTGCATCAAGCGGAATCCGCCTCTCCCACCATCTGTGACGCTGGCTGTGACAGTACCTCACTCGCCAGCGGCAGAGTGATCTCAACACGGGTTCCTCCATTCGCCGAGCTTGTCAGCTTCACGGTTCCAGCCATGGATTGAAGCCGCTCCCGCATACCCCGCAGGCCATTGCCTTCACGAATCGGTCCGCCCCGCCCATTGTCCTCAATCGTGAAATCAATCCTCCTGTCCTTTTCGAGGAGCGCCACGTGGCAGACCGTTGCATGAGCATGGCGGACGATGTTCGTTACCGCCTCGCGCAGAGCAAGGCAGAGCACATTTGCCTGGCTCGCGGAAAGATTCACCGGCGCGAGAGCCGTGGTCAGTTGCACCTCGACGGAAAGCAGACTGCCCCGGGCTCGCCCGATCTCTGCGTCCAGACCTTCGGCGCGGTAGCCGGACACGGCTTCCCGGACTTCGGCGAGGGCGTTCCGAGCCGTCTGCTCCGCTTCCACGATTTCGGTCCGCGCGCGGTCCGAGTCGCGGGAGAGCAGCCGTCGGGCCAGATCCAGCTTGACCGTGATCACCGTAAGCGTATGGCCGAGCAGGTCGTGCAGATCGCGCGCGATGCGTTCGCGCTCCGCTTCCTGCGACAGACGCTCGATCTCGGAATTGGCACGTTCCAGAAGAGAATTGGTTCGCGCCTGCTGAGCGAAGGCATAATTACTGAGCCCAATGACGACGCAGGCCAGGAGGATGGCTTCCGCAGTGGCCCAGGAATGACCGAGAATTCGAGCCTCCGCCGCGACTCCGGCGCTCAGCGCCGCCAGGACCAGCAACAATGTGCGCAAACGGCCGGCGTAAAGGCAAAGCATCGCGAAGGGATAGATAAAAATCGCGCTCGCGTCCTGGTTGGAAGGGAAATACAAAAAGGCGAAGAGAAAAAACAGCCCAAACGCCACCGTCTGCCGGCGCCCCGCAGGCTCCGCAACCAGAAAGAAAAGAATGAGGAAGGCCGCGTAGAAGACCGCGCATTCCGCCCAGACCGCAAAGCTGTGCCGGTAAGCCGGCCTGAGAATCATATAGGCGGCATAAAGCAACGCCACTCCGCGCACGATCCAGCGGCCACGGATAAATTCCCGCTTCGCGTCGGTGATGTGCGGTCCCGAAGTTCCCGCGCTTCGTTGTGCTGCGGGGTTCGGCCCTTCGCTCATACCTCCATGATCCCACCGCGAAGGCGCCACGGGTACCCAGGGCTGTCATCTGAAACGCATGACAGGCGTCATGCTGATAACTGTCATCTCTCAGGGCTGACAGCAGCTACTGTTTTTGCCCGGCCGTTCAGCGCATTCTTCTCCTGAGGTCACGCAGGAGAGCAATCATGAATTTCGAATTCTTCTTCAATGCACTCACAACGGTATGGCTCATCGGAGAAATCCTCATCGCCGTACTCACAACCACGCGCGAGGGTGCGGGCAGGATCCAGGATCGCGGAACCCAGATCATTCTCTGGGTCGTGATCATCGCGTCGTTCAAAATCGATGAGTGGATGCACAAAGTTTTCCCCATCGACATGCCCGGGGGCCATAGCTGGCTGCTCCCGGTCGCCCTTGGGATTCTGATTCTCGGCTTGGCAGTTCGTACCGTGGCCATCGTCACGCTGGGCAGTGCCTTCAGCGCGAACGTGGCAATGCGCGCCGGCCAGCAACTCGAGCGCAGCGGACTCTACGCCCTCGTCCGTCACCCTTCCTATCTCGGCCTGGAGCTGATTCTCCTCGCCTGTTCCCTTCACGCACGCACATGGGCCTGTTTTGCCGTTGTTCTCGTTCCCCCCACCCTGGCTGTGCTGTATCGCATCCATGTCGAAGAGACGGCGCTCCGCCTCGCTTTTGGATCCGATTACGAAGACTACAGCCGCCGCACAAAGCGGCTAATCCCGGGCATCTATTGAGTGCTCTTGCAATGAGTGCCTGGGCCCGTCGTCGTCAACCGAGACAGGCCGAGAAGCTTTCGCTCCACAAAAGCCGGATCAGGGCAGGTTCGTACCCACCGACTGCCATCGAGTAGGGTTCAGCCTCACGGGATTCTTCATGAACCCTCCGGCGCGTTGCCTCCATGGAACCGTCCGAACTGCCGCGCCATGAGAAGGCCCATCAGCAGTACGCCAGCCGCAAGAGCAAGAATGTCGCGTGTCGATCGTAAGTCGAAGTGACCCACGCGGACTAACAGAAGGTAACTGACAACAAAGTTGAAGAAGCCCCACAGGACGTTCACCGTGGAGGACGAAAGACCCTCCCCGGGAGGCTTTGCAAAGGGACTCTGGAACGCCCGTCCCATCATGCCGCTGACAAAATGCGGAACGGCATTCGCCAGGAAGGCTCCGCCAAAGAAATACGAAACAAGGTAAAGCCAGATCATGGTTACGCGTTCATCTCCAGGGCCGCACCCCGCGCCTGACTCCGAGAACCGCCCCCTACTGAATTCCCTTCGGAAACCGCGCGATCTCCTGGTCCACCAGGTTCTGCTCCTGGCATTCCAGTTCCCGCGCCTCCTCCTCGGAGAGTCCCAGATCCCGCATCAGTTCCCGGTACGACGTGGCCTGCATCGGCTTCCCTTCCCACAGAACCATCAGCCGCTTCCGCAGCTCTTCGCCCTCCCGGCTCTGCAATGCCGCATGGACCCTGCACCCTGGACACGTCCCCGGTCCCGGACACCCCCGCAACATCTTCGGACAGACAAACCTCTCGGCTGCCATCGTCATCTCTCTCCCGTTCTGTGCGAGCCTACACCTGCCGCACAACCCGGTAAAGGTCACTTTCGTTCCCTTCGGTTCCGGTCTCGGACCGATCAGCCGGCCTCGCCCCCGCCGAACCGCTAAATCAACTTCCCGTCCTTCTGCCTGCATGGAAGCGCCCTGTCGCCGCTTCTCAGGGCTCAGCAGCAAGATCACGCGAGAGCAACGCGAGGACCGGCAGGAACCCGACGAGAACGCCGATCCCCGATCCACTCTCCGAATGCGCACCGCCTGAGTACCTTCGTACCCCCGGCGCTTACCATTCTTCTTGCCTTCAGCCGCACAACCAGCCACACTAAAAGCAAGGAAAGCCCTGTCCGAGAAATTCGGAACAGGGCTTTTTCTTGGCCCCCACCCAGGTGGAGGGTTTTTGCTCTTTGAGAAGATCGTTCGCTTTCGCTGGCTAAGCCCGGCAGGGCGACTCAAACAAGATCGGACTGCGACAAGGTAATACCCAAAAGGTATTACCAAACAAGCACCGCGAAATCAGCAACTTGCGACTCCGCCACGCTGGGGGGTACCCCACGGAGGCCCGTGAACGAATGCCAGCGGAGTTCGCAATGCCGCTAAGTGCCGCGTTTGCCACACATAGCAGATGTGGAGACGCAAGTACTTTGTTTGCCACACTTGCACAACGTGCAGATTTTTTTTGCGCTACCCTATTTCCGCCGAGCCGCCTTCTTCGCCGCCTTCGCCGCCTTCGCCGCCTTTTTCGCCGGTCGCGCCGGCTTCTCGCCTTCCTGGCTGCTCGCTCCCTCCGCCAGACGATCGCCCAGAACATGCAGCCGGAGGAAATTCGTTGACCCCGACCGCGTCCGCGTCCCGGCGACGATCCCCATAATCTCGCGCGGCCTCACAAATCCCATCTGCTCCAGCGTGTTTTCCGCATAATCCACCATCTGCTCCGCCGTCTGCAGCTTGGGACACTTAATCGGGTGAACGCCCCAAAGCATCGCCATCCGATGGATCACCGTGTCGATGCTCGACAATGCGTAAATCGGCGGCTTGGGCCGATACTTCGACAGTTGCCGCGCCGTCGTCCCCGATTCCGTGAACACCGCGATCGCGCTCACGTCCAGGTCTTCCGCCGCATGCGCCGCCGACTCGCAGATCGTCTCCGCAATCGAAAGCCGCACCCGATTGTGGTGCAGCTCCGGCATCGGGCCCTCGCGCACATTCGTCTCCGTCTCGCTGACGATCTTGGCCATCATCTTGACCGCCTCGACCGGATATTTCCCTGCCGCGGTCTCCGCCGACAGCATCACCGCGTCCGTGCCGTCGTAAATCGCATTCGCCACGTCGCTGGCTTCCGCCCGCGTCGGCCGCGGATTCTCGATCATCGACTCCAGCATCTGGGTCGCCGTGATCACCGGCTTCCGATACTCCGCCGCCCGCCGGATCACGTGCTTCTGGATCGCCGGCACTTTCTCCGGCGGCATTTCCACCCCCAGATCGCCGCGCGCCACCATCACCCCATCGGCGGTTTCGAGGATCGCCTCCAGATTCTCGATTGCCTGCGGCTTCTCCAGCTTGGCGATGATCCACGTCTCCAGCCCCAGCGCCGCCACCCGAAACTTCACGTGCCGGATATCTTCGGCCGTGCGCACGAAGGAGACCGCAATCGCATCGATGCCGTGCTTCATCCCGAACTCGAGATCTTCCTCGTCCTTTTCCGTCAGCGATGGCACGCGCACCGCAATTCCGGGCAGATTGATGCCCTTGTGCTCGCCGAGCATCCCGCCGTTGATCACCTCGCATTCCACGTCTTCGCCGGGAATCTCGATCACCCGCAGCTCAATCAGCCCGTCGGAAAGCAGAATCCGCGCGCCCGGCTCCAGATTCTCGGCCAGCGTCGGAAACGTCGTGGCAATCACGTTCGAAGTGCCCAGAATGTCGCGCGGCGTGATGTTCAGCCGCTGCCCCGCCTTCAGTTGCACCGGAATCCGGTTCTTCAGGCGCCCGGTGCGGATCTTCGGTCCCTGCAGGTCGCCGAGAATGCAGATGCTCCGCGCCTCTTCCCGCTCCACTTTGCGGACCATTTCGATCAGCTTCAGCTTTTCCGGGTGCGTTCCGTGCGAAAAGTTCAGGCGCGCCACGTCCAGTCCTGCACGCAGCAGTTCCCGAAACACCATCTCATTCGACGAAGCGGGACCCAGCGTGGCGACGATCTTGGCGCGCCGCTGATTTTCCGCCACGAGTCCAGGCCCTGACAGCGAGAAGCTCATCCATCCCCCAAAACACGTTGTAAGGATTCAAAAACGAAGACGTTGGAAACTCTGGGAAGTCCCGACCTGATTCTACCGTGCGCCGCCCCGCTCTTCATACCGCCTGCGGCGGAACCAGACCTTCGCCGGGCTCCACCAATGTGAGTCCTTCCGCGCCGACCCTCTCTCCCGGCAATGAAGGCTTGCGCACCCGATCAGGCCGCGGAAACACCTGCGCATTGATTTCGGCGCCCATCAGCACGCTGAGCGAAACCATGTACAGCCACACCAGCGTGGCGATTCCCGCTCCCAGAGAGCCGTACACCAGCGAATAATGCCCAAAGCGGATCACGTACCAGCCATACAGCACTGTGGAGAGAAACCAGGTCGCCGTGGCGATCGCCGCCCCGGGCAGCGTTTCCCGCCACTGCGCACGCCTTTCCGCCCAGCGCGCACTCCCCGCCGAAAGTTCTTCTCTCGGAACACCGAAGTGATACACCACCATCAGCGAGAGCACGCTGGCCAGCAGGGCGACCACCCAGCGCACCAGCCGCCACCCGACCACGACGTAGTTGTGCAGGTCGAGCCCGGAGTTCTCAATCATCCATCGCTCAATGACGTGCCCAAATGCCAGAATCACCGTCGCCACCGCCATCGGGACCATCGTGCCCGCCACCAGCAGCAACGCCACCACGCGCTCGCGCCAGAATCCCCATATGCCTCGCGGCAGGCGGTACGCTCGGCGGAAGCCTTCCATCAACGAAAGCACAACCCCCATCGCGGCAAAGATGCTGATGAAGGCCGAGCCCCAGACGATCCGCAGTGAGCGCGCATGGTTGATCACGAAATACATCTGCACCAGCTGCATGGTGTCCGGCGGCAGAATCCGTTCAAATCCGCCGCGCAACAGCCCGCGCAGGTCGCCGCCCGACGGCATCATGGCAAACATCGTGGTCACCACCAGCATGGCGGGAAAGATGCTGAGAATGGCGGAATACGCGGCCGCTTTGGCCATCGAGAACACACTGTGGCCAAAGGCCGCCCAGATTGCCCTCCGCAGATGGTGAAAGAGGCGCAGCATCCGTTCCACAGTGTATCCGTCCGTTCTGACGGGGAGGAGGACGAAAAAGTCGCTGCAGAATGATTTCTGCAGCAGTTAGCTACTAGCCTTCCACTGCTGGAGCAGCGACGTCACGGCGGCGGGATCGACCCGCCCCATGGAGGAGAACTGGCCGTCGTTCTGGCTGTACAGCACGTGTCCCTGCGCATCCACAATGGCCAGCGCCGGAACTCCGTGCGCCAGGGTGACGCCGTACTGATTCGCCACCGCCACATTGTGGTCCAGATGTCCCACGTCGATATCGACAACGATGTAATTGTGGTCGATCAGCCCGGCGTTCGGCGGCTGGTGAAAGTAATAGTCCAGGATCTGGCAGTCGCCGCACCAGTTCCCGCCGAAATCGAGCAGCACGCGCTTATGCTGTCGGGACGCTTCGGCTAGCGCCTCGCGCACCTGGGCCGCAGCGTCGGCGCCGGGATCGAAAATCGCGTGAACTCGGAAAGGAGTGGCCGGTGTCGCCGGCACTTCCGAGGAGTTGCAGGCGACCATCGTCACGGCAAGAGCCGCGAAAAGAGCCGGCGCGAGAATGCGGCCTGTCAGGGAAACCAGCCGTCGTTCGGTCGTCTTTGTCATGCCGGGAGGTGTCGTTTGCACTGCGGCTCTCGCATTTGAACAGGATGCCCGAAGAACGCCTGCGGTCGCACAATGTGAGCGCCCCGCCGCTGATTACGCCAGGCGCGCCTGCGCCAGATCTTCCAGTACTCTCAGCGGCGAGATTTCCGGCCGCACCATCGCCCGCATCGGTACCAGCAGCGTCTGCTCCAGTGCATATTGCCCGGCCAGTACGGCGTGGGGAACGGTATCCGTGTAGACCATCCAGCTCGAACCCGGCGGAAACTGGAACGGGTACCTGGGACACTCCGCCTGCCAGCGCGAATTTTCTTTCAGAAAATTGTGGAAACGCATCATGAATTCGTCGTACGGCGAGCGCTTCAGCGAAGGGATGGCCGCGCCCAGACCCATCGTCCGCCCGGCTGATTTGCCCAGCCGCGCCAGCGTGGAATCAGGCCCTGGCGCAATCTGGCCCGGCACGAACTGCCGAACCGTCTCCGCAAACGGATCGCTCACCACCCAGTCGCGCGTGCGCGCCGGATGGATGTTGTTGAAGAAGCGCAGAATCCGCGCGCCATGCGTGGGTCGGGTGGGAAACGCATCCGTATGCAGCAGATCGTTGCGGCGCCGAAGAGGCAGATCGCGCCCCTGTTCCTCCTGCGGGCGAAAGCTGGCGTAGTCCAGCGTCCAGTGCTCCTGATACGGCGACAGAAATCCGCCCAGAAACCGAACCACGGACGCGGAGTAACGGCGCATGATTGCCTGCAGGCGCTCAACGGCGGCGGAGCTGGCGGTCTTCGTATCGACCCCGCTCAGGCGATCGATCTTCGGTTTGTACGCGATGTTCTTGTGCAGCGAACTGTCCGTCTGCTGCTGCCCCAGCAGGAAACTCGCATCGTCCGGAGGCAGCGGAACCGGCGTCTGCGGGAAGTAGAGGATGTCTCCGGCTTCGAGCCGGGCACACCAGGCGCGCGCCTCTTCCGGCGACGGATGGAGATGGTCAGCCGGAATCGGGACAACCGCCATCAGGCCGCCCCCGCGAACCTGCGACGAACCCAGACGGCGGTAAAGAAGGCGAATGCGAGCATCATGACCACCACACCGGTGGGCAAGGCTATGTAGCGATACGAATCCGCGTAGTTGATCTGCTGGCGCGCGAGGGTGTTCCAGAAAAGCAGTCCCACAATCGCCAGGAAGCAGGTGCCGAAGAAGGCAAGAAAGCCCGACGCCAGCGAGAGCAGAACGCACGAAAACAGGCCGAAGTCGCCCAGCGGAATGCCCAGAAGCCGTGCGGGCTGCGGATTGGACGTCATACCCAAACTCCTCGTCAGCTAGAATACAGACTTATGGCCGGAGCCGCCCAGATCCCCCTGTATGCCGCGACAAAAGTTGCCCAGGAAGCCGCGGTTCGCCAGGCGGACAACGGCATGTGCTATGCCGTTTTCGGTGAGGTGCACACAGCGCAGAATGAGCTGGAGCGGATCGTGCAGGCAGTGCCCGCGGTCGTGGCCGGAGCGCTCCGCCAGCGCGCCTGGTACTTCGTTCCCCTGGCCATCGGCGAAAACGATGATACGGTCGTCGCCCCGGACTACTCGGTCGACCTCGGCGATCGCGCCATTTGCCATCGCAATGTGCGCTTCGGCGGCTCGGAGTGCATCTTCATTTCCACCCGGCTCATGCAGGACCGCTTTGCGCTGGCTTTCGAGTTCCTGATCAATGTCGGGCACCATTTCGTGGACGTGGTCGGTGTCCCGCAGAGCTTTGCCGATCTCATCTGGTCCCAGGCGACCGCGGACGTTCGCGGAGAGACCAGTCACGATGCCTGGGACAGCCGTCGTCGGACTCTCGACGGCAGCCGCGGCGGTTCTGTCGACGAAAAGGCGAAGACCAGCTTCTTCGAATCCGCATTTGCCGACACGCTGGCCATCTACATGCTCTCCCTCACCATCGATTTCGATTACGCCGACCTGCGTGAGCGCGAATACCCTTTGCTGGCGGCTCCGGCGCTCGCCGAACGACTGCGCCACGTCGCCGAGCTCTTCCCTCCCAATCAGGGTTACGACTTCGAGATTCGGTACCGGCGACGGGGATAACCGCGTTAAGAATCTCTGGGGCCGAAATAGCACGAGACTAAACTATCTCCATGAAGAACCCACTGCCCCGCCAGGTGAGTCCTGAATCCATCCCAAGGGACAATTGGTCGCAATCCATGCGCCGCGCGAAGCGCACACGGTCGGGCAAAAGAATCAGGGTGTCTGGCCTCGGCGAATTCGATTCGGGCACCCCGGACCTGGCCACGAATAAGAAGCACATGAAAGACTTCGGGCGGGACTGAGATGCGCACCCGCAAGCCGGCCGTTCTGGAGGAGTCCGCCCTCTACGAGTATGCCGTGCGCCTGCTGGGGCAGCAGATGCGGACCGCTGCCGAGCTAAAGCGCCTGCTGCGCCGCCGCGTGGAGCCCGGCGAGCCGGGGGATGCGAAGATGAACGCCGTGATCGCCCGGCTGAAGGAGCACCGTTATCTCGATGACGCCGCCTATGCCCAGGATTATGCCAGGCTGCGCCAGGAAAACGCCAGCCTGGGCCGCCGCCGCGTCCAGCAGGACCTGATGCGCAAGGGCGTGCCGACTGCCCTGATCGCCAGCACTCTCGAAAGCTCCTATGAAAGTGTCGACGAGGAAGAACTGGCCCGGCGGCACCTCGAACGGAAGCGCGTGCCGAAGCCGCAGAACGACAAAGAAGCCGCGCGGGTGATGCGCATGCTGGCACGGGCAGGCTTTTCGATGAGCATCATTTATCGGATTCTGCGACGATGGGAGGTTCCGGAGGATGCGCTCACGCCTCTGGAGTCGATGGACAGCGGCGGCAGCGAGAGCGAGTCCGATAACTGAAGCTCTGCCGCCGGGCTCAATCAGAACGGCTGCCGCGGGAAATCGTGAGTTGCGTCTTCTCTTCACCGATCCCGCTCATCCGAAACAGGGCCTCCGCAAAATTCCAGTTGGGGAACCTTCCCTTGCCGATCTTCGCTCTCCTCAGCACGCTTGTTTGTCTCGCCGCGGCATTCACGTTCATCAGCCGGCGATTCCTCCGCCTGCCGGCCACGGTCGGGGTTATGCTGCTCTCGCTGGGAATGTCCGCGGCGATTGTCGTGATCGGCCGCGCTGTTCCCGGCCTCCACGACCGCGCAGCAGGCTACATCAATCACATTGACTTCTCGGCGGTGGTTCTCCACGGAATGCTGGCGTTCCTGCTCTTTGCCGGCGCGCTGAACCTGAACCTTGCCGACCTGGCAAAGCAGAAAGCCGCGGTGACGGCCCTTGCAGCCTTCGGTACGCTGTTTTCGGCTGCCCTGGTCGCATTGTCCACCAAGGGCATCCTGAGCATCACCGGATTCACCGCGTCCTTTGTCGCCTGCCTTCTTTTTGGCGCCCTGATCTCGCCCACAGACCCCATTGCGGTGCTGGAGATGCTGCGACGCGTCGGCGCTCCGGCACAGCTGGAGGCGCAGCTGACCGGCGAGTCGCTCTTCAACGACGGCGTGGGCGCGGTGCTCTTCCTCACCCTCCTGGAATCGTTCAGCCAGGGACACCAGCCCTCGGTCGGCACCTTTACCTGGCACCTGTTGGTACAGTCCGGCGGCGGGATTGGTCTCGGACTGGCACTGGGCTATTTCGTCTACCGTCTGCTGCGTTCCCTCGACAGCTATCGCACCGAGGTGTTGCTGACGCTGGCGCTGGCTATGGGCGGGTATGCGCTCGCTGACGCGCTCCACCTGTCCGCTCCCCTTGAGGCCGTGGCCTCCGGTCTGGTGGTGGGCGGACGCGCGAGAGCTTTCGCCATGTCCCCCACCACACGCGATCATGTGGACGACTTCTGGGATCTGGTAGACGCCATCATGAACGTTATCCTCTTCCTGCTCCTGGGCCTTGAACTGCTCGCCATGCCCTGGAAGGCGACGTACGTCTATGCAGGACTGCTGGCCATTCCGGTTGTTCTCGGTGCACGCTGGCTCAGCGTCGTCACCTCGCTGGGGATGGTCCGCGCCTTCCACAAACCGGCTCGCGGCGCGATTTCGGTGCTGACCTGGGGAGGACTGCGTGGTGGCCTGGCGGTGGCCCTGGCACTGGCGCTGCCGCCCGGAGCCCTGCACAACCAATTGCTGGCCGTCACTTACGTGGTCGTGGTCTTTTCTATTGTCGTGCAGGGGCTCACCATGAGTTCTCTGCTGCGCCGGTTAGGGCTTTCCTCGTCGGCCGAGCTGGTCTCCCATTCCTGACCGAGTGTGCTATTCTTCAGCGTTCCCATGTCTGAGCGCAACACGCCCATTCGCGTCCTGGTAGCCAAACCTGGCCTCGACGGCCACGACCGTGGCGCCAAGGTCATCGCCCGCGCGCTGCGCGACGCCGGCATGGAAGTCATCTACACCGGCCTCCGTCAGACGCCGGAGATGATCGTCAATGCCGCCCTGCAGGAAGACGCGGACTGCGTCGGGCTCAGCATCCTCTCCGGCGCGCACAACGCCATCGTGCCGCGCATCACCGCCATGCTGAAAGAACGGGGCGCCGACGACATCCTGGTGGTCCTGGGCGGAACCATTCCCGATCAGGATCTGCCCTTTCTCCGGGAAAACGGAGTGTCTGCGGTCTTCGGCCCCGGGACTTCGCTGGATACCGTCGTCCGCTTTATCCGCGACAACGTGAAGGCGAAGGGCGTGGAGATTTAGCCAGCGCTCGCCCGATTATTTCCGCGCCTAACGCGACGTTTGCCGCCAGCCTGCGGCCATCCGCTCCTTCAGAAGGCAGTGATCCATCACCACTTTCACGCCGGCAGCCTCCGCCCACGACGCGGCTTCCTCGTGGACCACGCCTTCCTGGAGCCAGAGATAAGGAATCTTCAGCCGGATCACGTCCTTCACGATCTCCGGAACGTACTCCGGGGCGCGGAAGACGTCGACCAGTTCGACCGAGCCGCCTGCCGCCGCCATCGCCTCGTCCAGATCCGGCCAGGCTTTTTCCCCCAGGACGCTGTCGATTTGAGGATTGACGGGCAGGATCCGGTAGCCCTGGTTTTGCAGGAAGCGGGAGACGCCCAGCGAGGCACGGCCTTCGCGATTGGTCAGGCCGACAACGGCGATGGTCTTAGTCCTGTCGAGAATCTCGCGGATCGTGGCGGGTTCGTTCATGGTCGATGTGATGCGCGCGGGCTATGCCGGTCGCAAAGAGCCGGTCTGCAGGCGGAGAAAACGTCGCCTTAGTAATTCACGATTTTCGCAAACGACTGCGCGTCCAGGCTGGCTCCGCCCACCAGGCCCCCGTCGATTTCCGCCTCGCTCATCAGAGCCTTGGCGTTCTCGGGCTTCACGCTGCCGCCATACAGGATGCGCATCGGGTCCGCGACCTGGGCTCCCAGCATCTTCGCCACTTCCCCACGGATCACCTTATGCGCCTCCGAGGCGATCTCCGGCGTCGCGGTTTTGCCGGTCCCAATGGCCCACACTGGCTCATACGCGATCACAATGGGAGCCGCTTCCGCGGACTGGATCCCTGCCAGCACCCCACTTGTCTGGCGCAACAGAACCTCCTCGGTCTGCCCGCTTTCCCGTTCCGCCAGAACCTCGCCCACGCAAACAATCGGCACCAGGCCGTGCTGCAGGGCGGCCTTCAGCTTCTTATTGATGATCGCGTCCGTCTCTCCGAAATACTGTCGCCGCTCGGAATGTCCCAGGATGACATGCGTGGCGCCGATGGCCTTCAGCATCAGGGGTGAAGTTTCTCCCGTGTAGGCGCCTTCGTCGGCAAAATGCATGTTCTGCCCGCCCACCGCCACCCCGGAGCCCGTAACCGCCGCGATGACCACCGACAGCGAGGTAAACGAGGGGCACAAGACAATTTCATCCCGCGTATGGTTCGCCACCAGCGGCAGGAAATTCTTCGTGAATTCCTGGGCCTGGGCCGGAGTCTTATACATTTTCCAGTTGGCAGCCATCAGCGGTTTCCGCGCCATCGTCAATAGTCCCTCACGGTGATTGTAGAGGACCCCCTCGCGATGCGATGGTGATGCCCGATACAAGTTTGAGTACCGTCGTGTATCGTGATTCTGGCCTTGTTTGCCCACGAACGATGACCGAGAACCCCAGACGGCCGGAGGCAGTCGCTCGAACCAGCACCGGCAGGGTTCGTACCGGCAATGAAGATTCTTTCGGCTCTCTGCCCGGCCACGGCATTTACGTGGTTTGCGACGGGATGGGCGGAGCTGCGGGCGGCGAAATCGCCAGCCGGCTCGCCGTGGACACGGTGCTCCACCGCATCGTCCCGGAGAACGGCGCCGGTGGCAGCGCGCGAGACCGGATGCACGCCGCGATCGCCGAGGCCAACCGTGCCGTGCTGGAACGGGCCGACCAGGAGCCCGGCCTGTACGGCATGGGAACGACCCTCGTCGCGCTGATGGTCGGAGAGCAGCTCGAACCGGGCAAGGCCCTCATCGCCCATGCCGGAGACAGCCGCTGCTATCTGTTCCGCCACGGCCAGCTATCCCTCTGCACGCACGATCACTCCCTCGTCGATGAGCAAATACGCCTGGGAACGATGACCCGCGAGGAGGCTGAACGCTCGCCGTTTCGCAGTGTCATTACCCGCGCCATCGGCACCCAGGAGACCGTCTCCGAGGAATTCCTCGAGATGGACACCGAACCGGGCGACCTTTTCCTCCTCTGCACCGACGGGCTCACCCGCGAGGTCCCGGAGGACGAGATTGCTCGGGTCCTCGGCATAGGAAATGACCTCCAGCACGCTGCGGAACGGCTGGTGGAGGAAGCCAACGAAGCGGGCGGCCGCGATAACATCACCTGTCTGCTGGTCCACGTGCCCGGCTCAGAGTGATTCGCACAGACAGAGGGAGACAATATGGGGGAAATCAGCAAGGTTGGCGTCCTCGGCGCCGGCACCATGGGCAACGGCATTGCCCACGTCTTCGCGCGCAGCGGATTTCCGGTTGTGCTCTGCGAGGTCGAACAGCGCTTTCTGGACCGCGGCCTGGAAACCATCCGGAAGAACCTGAGCCGCGAGGCCGAAAAAGGCAAAATCTCCCCGGAGGAAGCCCAGTCGGCGCTGCAGCGGATTCAGGGCACGCTGGACCGGTCGTCTCTCAGCTCCTGCGATTTTGTCGTCGAAGCCGCGACTGAGCGCTTTGAGATCAAACGCTCCCTCTTTCAGGAACTCGACAGCCTGCTTCCGCCCGACGTGATCCTTGCCTCCAATACCTCCTCCATTTCCATTACAAAACTCGCGGCGCAGACCGGCCGTCCCGATCGCGTCATCGGAATGCATTTTTTCAATCCGGTCCCGGTCATGAAGCTGGTGGAGGTCATCCGCGGCCTCGCCACCTCGCAGGAAACCTTCGAAACGGTGCAGGGTCTGGCGCAGAAGGTCGGCAAAACGCCCGTCGAAGTGAATGATGCGCCCGGGTTCGTGTCGAATCGTGTGCTCATGCCCCTGCTCAACGAGGCGATGTACGCGGTGATGGAAGGCGTCGCCACACCGGAAGCCATTGACGATGTCTTTAAGCTGGGCATGGCCCACCCCATGGGTCCGCTCACCCTCGCAGACTTCATCGGCCTCGATGTTTGCCTGGACATCATGCGCGTGCTGCACGACGGTCTGGGCGACCCAAAATACCGGCCCTGCCCGCTCCTGATTCGCATGGTAGACGCGGGCTGGCTGGGCCGCAAAAGCGGGCGCGGCTTCTACACCTACGAGTAGCCCAGCGAGGTTCGCCCCTCGCGAAAGCCGCTTCCTCCACACCGTTTCAGCGTATTCTCCTCATTATGGTGAGGATGACGGTGCTGGCCAGCGGTTCCAGGGGCAACAGCGCCCTTCTCGCCAGTTCCACCACGCGCATTCTCGTCGATGCCGGGCTTTCCTGTCGCGAACTGATGAAGCGGATGCAGACCGCGGGCGAAGATCCTTCGGCCCTCGACGCCATCCTTATCACCCACGAGCACCAGGACCATGTGCAGGGCCTCGCCGTCGCTGCCCGTCGACTCGGCATCCCTGTCTACTGGACGGAACCCACGCATCGCGCCTGGGTACGCTGGATGACCCCGCAAAAGCGCGTCACCTACGCCGAGTGGCTGGAGCGTCGCCGCGCCCAGGCAAACGCCACCCCGGAACCCGATTCGGAACCGGGCCCGGGCGAGAACGCGGCCGCCGAGGAAACGCTCTGCCAACCGCAAAAGAACCCCACAGCCCTCCCCGCCGTCCAGTATTTTCAGTCCGGCAGCGGCTTCCGTGTCGGTGACATCGCCATCATGCCCTTTACCATCCCGCACGACGCTGTTGATCCAGTTGGGTTTGTCTTCGAAACCGAGGGCGTTCGCATCGGATTGGCGACCGACCTGGGCTATATGCCATCTAATGTAAGTGTGCAGTTGCGGGGATGCGATGTGCTGATGCTCGAATCCAATCACGATCTGGACATGCTGCGCGACGGTCCCTATCCGTGGGCAGTGAAACAAAGAGTGATGTCTCGTGTCGGTCACCTGTCCAATGATGCCGCGGCTGATTTCCTGGCCAAAGGGTACGATGGGCAGGCGACGTATGTTGTTCTGGCTCATCTCTCCGAAAACAATAATCTTCCCGAACTGGCGCGCGTTGCTGCTGAGCGGGCGCTGTGTGACCGCATGAGTCTGCTGGCGAATCACCTGGTACTTGCGGAACAGGATCGGCCCATGGAAGCTATTGTTCTGAAATGACAAGGGGTTATATAATTAGAGGCTGGCCCCTTGCATTGGATTCTTACTCCCAGGGCTGCGGAGGGAGTGAGGGGAAAATGAGGACCTGAACGATGACTACATGCACCGATTCGGTCGTCGGGGACATTCTTTCGAGCTGGCGCTACGATATTTCCGGCATTTCCCCCGAGATGCGGACCGATTACGAGGAACATCTGAACAGTTGCGCCTGCTGCCGGTCCCGTCAGCGGCTGCACCGCACTGTGGACGTTGCCCTGATCGGCCTGAGCACGCTCTGCATCATTGCATTTTTACTGGCTCTTGCCGTCATCCACCATGTGGAACCGCTGCGCACCGCCGCAGTTGTGATGCACCTCGACCATACGGCGGTCGTTCTCACGCTGCAGGCGGCTGCAATTGTCGGCCTGCTGGCTTCGCTGGCGGCCTGGATTCTTGTGGCCATCGCAACTCCAGCTCCGGTTTACATTACCGGCGTCGCTCTGGAGCAGGCCAGGGTTCTCCAGGATCGGATTCCTGAGGAGCTGCGCAGCCGGCTGCGCGCCTAACCCCTGGCGCCTGAGTCCGGCCAGATTCGTCTGAGCAATAACAACTTATCTTTTGAGTAACTTATTCGCCTTATCCCCTCTTTTCCGCAACCAGCGTGATATTTGTCACATCCTATAAATGTAGTCATTTGTGACCATTGGCTCGTCCATGCGGAATGGACGGGAGAAGGAGCTGACAATGGTGACGCCCATCGATGCGGTTCGATTTTATTCCACGTTTGACGGAGCTGAATCGTGCCTTCGCAGTGAGGATCGATATCGCTCATCCGAGTACGACACCGAAAATCTGTCTCCCGCACGCGGGGCGATGCTTGGCCTGATCCTCGGCGGTCTCATGTGGGTAGGTTTGATCGCCGGATTCCGTGCCATTCTTGGCCTTTGATTCTCGTGCTCACGGGTCGTTCCCGTCTCGCTCAGACATCCAGACCACGCCCGTGACTGCAGTCGCTTCTCCTTCGACCCTGCCTGTTCGGCTCCTTATAGAAGGAGTACGATGGGGCAAAATTGCCGTGCACGGTCCCTTCTGATGGATCGTCCTCGGCAGGGCTCATACAGGCGCATCGCTGAGCCGGGTGAACAGTCAGATCGGTCGATTGTCTTTCTCGCGGAGCGTGGATCGTGGCAAAACTGTTTCGAGCGTGCACGGGAACGGGGCTGCTGCTGGCCGCCTGCTGCTTCATGAGTGGAAGAGCACAGGCTCAGGATCTTGGCCCCGGAACTCCCGGCCTACAGCAGGTGCGTCCTGACCCCTCTGATCCTGCCGGCATCATGAGCAAATACCAGAACGATCCGCTGATGCTGCACGCCCTTCGCGAACAGGCGCGGCTCCGAGGCGCGGAGCGCCAAAAGCAAATCGTCGACGCCACTAATCTTTTGCTCCAGATCGCTCACGATCTGCGGACCGAGATCGCGACTCCGCCAACGACCGATTCAGCCAACACCGAAAAAGATCGGTTGGAGCATATCCAGAAATTGGCGCGCGTAATTAAGGACCGGGAAAAAACCGAGGACAATGTCTCGTCGGACCTGGCCAAAGCGGGAGTCTGGCCATGATGCGCCTGAAATGGGGATTACCCGTCCTGTTGCTGGCGGTCTGCGGAATGGCTGCCGCCCAGGTCGCCCCTGCTTCCGGGCAGGCTCCTGCCGCGGGGCAGCAAACACCGATCCTGCACCGCATTCAGCAGGCCGCCACCGGAACAGCCGCCGCTCCTTCGGTTTCCGCCGCGCCCTTGCCTCCCCGGCAGCAGCGACTCCTGGACGAAGCCGATCAGCTGGTGGCTCTTGCGCAGAAGCTCAAGACCGACGTGGACAAGACCAACCAGGACACGCTGTCCCTCAATACGCTGCGGAGGGCCGACGACGTCGAAAAACTAGCGAAGGACCTCCAGAAGCAGGTCGAGCAGCAGGATCGCTGACCACCAGCGCGCCGCAGACAGTTACTACGGGCTGCGCGCTCCCCGTGGCTGTTGAGGCGTGAGGCGGTTCGTTGTACGCCGCGGAGTTTTGCTGACAGGACTCTGGCAGGCTTCCTTTTTCATTGGCTGACCAGAACGGATTCCGTGCGGACCATCCGCTCCAAAAGAAAAGGCGCAGTGGAGATCGCTCCCCACCGCGCCCATTTCGATACAGCCTCGATCAGAAGAGGAATTTCCCGCCAAACTGCAGGGTACGCGGGTCGTTCGCACTCGTGACCTGGCCGAAGTTGCCGTCGGTGTATCCAGCGTCGATACTGTTGAACTCCGTATGGTTGAAGGTGTTATACGTCTCGACACGGAGCTCGAACTTCGTGTTTCCGCTCTCGTTCAGGACAAACGACTTGAACAGGCTGAGGTTCCAGTTGATCAGCCCCGGGGCGCGTACGTCATCTTTGCCAGCCGTCCCGAAGCCGTTGTTCCCGCCGCCGTTCCATGGCGCCGTCGGAGCCGCAAACGCGGAAGTGTTGAACCACTCCTGCCGCGTCTTCGGTCCGCTTGCCTTGGCGACCAGGTTCGGACGGTTGG
>JBAUOP010000040.1:0-65847 GCA_049579805.1 Acidobacteriaceae bacterium
TCCGCACACGCTGCTCCGGCGACAGATAACTGAACATCCCCGACTGCTGTTGATCGGCTCCTCGCATGCTTCCTTCTTAACCGACCTTGCCGTGGATTTGAAGTGACTTTTTCAGCACCCTGCTAGACTAGCTTTAGATGAACAAACGGAAATCTCTTCGCAAAGCGCATCAATTATAGGCAGTCGGAGCGTTGACCTGAAGCACCGCTTACGCGCCACATCGACGCTATCAACGGCATCGTGTATTCGATTCGAACGTCCTGTCCGGCCTGGGAACGTGGAGAACTTTTACAAGACATTTAATGCGGGCGTAGTGGAAATACCCGCTGTGCTCCTGGAAACCGTGACCAAGGACTTTTGATTCATTGCTCCGTCTACTTTGTGATCGAGCGGTATATGAGTTCCCAGAGACGTTGCTGGTTGGCTTGAACAGCGGGGCGTTTCGGGTCAACGTAGCTTAAGTCAGGAAAAACGCATTTCACATCAATAGCGCCAGCCGTCAGTGCTGCCTGCAACAACTCTTGATTTGTTTCGACATCTTTGTGCTGGAAGGCGTCCGAAATGACAGCCGCCACCACATCAGCTATCTGCAATCCCGGCGTCACCTTCGAAGACGCGAAGGTCGGCGCGGCTGCCAGCGGGAAATGCACCCGCGACCTAGTTCCTTCGATAGTCACATACTCTTCGGGTCTACCAAGGCCGCTCGGCCCCGGTCGAATCTCATACAGATTCAGTTCCGTGGCTGCGTCCCACCAGTCCATGAGCGGCTTCGAATCATCGAGGACCAGGTCCAAGGCGACATTACGATCCGCCCATAATCCCAACAGCCCTGAAAGGCACGTTGTCGTTAAGTCAAGCCCCCATTTGTCGTGCAGTGAAATACCCGTTTTAGCGATTTCTTCCCCGATCACCTTTGCGTTCGCTCGAGTGTATTGGGTGATTACATCTGCGAACTGGTTGGCTCCTTCACTGGAGCCAGGAGCAGCCAAGGCCGACGTCAGTTTCGAAAGATCGTTGGATCGAACCCCATCTTGAAAGGCAATCAGCAAATCTTCTACTGGAGAGGCACTGGCTCGCAGATGGATGTAGAGGAGGTTCGCGACGAACTTGTGGAATCCCGCCTGATAGAGCGGCGCCGAGAAGGCAGCAATCGTCGGTTCAAAGATGTACTCGAAGAGCTTTCCGGCGAGCGCGAACCGCTTATCCACCACGGTTGTGATAGAACGGTCACGCACCGCATCAAAAACAGCGAGTGCGGCCTCCCGGCCGCGCCGAGTCCTGAGCATCTTCGAGCCCTTCCACTCCGGCATCTGCAGCGGATGTTTAGCCCGAATGTGATTGACGAGGTCGGAGGCTTCTTGCGCCTCCATGCGGACGCTCGCGTAGCCAAAATACTTCTGATCGGGATTGAGCAGGTCGGGGCCTGTGAATCCTGTCTCGTCACAAAAGATCTGCTCCATGCTTTCCTTTCCGCTACATCCCCTTAGTACCAATCAGGACTTTTCTGAGAGAATAATGACTGGTGCGCCTCCGCTGCAATATCAATCGGTGGTCCCCATATCGCTTGACGTTGGCTGGCTTGACGTGTCCAGAACCCTTCAACCTTCGCTTCGGTGAAGAACGTCGACAGCAGAGCGTCGCTCGTAAATATTCGCTCATAGATCGAACTTGCGAGAATCTCCGCTTGCAGCGCCTTAAACGGGATCGCTGCCACAGCGCCGCACCCAAAGCGTAATCGCTTCCCGTTGGTGCAGGATATTGCTCAGCGCGGCTAGAAAAGAGTTTGATCGGAAGTTCGGCCATCGGCAGTTGAATTCTTTCTGAAAACAATCTAGAGATCATTCTCTCAACCCCTCGTGGCGAAGTACAGGAAGACGTTCCCAGCCGCGTCAGTCCTGATAAGTCGGCTTATGAGAGGCAGAGGGGGCGACACTAAACGCTCAGAGAGCTAGCCCTAATCCAACTCCGGTCGTTCTCGCCACGACTTGAGATTGACCCGTCGTCAGCGTTGGTACGGGTGAGTTCACATTTCCAAAGCCGAGAGCCGATGTCTTCGAGATCTTAGCGCTCAGTCTTTCCGCCAAGTTCGAGGCGTCGTTTGCGAAGACCTGAGCGTCGTGGGACGCGCGCGAAAGGGAGACATAGGCAAACCTTGCGTTGATAAGGTCAGGGTGAACATCGGTATCCATATTCACCAATACGCGCTCCGAGGTAAGACCCTGTGAACTATGCGAAGTCACGGCGTAACCATGATCGAAGTGCCGCATGACGCGCGGATCGAAGGTAACGGTCCTATCTTTCTCGCCATCAATGCGAACGGTCATCCTGCCGTCATCCCCGATATGCTGGAGCGTGCCGAGGTCGCGGTTAGCGACCTGAATCGCGCGAACCGGTGCCGTGAACTGCAGTTTCTCCCCTAAGGCAAACTCGCCCTTGATTTCCTGATACGCCGAGATTCCGCGTAGCCGGGACGGGTCGTAGGTCACTTGCTCGCCGTTTTCCTTCCGCACGGTAACAAGGTTTTCCTTGGGGTCTGTTGCTACCACCTGGGCATAACTTCCGCGTTCGATGCCATGCTCATGGCTGCCGCGAACGTAGCGCAGCACATCCCCGGCCTGATACCGCGCGGCCCACTCCCGATCTGCACCGGTCATGTCCGAGCGCGGCGTCAGCACGCGCATCGAATGGTCTTGCTTGTCCAATAAACCGAACATCTGCAATTCCTGGCGCACCGCCTGATTGATGGCCCGCCGGGAAGCGTTGTCGGGAGAGACGATGATGGTATTTTCAGGATGGGCGGCGTAGCTTTTGGCAATCGCCGCGATGCGTTGCGCCGCATCAGCAATCTCCGTCACACGGCCCTGCTGCTGGAGCATCTGGACGCCGATCTCGATTTCGTTTTGTGACAGATGCTCGACAGCTTTGAGAAGCTGGGGATCTCGCTGGCGCACAATCTTATCGAGCATGGCGGTCTGCATCCCGGCCTGCTGCAACTGCTCGAAGGGCTTTCCGGCATCGACGCCCTGGTGCTGGCGAATGTCTCCAATGAGCAATACCTTGTCCTGCGAACCAATCTTGCGAAGGAAATCCCGCATCTGTTTGGTCGATGCGAGGGACGATTCATCGACCATATATAGATGGTTCACCGCTGGGCCGGTATCCTGGCTGCGGGCAAGAAAGCCCTGCAAGGTTTCGGCGGCAATGCCCGCGTCGCGGAGTTGGCGGGCGGCGCGGCTGGTCGGGGCGAAGCCTTCGACCACATAGCCGCTCTGCTCCGCGCCCTGCCGGATGCTGGCAAGGGTAGTCGTCTTCCCGGCCCCGGCCATCCCCTGCAATCCCTGCATTCGGTCACGGGACGTAAGCACCTGCTCGATGGCGGCGCGCTGCGCGGAGTTGAGCTGCGGGCGCGCCTCGGTGACCGGAATCGCCTGCTCGACGGACATGAGCTGCGGTGCACGGCCCTGTCCATCGTGCATCGTCTTCACTATCTCCTGTTCCGATCGAATCGTCTCTGCCGTGGTGAACTGGCGGCCTGCCCCATGCTTCTCCCCCGCAACCAGACGGAACTCACCGGAGGCGACACGGGCCTCGAAGCTGGCGCGGACCTCCGGGTACGTCGTCTCTCCCATCCCCCGGCGCATAGCATCCACAAAGATATCGCGCTCGTCCATGACGGCCTCCCGTTCAAAGCTGCGGTCGCGGGCGAAGGTCACGGCAGAATGCGCCTGCTGCGTCCGCTCCGCTGCCGGTCTCTCGTGCGCCTGGCTTTGCCGGCGCGCGAGAGCTTCGGTCACAACCTTGTCGGCCTGGTTGCCGAACTCGGCGGCAATCTGACGGTGTGCGGCCAACACCTCGGCGGGAGAGAGAATCTGCTTGCCGTCGCGGGTGTTGTGGGCGGCAATCTGCGCGGCCTCCGGCCCGCTGAATCCGCTCCGGGCGACCGCTTCCACGATCTGCTGGCGGCGGGGGCTGGAGGCATCAAGGTACTCCTGCGAGTAGCCTTTGATCTCCGGAGCACCGCTTTTGCCGGACTCGATCTCGTAGCCCAGGCTGCGGAGCTGATAGGTAAGGTGCGATTGATAGATGGCAGTCGCATAGCTCTGCGACTCGAATAAGCTGCGCTCTTGTAGCGCCCGCATCTGTCCGTTCTCACGCTCGGTCATATTGAAGACGACGACGTGCGTGTGGAGTTGCGGAGCGGCGTAGCCGTCCACCGGGCGCGCGGTATCGTGCTGGAACTTAGCGGCGATAAACTGCCCGGTTATTTCGGCAGGGCGATTGCCACCGATGCGGGCCTGCGTGTACCGCTCCAACTCATTGAGAGCGACATTCACAGCCTGCTGGTGGGCCTCGCGCACCCGCTCATCGCCGCCGACAAGCGCGGTCAGCGAAACCGATTTGGGTGCGCTGAATGTCGCATCCCAACCGGCGCGATGCTCTACCGGAGCGACGGTCTTACCTTCCTCGTTCTTGTACTCATGAACTCTACGGTGGCGAACCAACTGCTCACCGGTCTCCGGGTGCTGGCCTTCCGAGAGTCTGCCGAACTCCGTGGCGCCGACGCTGCCGGCGAGGCCGAACCTATCGGCCAGCCTGCCGTGCCACTCTCCCTGAATAGTGTCGTTCTGCTTCCAATAGTTCTGCTCGGAGGCGGTGAACTCTTTGACATGATAGATCTGTGCCTGGGTTGCCGAGAGCGGTTTCGAGATGGTCAGCATAGCGGTACCTCATCCGCGCAGAATCAGGTTTTGCGTGTCCTCGGCATTCGGAGTAACGACAAGCTCCGGTTCGATCTGTTCGACCGCGGCAATCCCATCGGTTTGGGTGGGAGTCGGGGCCTCCGGCACCTGCCGCAGTTCCGCTGGGGACGCCTCCGCTGACCGGATATGTTTCGGGTCATAAGGCAGCTTGTCGTCGGGACGCTCGCGCAGCTCGAAGCCGTTGGCGACAACGGGCATATCGAAGTACGGGAATGAAAATCGCGTGACGTAGTTTTGATACTTCATATAGGCGTGAAGGTCGACGAGGCCGGAGATTTCGGATTCCAGTACCAGCGGTTCCACCTGTCTGTCGAGTGCGAAATTGCGGCCTGAGCGCGTCCCGTCAAAGTGGGTCTCGCGCAACCGCTCCACCTCGACTTTGCCGATGAACTCACTGACCCACTGGCCTGCCTTTGGCTCCTTGGTCGTGAGCCAAATGCTCGTGGCAGGCTGGGACAGCATCACCTCGGCGAGATGGCCGTACAGATACTCAAGCTGAGCCTTTCCCTGGAAGCCGAGCACGACTGGATTCCGACTTTTCCTCGCCTCGGTGATTGCCGTATGGAGCTGTGGGAGCTTCTGCAAGCTCGCCAGCTCATCGATCACAAACCAGACTCGTTTCTGTGCCTCCGTCGGTTCATTCAATAACCGCAAAACCAGCCAATCAATCCATAGGCTCTGCAAGGGGCGCAGGGCCTCGCGCTCTGCGGGGAGCGAGGTAAGGAAGATCCACCCCTGGCGTTTCTCGGCCCATTCGGTCGCCGTCCACTCACCGTTGCCCTCGCTCTTCTTCGGAAGCAATCGCAGGCTGTCGGCAACCAGGCCGAGCGAAGCCAGAACACCGGCGCGTTGTTGGTGCGCGTGCGGATCGATCAGGTGCGCATGTTCCGTGCCCTGAAGTCTACGATCGATCTCCACCGGATTCGACATCCACTCAACGAGCTGATCCGGGGTCGGACCATAGGCCATGAGAAAGGCGAAGATCTTTTGCGGTGACTCGATGAAGAATTCACCCTTTTTGTCCTGGGGCGGTTGAAACAGCGATGCCGCTAACGCCTTGGCTTCGGAGCGGCTACGCAACTCCTCGGCTGGCCCCCAATAGGGGCACCGCTTGTCCAGCGGGTTGAGGATTACGTCGCCGCGCTCCGGGGCATAAAACCGCTTCACGTACTCGCGGGCAGGATCATAAACGATGGCCGAATCTCCCCGGCTGCGGACCTGCCGGAGCACCTGCGAAAGCAGAGCGGACTTACCCGCGCCCGTGTCGCCAATGACCTGCAGGTGCTGGGCCTCGGCTCGCAGCGGAATCCGAAGCATGTCCTTCATGCCGTCCGTCTTGAAGCCGATACCGTCCCCTTTGACTATCCTGTTGAACTGCCTGGGCGTCAGCATCTCCGGGCCTTTCAAACGCCGTCCGTACCGGAGCCGCTTTTGCCGCTCCATATCCATCCTGAGCGTGAACGGCAGCATGAGGATGAGGACCACCAGGCCGCCGATAAGCGGTGGCCGGAAGAAAGCAGAAAGACTGCTTCCGCCATACACCACGTCTTTCAGGAAATCGCGCAAGCGCGCATCTACGTAGCTGCGCTGCGGCCCACGGAAAAGCAGCGAGTAACCACGTTGCTGCGCCGCGGCTGAGAGCGCCAGGGGAAGCGGTTTGCCGCCCGGTTCCCGCGTTCTCCCCCAAACCAGATCCCCATTCATCGCCGGCCGAAGCGGAGCCTTGCGACCGCTGACAAAGAGCATCTGGTAGGTGCTGCGGTGGGTCACAGTAAACGCGCCGATCACAGATGTCCGTTCGTAGACCGGGAGGTAATACCGCTGCAATGGTGGAGCGAGATGGATGCGAGCGCACACAGCGACAAAGGTCAGCACGGCGACGGCGACGGCAAGTGCATAGGTATAGATGGGCACGTGCCGCGGCCAGATAATCGTCTCTCTTCGTCCCCAGGGTGTCTTTGCCATTGCGCTACCTCCGTTTCTCAGAAGCCAGCTTGCCAGCCAGCTCGTGCTTGGCCGTGCTGATTTCGTCGAGCAATTTGTCGAATGCTTCCGGTGTGAGCTTCTGACCGGCGGCGAGTGGGCGAAGCACGTTGACCAGGAGCAGACGCACGCCAAGAATCTCGGAGAGTGCCGCATCAGTAATTGGGGTTGGCCGCAGCTCTCGCAGGATGGCGTCGCGCATCCACTCGCTGCGCGGAACGCCTTTGGCGGCGGCAATCTCGTCCAGCAAGCGAGCCTCTTCTGCGGTCAGCTTGAGGCAGCGCGTCGTCTTGCGGAAGACGGTCTTGATCGGCCCGTTCTGTGAAGGCAGGAGTGCCATTTATGTGTCTCCGAGCCGGTATACCTGGGTATACCGGCGTCAGCGTATTTGCTTCTGTATGTGCAGGTTTACCGTGGTATACCTGCACGACCCTGCTAGGGATGGAGTGTCAAAATTGTTCCGGTGCGTAGCACCGTGGTGGCTCGTCCACCGCTCTTGATGGAGGATCATGCCCTCGATCCCGCCACGGATGTCGCCAAAGTGCTGCCGCTGGCAGCACCATTCGCAGGCTTCCTCGGCGGCTGCTCTGCGGCTTCGGAAGCAGGTGCTCGACGTACGCGCAATGTGGGGGTGATCTTCTGCGCTTCAGACGACTTCAGGAACTCCTGGAAGTCGCGGTCTTTGGAGAAGACATAGGCCAGCGCCTGCTCCACCACTTCGTCGGCGGAAGCATGGATGAATGCGGCATACTGATCGACCTGTGCAGCGGTCGTATCGGTCAGCCGAATCGAGGCGCTGAGGTGTCGGGTTTGGATGACTTCAAGCAGTGGCATTGTGTTCTCCTTTAGAACTGGAATCAGGCGGTCTTTCTGCGGGCAATCATGCGCTCGGCTGTGGCCGCAATCTCCCGCGCACGAGTTCCGGCTATGGCCGTGGAAATCTCGAAGCGGCGGCGCGATTCAAGCATCGTGATGACGTCGTCGATGCGGACGCCTTCGAGCAGCCAGAAGCGAGCCGAGGCGACATCGACGGTGCGCTGCGCGTAATAGAGAGGATTGGGCTTGTCGGAGCGCCGCGAAGCCAGCTCTCGTGTCAGCTTCGCGGCGTCTTGGCCGTGGGCGAGTTGATCGCAGACCCATGCCCAGTCGTTTTCGGAATTGCTGTGCTTTGACGGCGGCTTGCGCGAAGTAATTGCCGGACCACAAAGCAGCGCATTTACCGCGCACACATTCATCTGGAAGTCGTCGGGAGTCCAGATCGAATCGTCGGGATATTCAACGGTGACCCAGTAAGCTGGATCGTACTTGTGATTGAGGAAGCCGGGTATGCGAAGGACGCGGCTGCGGTCTGTGCAGGCAGGATCGCCGCCGAAGGCGATGGCGAGCAGCTTGAGCGTCTGCTCCTGCCGGTCGAAATTGAAACCTTCGACCCGCCAGAGGGCCTGGTACTTGCCGGGGGACGTAGACAGAATCGACGTTGGCATCGGCACTAAATCTGACGCCCGCAGCGCAGCGAGCCGGGCATCTCCATCCGTGTCGATGTCTATATACAGGTGTCGCACAGATGCGATGCTCTCCTTGGTCCTTTTCCGCGCGCCAGCACGAAGCGGGTTGGCCGCAATAAAGATGTTGGCTCCCCTGCCGTTCTCGAAAGAGAGCCATGCCTGATAGCGAGGCTCCAATGCACGCTCCAGGCGCACCACTCGCTGCGTGATCGAGGGAGGATTCTCCCGGCGCAGCAGGAGCGCAATCGTTTCGTCGGGAGCGAAGCAATGGTTGAGAAAGCGGATCGCGGGTTGGTTCATTTGGTGGCACCTTCTGCGAGGGCGATCGTGCGGGGCTCAAGCAGTCGAGAAGCCCGGCTCGCACCGGGCTTCCCGCACAAGCGAGGAAAGGCCTATGCGGCCTCTTCCTCGGTGGAGTCTTCGTCTTCCGCCGCCGCTTTGGCAGCGCGGTCGAGCTTGAGGATCGAGTTCACCCGGATCTCCCAGATGGTCTGCTCCGAGTTCGTCTTCTTGCTGTCATATTTGCGGCTGCGCAGCTCACCCTCGACCTGGATATGCGCGCCCTTCTTCAGCGTGGCGGCGAACTCTCCGAGCTTGCCGAAGACAACGCAGCGGTGCCATTCGGTGTGCTCGATGTATTTGCCGTCCTTTTTGTAAGAGGACTTGGTTGCCAGCGAGAGAGTGGTGAGGCTGCGGTCGTTGTTGGTGCGAACTTCGGCATCGCTGCCAAGGAATCCGATGAGGGTGACTTTGTTCTGGTACATAGTGGTGATCTCCGTTTCGTTGAATTTCCCGTATCCTGCTCGGGTCACCCTTGGCGAATGCCAGCGAGTGGCCCCTGCTCCCAAGGCCGAAGCTCTGCATTTACGGAGGGTCTGTCGCAGACGGAAACCGTAACCCGGAGGGCGCGGAACGCGAAGCAGAAGAGCGAGCCTGCCGCAGGGCGCAGGAAAGGCCCGAAGCGTGACCCCGAGCAGAGGACGGGATACGACGCGGAAGAAACCCAAATGAACTGAAGTCGCCCCCAGGACTCCAGCGATGCCAGCTCGTTACAACTGCAGCCCTGAACGGAGCGGAAACTGGTCCCAAAAGAGCCGGCATCGGGCGCACGCACCGATGTGTCACGCGGGTCGAGATTGCCACGCCGGGCGCTTTCAGAGACGAGTTGGATCGTGCAGCCGCAAAGACGGTTTGATCGGACATTGAAGTGACCTCGGATTCGGGTTGGAGACTCTAGCTCAGCGGCTGCCGCTCAGGCGTCGGAAGCACGATAGACCTCCTGCGTCTCGAAGCATTGGTCCTGATGGTTGTAGCCGGAAACGGTAATCAGCTCTCGTACCCGGCGTCGGCCCGCATGATCGCGCTCGCAGTAAAGAACGAAGTCGATGGCCTCGGCCGTCTCCAAACGGACGAACGAGTGATTGAGATTCGGCCTGGCACTCAGGGCCAGATCGGACAAACGATTCAACGCGTCCCACGCAGATTTGGCATGGATCGTCGAAAGCGTTCCGCCGTGGCCGGTATTCATGGCCTGCAGCAGGTCGTAGCCGCATTCATCCCGGATCTCGCCCATGATGATACGGTCGGGCCGGTGGCGGAGAGCTGCAGCGACAAGCTGGCTCGCGGTGACTGCAACCTGGCCCGGAATAGCCTCAACTGCTTCCCAGCGCACGGCATTCGGGTGGGCGATCTTTAACTCCGCGGGTTGCTCGATGACGATGAGCCGTTCATGGAGCGGAATGTGGTCGAGCAGCGCCTTCATCAGTGTCGTTTTGCCCGATCCCGTTCCGCCGCTGATCAGGCCGTTCTTCCGCTCGCCGATGAAGCGAACAACCATGTCCCGAACCGACTCCGATAAGCTGCCCGACGCGATCAGCTCGTCGGAGGTAAACCAGCGGTTGAATTTCCGAACGGTGAACGTTGGGCCGCTGATCGAAGAAGGAGCGCCGACCACGGCGACGCGGGAACCGTCCGGCAGGCGCGTATTGAGCACGGGATTCTGGCTGGTCAGGTCCTGTCCGAGGATGCGGGCGATGCGCTCGATGGCGGCCTGCAGACGTTCATTGCTGTACGGGGTTGTAAGGGTGATCGTCTCGATGCTGCCGCCGCGGTCGGCGTACACGCCGCTCGTGCCGTTGATCATCAGATCCGAGATCGACGGATCAAGCAGGAGCGCCCGCAACTCCTCGGGAAAGAAAGGCAGTATCAGCTCGAAGCTCACTGGGCACCCCCTCCTGTCGGCGGCGTACCGGCGCCTGGCGCCAGCGGGTCCACTGAGACCTCGTTCTGGTGAAATTGAGTGATCGTGAGACCAAGCGGATTGATCGTCTCAAACTGAGGGAAGATCCTTGCCTGATCGCTGACCTGCGCCGGATTCAAATAGTAGGTGACACTGAGCATCCAGTGTTCCGTTCTCGGCTGCCGGGAGTGATCCGGCGAGTAAACTCTGTCGATCGCCACCAATGCCGTACCGCGAGCAATGTTCGCCCCCTGAATCTTCTGAACAGACATCGAGGTAATCGTCACATCGCGGACCTCCACATCGCTCTGCTCGATCTGTCCGGCGATCACCTGGGAGACCAGGTGGTCGCGGTTATCTTCCGCCATCAACTGTGAGGCCAGAGATTGCGACAGGAAGTAGTAGTTCAGAGGGTATTTGGTCGCGATGGTGTCGCGGTTGATCGTGTAGCGATAGTTGGCCCAGTCGGTGAGGTACGTGCGCACCTCGCCTTCGCGCGGGGTGTAATCGAGATCGCTGTATTGGATCGCCTGAGCGCGGCCCATTTCGTCAATGCGGATGTAGCGGTTCACGATGGGCCTTCTGGCCAGGGAGAAGTTGAGCCACATGGACCCGCACAGCAGGACCGTTCCACAGGCGAGGATGAGCCGGTATGCTTTCCGCTCCGCGTAATGGGAAGCGTAGACTTCGTTGCCGATCTGATCGGTGAGCAGGCACTGCTCGGGAGTCAACGGCTGGTCAATGGGTGCTGTGCGCATGGGCATGGGGAGCTTGACTCCTTTCATTGACTGCCCGGAATACCACCGAGGCGTAGATCAGACCTGCGACTACGACGCCAATTCCGAAAAGAATCAAAAGGGGCCTCATCAGTCGCTGCACGGTACGACTGCTCGAAACCGCACTGCCGAAGAAGAATGCCAGTAGGAAATTCCACATGATTACGCTCCTCCTCCAGACTTCATTAGGAACAGGCCTGCCGCACTTCCAGCGGCACCAGTGGCGGCGGATGTGAGCCCGGCTGAACCACCGAAGATCGCCTGCGTCATGCTCGGGATGAAGAGCATGTTGATGATGAAGGCGATAAAGACCATGATGCAGGGAATGAGGTTGGCAAGCCACATCTCAATGGAGTAATTTCCGTTGAATGTCTGTTGCAGAAAGCCATTCATAAAGCCGGCCCATACGAAGATGAATGCCGCGGCGACGGCGCGAATCATAGCGAAGCTGATGAGCACGTCCAGGAACTGGAAGAACTTTGCACGAAACGTCTGCGTCATCAGGAGCGGAATAAAAACCGGACCAAACAGCGCCGTCACGCCGTAGAGGATGAAGGCGCTGCAATTGATCACGAAAAGGATCGCGGAGGCGATACCCAGAAGTCCCTGGACGACGAAGTAGCAGAGGATTTGGACAGGCGCCATCAGCGACGGCATCGCGGTGTTGTCACCGGCGGTCTTGAGCAATTGCAGCAACTGGTTGAGTGAGTTCTGGTCGAAGGCTGCAACCATCGCCTGCGCGATGTAGCTGAAGAAGTGATTGATCCCGAAGCTGGCGCCGGGGAATGGATTTACCCAGTAGTTTTCGAGCAGGCAGCAGACGACAAGCCGCAGCAGGAAGTTCATCAGGTCGCCTGCGTGGACCGGATGGGTATGGAAGCGCAGGTTCATTCCGGACGTATTCCAGTTGATGACCATGCTGATGAGCGTGAACAGCGCGATGCAACTGAGTTCGGTGAGGCCGAACTGTGTGAGCGCGCCGCCGTTCTGCGTGGTGAGATTGGTCAGGTTGTTGGTGAACTGGTACAGCCAATCGACGCCGGAACTTGCGCTCGGGAGTGCCTGTGCCAGTAATGTCGTCGGAACCATCTCGCAACCTCGCCTCAAGGAAGGTATTTCTGCCAGGTCTTCCCCTCATTCGCCGCTGCGGAGCTGTGCTTCTTCTTATCCTTCTCCACCTGCTGCCGCAGGAGTTCGTACTGCTGCTGGCGTTCCAAAGCGGCCTTCGCCGCTTCGTGTCGTTGGTAAGCCACGGCTCCTGCGATGGCCAGCAGCGCAGCCAGGATCGCCAGCAGGATCTTCGTTTGCAGTGCCTGTAGCATTGCGTTTCCGGTCATGGCAGGTAGCTGTCCCAGGTGTTGCTTTCGTTTGCCGCGCTCGTGTCGTCAGCGCTGCGCTGCTGTGCGACGTAGGAGGCGGCATTCAGGTCAAGGGCCGCTGCGTTGCGCTGCTGCATGTTCGAGACGGCCATCTCGGACGCAAGACACGCCTGCAGCACGCCCTGCGACTGCATTTCGGACATCTTCTGTGCCTCGGCGGCGTTCAGCAGATTCAACTGCTCGACTTCGCTGTTCGTGGCTGTGCTGCCATCCAGTTGCTCGGAGGCGAGGCTGCCGTTGGCTGCGGCGCTTTGGGTCCTGGCCGCACGATACTGGCCCACGGCTGTAAAGCAGTCGGGCGAAACCGAGTCGGAGGCCTCGATCATGGCAAGCTCGGAGAGCTGCGAGCTGCCCGGCGTCTGTCCGGCCAGATAGATGGTGGTCGTTCCGTTCACGGGGACCGTCGCCGCGGTCCACGCCGTGGACGACGCTGCCGGCGAGTTCGTGTTGAGGGCTGTGGTCATGCCGTTGGTTTCCCCAAACATGTTCCGGACGTTGGCGTTCTTCATGGTGTTTAGCGCGGTCTGCCACTGCTGCTTGATTGAGAAGTGCTCGATGTTGTTCTTGAGCATGTTGTATTGCGTTTCGAGCGTCGTGAGCTGGGAAACGAGGCTGGCGTAGCTGGTCGGGTCGAAGACGATGTCGCCGACGCCGAAAAGCGCGAAGGTCGGCGTCGCCGTAAGCAGCAGTGCCGCGCCGCCAATGATCCATTTCTGACGATTTTTCATGACAAAGCCTCCTTCCGGGCTCAGGGTCAAAGAGTTGGGTCCATGCGATGTTCCGCGTAGGACGGAATGAGGATGTCGCGGCCCACATAGATGCGGGCGCGGGAGCCTTCCTTGAGAGTGATAACCGGTAAACGATCGAGGAAATGGTTCAATACCTGCTCGCCTTCCACAGCCGACTGCTCGGAAATTCCGTTCTGAATCTCCGCGGAAGGCGTGAGAATGCTGCCGCTGTTGCCGATCTGCGCCAGGCCGCCCAGCCCGCCGATCATCGCGGCGGCGGCGAACGCCTGAAAGTACCCGTGGCTGACCTTCGTAGCAAGTCCGGTGGTCCCGATCTGATCGAGGCCGATGTATTTGTCGAAATCAAGCGAAAATCCGTCTGGGCAGATGGCCCGATGGAAGGTGACGAACATCTTCCGTTGTTGCGCGTTGCCGACACTCTGCACGGTTCCGATCAACCGTGTGCCCTGGGGCATCAGAAGCTGCTGGTGATCGTGAGAGTAGTAATCCGTTGTAAGCATGACCAGAACGGGGCCGCTGAAGCCGCCATCGACGTGGTTGGTCACGACCCCCTCAAGGACCGTTCCCTCGAAAATGCGGTACAGACGGCCCTGGTATTGATCGAAGGGGTAAGGCGCCATCGCATCGCTACCCGCGGTGGATCTTGCCTTTTGTGTGGCAGCGGGTTGCACGTTAGCCGTCTCTGGTTTCGTTTCGGGCGAGACCGTCATGGGCGATGGGGCCGTAGCAGCGGCGGGGTGCTCGAAATCGATGGCTACGGTATCGCTGTCGATGGCCTCCTGCTGCTGCTTCTCTCTTGCCAGCTCGCGCTGCTTCGTTTCTGCCCGCTCCTGCGAGGCGTCCGACGTGAAAACCGGCGCATTGGGACTCTCGCCATAGATCGCCGCTCGCTGCGCGGCGGTCATAGGAGGCGCGTTGGCGTCCTCGGGTCCAGGAATACCCTCCGCCGCCTCAAGCTGCTGCATGGCAGCGTTGATCTCCTGCTGGTGTTGCCGCGCCTGAGCATCCCGCTCCGCCTGCAATTGCTGCTGCGTCTCGAAGCTGTTCACCTCCTGGGCGTTTGGTGCTGCCGGGCGCGTGGTAGGCACGGCGCCTGCTGGCGCAACCCTCTTGTTGCCTCGGAGCAAGCTCGAAAGGTTGGCGATGCCGATCAGGCCCATGATGACAACCAGGGCAACGATCACGGGCATCGTCTTCCGCAGGGGTGGTTTTGCTTCGGGCTGCCCCGGAACAGTCGCGGGAGCGTTCTCATTTGGTTCCGGCATGGCTAATTCCTCCCGTCCGTGCGGTGAAATTCCACTTTCTGCTTGCCGATGGCGAGGTAGCCGCGGTCGAGTTCCTTTGGCACCGTGTAGAGGCCGTTCGATAAGTCAAAGTTGATCAGGGAAGGCTTGCCATCTTTGACCTCGTAGAGCGCAGGCGTTTCCTGGAACTGACCGCGCAGGTAGGTGAATCTGTCGTCATGCCATATCTGGTGCAGGCCGAGCTTGTCGCCCTTCGATTTGTCCCAGGTGAAATCAAAGCGGAGCGTGCCGGGATACTGACTGCGGTACTCCTCTTCCTTCGTCTGTTCGGCGTTCAGCGTGGCCACTTCGGCAGCTTTCGCAGCCGCGATTTCCTGCTTTGCCTGGTCCAGTTCGGAAGCGGGCACGAATACCGGCAGCTCAACCAGCTTTTCCTGGGCTGTTTTGTCGCCCGGAGTCAGGAGAACTTTGGAGTCAAAGTGAGGATCTGCATCGTTAGAAATCTCCTCAAGCTCCAGGGTGTACTCGTTGCCATGATCGGAGATAATATGCACGTCGGTTGTGCTGCCGGCGACCTTCGGCTTAATGCTGATGAAGCGGCTGGAGAGATGCCCACCGTCAAAGACCCAGTCCACCGTATCGCCGGCAAAGACATTCGCCACCTTCTCCTGTGGCGGGAGCACGATCAGCGTGGATTGCAGCAGAGCCGCGCGAACCACAGGGGGAGCGGCGGTTGTCGATACCACCAGGGTGCGCGGCGCACTCGGCACAAGCTGTTTCGGCGCTGGCTGTGCGCACATTGCGGGAGCTGCCGGGAGCAAGAGTCCAAAAGCTACGGCAATCGGGATGAACGGTTTCATGGTCGATCCTTTCTGCGTTACGCGGACTCACCCTGGGCGAATCGATCGATGCCCTGAGTGAGGCCGTATTTGGCGATCAGCTTCGACCGGCGCACCCGGTCTTTGGGCTTGGTGGAAAAGATGGCGTAGCTGCGGTTGTCGAGATTAAGGATCACGACCTTGGTGAGGCCATCCCGGCGGATGTACAGCGCTTCCCGGTCCTGCAGGCTCTCGAACAGCGCGATCTGCTGCTCGTTCAGCTTGAACAGCTCGGCATAACGCTTTCGGTTGAAGGTTGCGTCCTTCAAAAACAGGAACGACGTGCAGGAGTTCACGATGGTGTCCGCGTTTTCGCCCAGGTCTTCCGCGGATTGGCCGATCATGGTCACGCCGCCGAGATTTTTGCGGACGGTCTTGATCGAGCCGAGCGCGCCTTCGAGCAACTGCCGGTTCTTCATCGAAGAGAAGATCTCCTCGATCAGAATGTGTTTGGGCACGCCCAGATTCGCCGGGTCATAAAGAACGTCATTGATGCGCCGGAGAAGCCACACCATCAGCGGCTCAATCAGATCGGCGTACTGGTTGTTGTTGACGCCCTGGAAATCGAAGCATTGCAGGCGGGACAGGGAGAGGCTGTCCTCGACGTTGTCGAAAACCGCGTGATAGATCCCATCCCGGACCCACTTCGAGAGGTAGCGATCCAGCTTCTTCGGCAAGTAGAGATTGGATAGGCGGCGGTTTTCACGGTCGAGCAGGTACATATCCTGCACGGCCTTGTGGATGACGTCGTCATCTTCCGGCTCCAACTCCGCGCCGCTGTTCGTGAGCAGGAGCTTGATGAAGGAAAACAGGAATTTGATATTGCTTTCAGTCGGCGCCAGAGCGAAGGGATTGACGCGTGGGCCGTCTTTGCCGATACGGTCTACACGGCCGCCGTAGAGTTCGACGACGCTCTCATAGCTACCCCCGATGTCGAAGATGTAGCTGAAACCACCGTATTTCTGTTCAAGGGCAATGAGCTGGTTCCCATGCACGGATTTGCCCGTGCCGGTTGGGCCGAGGATGAGCATGACCCGCACGCCATCCACATACACATCCTGAAAGAACGGCGTCCGCGCGCGTGTCTCCAGGATATTCAGGTACTCGGCATCCAGGTCCTCGGAATGCGGGTGACCGAGATGCGGCGCGAACACGGAAGACAGCCGGGCGTGGTGGTCTTCCGAGAGCCACAACGGGAAGACGTTGAACTTCCCGTTGCCAGGGAACATCGCGTAAAACGCGGAGAGATTACCCAGTGTCTCCTCGATGGCCTGCGCTCGTGCGTCAACGAATGCCCGATGCACGGCAGGCGTCGTGTCACGCAGCTGTTCCGGACTGTTCGCAGCCAGCAGCAAGCGAAGCGAGTATTCCCCCTGTGCTTTCCTGTCGAGCGAGCGGATAACTTCGCTCAGGTCATCGACGCTGCTGTTGGCCGCTTTCGCGCCGGCTCCGGTTTCGAGCGATGCCACTTCTCGCCCGCTCATTACGCGTGTCAGCACGCCGACTTTGAAAAAGGAGATGAACTTCTCCTGGGCATCAACCTCTCGCCGCGCTGCGGTGGTGGACTTAGGTCTCCACGTGGAACAAAGAATGCTGTCGCAATCGAGCGTAAGCAGACCGGAAAAGAGGCACGGCCGGGACGCCTCCGGAGTAGTTTTGAGCGAGAACATCTGGACAAGGCGTTTGCCGACACGCAGATGATCGCTGTGCCAGGCTATCGGGCTTTTCACGATCTGCCGGTCAACACCGTTGGCGCTGCGGATCTCGTCGGCGGCAGACCATTCCTCCAGGTTGAAGAGGTAGCTGAAAAACTGGAATGCTGCGTTCTTGTCGAGGAGCCGCAGTCCCAATGAACTGCCAAGATGTCCCTCCAGAATCGTGGCTGTCTTTTTTAGTTCGGCCAGCATTCGGGAGGTGTCGGCAGCGTGCTCTTTCGGCTTCTGCTCGAATGCAATGACCTTCGGCGGCTCCAGCGTAAGGCACCAGTGCAGGTCGATTCTCCGGAAACCTGCCGTCTTTTCAAGAAACGCCAGGCGGTCATCCGCGAAAACCTGAGTGATTGGGTTGGCGTAATTCCGCTGTCGTGGAAAATCGAACCCTGACATCACGCGCGTGTACTGATACAGGCACGATCCTTCCGGAAGTCCGCGCAATGCGCCCTCGACGGAGAGCATCCGGGCGTCAAGTTCCTGGTCCGTCAATCCCTCTTCGTCGATGCCGGCGAGCCCGAACAGGCATCCATAGCCGCCGCCCTTGAGCACAAAGATGTGCTCATTGACGAAGCGCGCAATCGGCACGATGCTGCACGCGGCTCCGGCCCTGGCGAACCACGGCGTATGTTTGAGCTGTTCACGATTTGCGTGGGTCATAATATGACCTCTGGCTGAGGCTCAACGCCCAGAGCTGAAACATTTTGGGGTGTTTGCGGACCACAAGCCAGCACCCCGTTGCGAGTAGCGGGAAGGACACGATCGCGAGCATGTGGAAGCCGGCGAGAAAAGCCATGACGCAGACCATCACGATTGCCAGCCAGGTCGGCAGATTGAGCCCGAGCTTCTCCCGCAGCTTATTGAGCGCCTGGTTGATCGCGACGGGCTCTCCTCGCTTCGGGGTCTGCATGGTCAGCTCACACTCTGTCCGGTCAGAGAGCTAATCCAGCCCGCTCCCCATCCGAGCACGGCGGCGCCGAAGATGGCTCCGAACAGCCCGATCACGCCGCGCTGAATGTTGCCGCTCATGAAGCTGATGCCGGCGAAGATAAGGCCGACCAAGCAGATCACCGCGCCCGCGTATTCCGCGAACGTCTGCACCGTCTGCATCAGGGTCTGAGCACCACTGAAACTGATGGTTCCCTGGGCGTGTGCGACGGCACTGCTGGCGCCCATGAACAGGAGCGCGGTCAGGGTCGGACCCATGACATGCGCGGCCTGAAGAAGGCTTTCCTTGGTGAGGAGTTTTCTCAGCCTTCGGCTAGGCTGAATGAACAAGCGAAGGCGAGCTTTATTTGATCGACGAACACGGCGAATTCCATTCACTTTGCACCTCCGCTGACTGGAGTGTCAGCATGGCGCAAAAGTAAGGTTCTTCAGTTCCAATGTCCAATAACGCAGCAACTATTTGTTATTCGGAAATGGAATAACAGCTCACGAGCAATAGTTGCGAAGGACCTCTGGAGTGCCATTGGAGGGGCGAAAAAATACGGCTGATGCCACGCACTTAGCCTCCAGACAGCAGGAAAAGGCGGTTCCATCTGTGAATTCAATTACCACCTCATTGCCTTGATCGCGGTTCTCATACACGCGCAGAGTCTGGATTGTCTTACCTGACAATTCTGCGCATTCAAAGAATCCATTTGCCACTACAGCCTCCCCAGAATCTGTACTCAGCCTCCAGTCTGTCCCTTATTAGGGGATAAGGCAACCCGTTACCGACACTTGAGTAGTGGGCAAGCCGCGAAAATCCGAAACTCGCAGATCACGCAAAGCGAGAACGGCTCCCTTTCAACCTCAATATGATGCGATCCTCCAGAGGCTGATCTCCGCACGCGAAGAGGCTGGGTTGAATCAGCGCGAGGTTTCCAAACACATGGGATTCTCTCATTCCTTCTTGTCGAAATGCGAGACTGGTGAGCGTCGCATTGACATGATGGAGCTTCTGCAGTTGGCAAAGCTCTATGGAAAGTCGCCGCAATACTTCCTGAACCCAGATTAGGCTCCCTTCAATTGCGATTCTGTGCGCGCCGTCAGTGGAGACTGCACCATCTGAAGCTTCAACCTGCCGCATCCGTCCATCCAGAACCTGGCACCCAGCGGCGGACTTGTGTCTCCGTTGGCGAATCAGCATACAGGCAAGGAAGAAGAAAAGCGCGGAGAAGGGTGCCGACTTCGTCGAGCGATGGGGCCACACCGCCGCTATTCAAACGGCCGATGAAGGCATCCCATTGCAGCTTCTTTTGAGTATCGTTCGAGAAGTCTGCGGTGAGCGCGAACGGCGCACCCTCAGGAAGAGCGAGACTGCGGCGTTTGAATACGGCCGTGATGGCGCGGTGCAGCAGTGACATCTCAAAGCTCCACGTTTGGGCCATAAACCAAATGTCGTAGAAGTCTTTCATTCGGCTATTGCGGATATCGAGCTCGACCATTGCATGGAGCTTCTCCGCGATCGCAGATTCGCGAGGATAAGCGAGAATCTGCGGCGCAGCCATCGGAAGGAGAACCGGGAACGTAGCCAACTCCGGTTCCGGGAAAACGGCATCCCCGAACGCAATATCGACCTGCATGGGAATTCGCGCACCGGCGAGGTGAGCGTTGAGCCGGACGCGCACGCCATCGTACTCATCGTTTTCTTTGATCCTTGTTCCTTCCACGGATTTGGCATCGAAGACGATCCCATCTTGGTTCTTGATTTCACAGATCTCCCGCACGGCGGTCTCTACATCTTCGATTGCAGAAGATCCCCGGCCAAGCAAATCGAGGTCTTTGGTGGGACGATGCGTTTGCCCCGTCCAGAGTGTGAAGAGTGTGGCGCCCTTGAGGGCAAAGTGGTCCCGGTGAGAGGAATGTCCGAGGCGATAGAGAAAACGTTCGATGCCGTACCTGCCGAGTACCCTCTGGTAGTCCTCTCCGCTTGCCTGAGCCAGACGCAGCAAGCGGGCGCGTATCGAGGCTGCAGAGTTTGCGCCGGACTCAGTACTCACAGCGACTCCAGGTATGGCCGCATGATATTGCTTACGCGGCAGATCGCTGCGTAGCGATAGATCGCATTGACATTGGCTTTTTTCTGTCGAATCGAATCCCGCAGAGCTTCCATCGCCACATCCAGTCCGATCTTGTTGCGAAACTTGAAACAGTCTGCCACGGTTTTTGCGACGGAGTAGACACGCACGGGGACACCCTTGATGTGATGCTCTTCAACCCCTTCGGTGAGGGACGGCCCGGAAAGGCGCACAACTCGAATGGCCGGCGAGGTGAGGGAAGGGCTTCTTGCTCCTTTTCGCAGCGCGATCCATATGGCGGCGGGATTTTGTGTGGTGACTCCGTGGAATGTAAGCGCGGAAAGGAGGCAGAGAACGGCATCCGGAACGCGCTTCGATACCTCTGCGTAGGAATGCCGCTCCGTGACGTCGGCGTGCGGAAGGCTGTACATTCCTCGCCCGGTACGATCCAGTTTGCCCTGGCGATGGAGACGCAGCAGGTACTCACGCGGAATGCCGATGGCCTCGATGTCACGCGGCCGCACGATCCCATGTTTCGTGACGAATTCGATGGTCTTTTGCGCGTACTGAGCCATGGGTCATGGGGTGTTGCAATATGCCATTACATAATAACAAGTAATGGCGATACGCAACAGAGGTGTCCCCGGCGCGATCTCAGCACTTCCGCTCGAACCGATCTTCCCGCGCCCACGGTCTCTGGGCGGCAGAATGGGAGGCCAAAAGGCAGGTAGCACAGGCGCAAGTCCGGAAATCTCTGCCTCGGAACGACAGAAGCCGAATACCAAAATGCATTGTGGTCGAACGGCTTAGCGAGGAAACCTCACGCTGCCGGGACGCATTAAGGTGTCACTAACGGCCCCGGAGCGCCTCTAAGAGGTAAAAATTGACAATCGTCTCGTAAAAGCGCATTATCGTCTCATGCAGTCCGATAAACTCTTCATGAGCGAGCTATTTCGTATCGTAAATGGGGCGCTTCGTCTCGACATCGACAAAGTGCGCAACTACACGGCATTCCTCGCGGAAAAACTGGAAAAGGCTGGAGATGTGTCATCGGCGGCACGGCTACGCAAGATGCTTGAAGAGAGCGATCATCAGTTGCGGCCTACCGGCTCCGCATTTGCGACCACGCTTCCCGTTGACGAAGATAGCAGGTTTCCGCTGATCGAACAGGTCAACTTCAAGACGTTGTCCGAGCCGCCGGTGATGCTTGGCCAGGAGCAATGGGATACAGTCAACGAGTTCTTGAGCATCGCGAAGAGTTACGCGATCGCTGACGGCGACAGCCTAACAAGTTCTCTCAGTTTTCTCATGTACGGACCTCCGGGAACCGGGAAGAGCCGTCTCGCGCGGTATATGGCGAAGGAACTCGGCCTTGATTTGTACATCGCACGCCTAGACGGCCTGATCTCGTCGTTTCTTGGAAGCACCTCGAAGAACATCCGCGCCCTTTTCGATTTCGCGGCCAAGACGCCGTGCGTGCTGTTTCTCGACGAATTTGACGCGATCGCGAAGCTGCGCGGCGACAGTCAGGAGTTGGGCGAACTGAAGCGGGTGGTAAACAGCTTCATCCAGAATCTTGACACGTTGGGAAGTCATTCGATCGTGATTGCAGCGACGAACCATGAGGAACTGCTGGACTCCGCAGTCTGGCGGCGCTTTAGCTACCGGCTCGCGCTGGATTTTCCGGCGGCGGATTTACGAGAGAAGATGTGGACGGAATTTAGTGGAGGGGTGAAATTCACGGATCGGGAAATCGCTCTCCTCGTTGATCTTTCCGAAGGGTTTTCCGGTTCGGACATTCGCGAGGTCTATGTGCGGCTCCACCGCCGTCAGCTCACGAAGGAACAGCACCTCGGGCTGAAGGATGCCTTCCAGATTCTTCAAAACATGGGTATTGGAGAGGGCGAGGATCGTCGTTTTCTGTCGCACTTGCGCGGCAAGGATGTCCAGGCGGTTGCGACCTTGCTGCGCGACAGAAACTCCAAGCTGTACAGTCACGCCGCACTCGCCGATCTGTTGGGCGTTTCAAAGGCGACGGCACATCGCTGGGCTACCGGAACGGAGATAGAGACCAATGGCTGAGACAACCAGACCCCCGCGGCAAGAACGCCTTCTGATCAAGGTGATCATGCCCAATCAATACACGGAGAGGAAAGTGCCCGGCGGCGGATCGCCGCCGAAGCCATTCCGGCTGGTCGATGAGAAATACAGAAAGTCTCTCTCAAGCCAGATCGCGGCGATTCGCACCGCAATTGTTCCGCAGATCAGGACAGTTGGTGCCGCGCCAGTGAGAGTGAAGTTGGTCTCGCAGGCGGCCGCCAAGAGTCACCGACCGGAGCATCTTTTTTCGGCGCAGTCCTGCCCCATCGTGAGCGGGGGAGGCCTCGGCGAGTTGTTCGTTAAGGCGACGCCCGAGGGGCTGGACCGCCTGACGTCGATCATCGAGCACAACACGTCAGACCAAATGACGAAGGAGCTGTCGTGCGTCGAGACGATTGAACCGATCACGCCCTCGTATCGGCGTAGCGGCCTCGGCGCGTCTGACGTCCTTCGCAACAGTCCGCGCGGAAAGAATGGCTTCATCACCCGTGTCGGGCTCTTCAACTTCGGCCCGGATCGGGACCAGCCGAACCTCGTTGCGGACTTGCAGGCCGCCTGCAAACGGCGTGATATCGCCTTAAGCAATCGAGGATATTCGCCTTCCAGCTTCACTTACGAAGCCGAATGTCGGACGGTGGACGATGTCGAGGCGCTTTCTCGCGTCATCGGTGTACGTTCGATCGCACCGATGCCGCTCATCCGAACCATTCGCCCACGCATGTTCGCCACAAAGCCCTTGCCAGCGCTGCCTACTGCGGCAGATGTGAGCGGGGACTTCCCCGTTGTCGTTGTCGTAGACAGTGGTATCGCAAGTAATATTCCTGGCCTTGAAAGCTGGGTGGCAGGCCGCAACTCAGAGGTTGCGCCGCCCTACCGAAACACCGACCACGGCACCTTCGTGGCGGGGCTGATCTGTTGGGGCTGCCAGCTCAATCCGACCATTGCGGGCCTGAACGACGGCCCTTGCGGCGTCTATGACCTGCAGGTCATTCCTAACGACGATCCGGCAAAAGGCGCCACGCTTCCTTTGTTTGAATCCGAGTTCCTTCAGACTCTCGATGAGGCGCTGAAGCAGCACGCTAACAAATACAAGGTCTGGAACCTTTCGCTCGGCACAAGTGCCCTTTGCTCGCTTGACAAGTTTTCTGAACTGGCCGAGGAACTCGACAATCTCCAGGAAAAATACCAAGTCTCCTTCGTTATTAGCGCTGGGAACTACGATACGCCGCCCCTGCTGGATTACCCCCGCGTCGGCAAGCAGTTGAACGCCGGACGGATCACGACGCCAGCTGATAGCGTTCTCGGCATCACGGTCGGCGCGGTATCGCACGTGGACTACAAAGCCAAAGGGCCCAAAGAGCATCAGCCGTCTGCGTTCTCGCGACACGGTGCTGGACCGAACTACGTTATCAAGCCTGACCTCGTCCACTATGGCGGAGCCTGTACGACGGACGCTTCACATATTTCTGGCATCCGCTCCGTCAACGGGAACGGCTCGGCCGAGAATCTCGGTACGAGCTTCGCTACGCCGCTTGTCGCGCGGACGCTGGCGCAAATCTACCATCAGGTGACGCCTACACCGTCGCCGGTACTTGCGCGGGCCCTGCTCACCCACCACGCCCGTGACCCGCGGACCTCACAGCGCGTGCCCGATGGCGAAGAGAATTTTTTCGGCTTCGGCTTGCCTGCCCCAGTGCCGTATTGCCTCGAATGCACTCCGTACACGTCAACGCTTGTCTTTGACGACGTCCTCCGTCCCGGTTATTTCCTCGAATGGAATGACTTCCCATATCCGCCGTCGCTCAAGCGCGACGGGAAATATCACGGCGAGGTCTGGATGACAGTGGCCTTCGCGCCGGCGCGGGGCGCGCGCTGGGGAACGGAGTATTGCGAAACGCATATCGACGCCCACTTCGGGGTCTACCGCAAAGAAACGTCGCGAGAGACCGGCCTTGTGAAACCGAAATTGAAGTTCGTCGGCCTGGTACCTCCGGAGCACAAGAACGTGGGAGAGCTGTACGAGTCCTATCAGGTGGAGAAGCTTCGCAAGTGGGCTCCCGTTCGCACCTATCACGGCAATATGGAGGGTGGCGAGCGCGGGGAACGCTGGCGCATGATGGTTCGCCTGCTGACCCGGCACGGAATTGAAGACGAGGACGCTTTCAAGCCGCAACCCTTCTCGCTGATCGTGACGATTGCCGATCCGCAGAAGAAGGTGCGCGTCTACGACGAGATGGCGCAGCTTGTCCGCAACCGCTTCCAGTCGCAGAACCTAACGGTTCGCGCGTCTGCGCGAGTCAAGGCGCGCACATGAGTCTTATTTAGAACTGAAAGGAGGTGAAAAACGATGTCGAAGAGACCCAGTGGATTGAGACCCGGTGAAACCGTCCCGGTGTCTGGTCTGTACCAGCAGATCGGACCCCGTGGCGGAAAGGGCTCTGAGGTGACTTCTGTGAAGGGAGAACCATTGCCACCTGCACCCGCCAAGGGAACCACGTACAAACTCGTGGATCCTGCGAAGCACAAATCCGGGCGGTAAGGCGCACAAGGGGCGGGCCGGCAGAATCCCGGCCCACCAAGCAGCATATTACCGATGTTGGGCGCCACAAGCGTGTCAGTAAAAGGAGAATTTGAATGTCCGAGCATGAACATGAGCACGAGGTAAAGATTTTTATCGATCAGCACACGTACCACTCGCCCAACCCCACCACCGGCACGGCCTTGTACGCGTTGAGCGAGGTTGGACCAGGTCTGGAGCTGTTTCGCGAAGTCGCCGGCGATCACGAAGACCCAGAGGTTGACAATGGGCCGGAGATTGTCCACCTGAAGGCGGATGAGCACTTCCACAGCGGGCCCCCGAAGGTCTACAAGATCATCGTGAACGGCCGCAAGAAGGAAGTCACCACAAAGACGCTGACATTCGACCACGTCGTCGCGCTGGCGTTCAATCCTGTGCCAGTGGGCCCAACCGTGCAATTCTCTGTGACCTATCGTAAGGGTCCGCGGAGGAACCACGAGGGTACGCTGACCGAAGGCGAAACTGTTCGCGTCAAGGATGGAATGATCTTCGATGTCACAGAAACCAATAAGTCGTAGCGCCGATTTAACCCCGCTCCGTAATGAGGGCTACGATCTTGAAATCCGGTCGGATCACCTGTTGGTGAAGGACGTTCCATACGTGGGGTCCGGCCGGGTCGTCAAGCGCGGAATTCTCGTGATGTCGCTGAAGCTCGCTGGCGACGTGACGGTGAAACCGGAGAATCACGTCGCTCATTTCATCGGCGAATTTCCGCGTCGCGCGAACGATACGCTGATCGACACCATCGGCAACGTCTGCAACGCGCGCACCAGGCTCGGCGAGGGCGTCGAGATCGACCAGACGTTCTCGGCAAAGCCGATGCCGAGCGGAGCCTACGAAAACTACTACGACAAGGTGACGCAGTACGTCACGATCCTGTCGGGCTACGCACAGAAGATCGAGCCGGAGGTGACGGCCAAGATGTTCCGACCGGTCCCAGCTTCCGACGAGGAAGAGACGGTGTTCAAGTACATTGACACGGCCTCAACCCGGGCCGAAATCGGCGCGGTCACGGCAAAGCTCGCGACGGTGCAGAAAATCGCAATTGTCGGCCTCGGCGGAACGGGCTCTTACGTCCTCGACCTGGTCTCGAAGACGCCGGTGCGCGAGATACACCTTTACGACGGCGACGACTTTTTGCAGCACAACGCTTTCCGGACGCCGGGCGCGCCGTCGCTCGAAGAGCTGGTTGCGATCCCGAAGAAAGCCGCGTATCTGAAGGGCATTTACGACAAGATGCGCAACGGCATCTTCGTGCATGAAGACTACATCGGTATGGACAACGTGAACGAACTCCGGGTGATGAGTTTTGTTTTCCTGTGCATGGAAGGGACGGCAAAAAAGTTCATCGTCGAAAAGCTCGAAGAGTTTGGGTTGTACTTCATCGACGTGGGCATGGGCGTTTACCTCAGCGAAGGCTCCCTCGGCGGCATCCTGAGGGTGACGACGAGCACCCCGGTACAACGCGATCATCTGCGCAAGCGCGTGTCGTTCGCGAGCGATGCCGATCGCAACGAATACGCAACCAATATCCAGATTGCCGATTTGAACGCGCTGAATGCGGCGCTGGCGGTGATCAAATGGAAAAAGCTCGCCGGCTTTTACCAGGACCTCGATCGTGAGCATCACTGTACGTATACCATTGGCGGCAATATGCTGCGGAACGAAGATGTCCAGCCAGCGGGCGGGGGCCAAGTTCTTTGCGACCAGACATGAAACCGTCAAAGGCCCTTACACACGAATTCGTCGAATTCATGCCGGACGTGATCGAGGAAGGGAAGATTTATGTGTCGATCGAATACGCGACGGTGGTTCACAAATGTTGCTGCGGCTGCGGGAAAGAAGTGGTGACGCCACTGAGCCCCACGGTTTGGAAGCTTACTTTTGACGGCAAGACGATTTCACTTGATCCGTCGATCGGCAACTGGGGTTTTCAATGCCGGTCGCACTACTGGGTCAGAAACAACAGAGTGCTATGGGCGGAGGATTGGTCTCAGCCACGGATCGATGCGAACCGCGCGTATCATCGACACGCGAAAGAGAGATATTTCAGCGGCGAAGATGCTGTGGACCACACCGCAACTCGCGTGGGTTCGCCTGATATGACGGTTCTGAGTGCCCCGGTATCGACAAACAGATCATGGTGGAGATCGCTGTGGCCCTGGTGACGACAAAGCCAGCGCGGGCTGTCCGGCCGATTGATGAACATGCAACGCGCATTCCTGAGCGGTCGGGACTCCAGCCATGCCTGTACGTACCGATCGCGGCCCGGGACAGATCCGCGATTCAAAGATATGTTGGCAGAATCGCCGCGCAACTCATGCCCAAATTCCCAGATAAGGCCCTATTGGTCGAGGCCTATGAACCCGAGACGGCCGATGTCCGGATGGCCATCTGGGACCTCCCTGAATCCATCGTGTTGCACTTGCCCAGGCAAGTGTGGGTGCATGTGGACTATCGCGCCTATCGGCGAGCATACCTGCAAGCGTTTCCGAATTTCGAAGTGACAGGACTTGTTATCGATCATGTGATGAACCGCCGCGTGGCGCGGCTCAAAGGATTCGAGTATCTGCGCATCGTGCCCATCTCGCGAGGGGCGAATTCCAGTCATGGCTCCCTTAGCGAAGGATGGGCCGTTGAATATCACAGCTCGCCCGAGATGCGCGAAAAGAACAGGGTCTCGCAAGCAGCTGTGCAGTACGCCGATTTGTCCGATATCGTCAAGATGCTCAATATGCAGGGCGGTGGTTCGCTTATGGACAACGTGAACGAAGCGCAGAAACTGGTCGGCTTACCGGACGAAAACGGACAACGCAGAGAGTAGGAGACGGACACTGAACCAATGCTTAATCGTCCTTCGAAGACATATGCGCGCACCACCTACACATTGGAGAAGAGGAGAGTTCCTCTGGGGGAATAGTACTTCCGCACATGATACACGTAGTCTCCACGCTCTCACCGCAAGCAGCGCATCGATTTTCTTCGACGATATAAGTCTCGATCCCGCATCAAGGAGAGGCGGGGAAGGAGTTGCCGGACTATCCCTGCTCTCAGGATATCTGAAGAGCCCGGGCTTGCCGCAAGCCTGCGTCTTCCCTCATCATCGTGCGAGTTGTGCCGCCGTTTGTATGAGAGAGCAGGATGATGTCAGCAATCGATAGCAGGTTTTGCCAACAGTTCTTCCACGGAACCCGTGCCGATCTCGCGCACGGCGATCTGATCGGGGTTGGGTATGCGTCCAACTTCGGCGAGGGAAACCCACTCTCCTGGGTCTATTGCACGGGTACGCTCGATGCCGCAATTTGGGGGGCTGAACTGGCCGCCGGCGACGGGCCGGAGAGGATTTACCTCGTCGAGCCGACCGGACCGATTGTCGATGACCCCAACCTGACGGACAAAAAGTTTCCCGGAAATCCGACCCGCTCCTACCGCTCCCGCGATCCGCTGCGTGTCGTTGGCGAGGTGATGAAGTGGAAGGGGCATCCGCCAGAGCAGTTGCAACAGATGCAGAACAACGTCAAACGCGCCAGGATCGAAGGCGCCAAAATCATCGACTGAGCGAACCGGCTCTTAAGCTTGTGGTGTGAATCTCAGTGAGCGCACCATCGCTAATGTGCACGTCCACTGAGAGTGACGATGACGAAAGCGTCGGCACATTTTGGATCGGACTAGGCTTTTTGAGTGGAAACCTCTGCCGTTACGGGGCAGAGGGAAGAGCGAAAAGCTGCGACAAATGCCGCAGGACGGCAGAGGTCTCAGGGTGTTTTGAGGGGAGATTTGAGGGAAAATACGTGGGCACGCTATGGCCACAATAACGATTCCCAGGTATACCTTTTCGCTTCCAATGGAGCCATCCATTGCCCGGCGTTTCTATAAGTTACGGGTTTCGGACTCACTGTCACGGCAGAGGTCGCGGGTTCGAGCCCCGTCGTCCCCGCCAGCTTGCGTCGGCGATACCTGACCTCGCATCCCGGCAGCAGCCGCCTGCACGGATCGCCACAGCTCATCTCATGGAATCCTTCCGGCCCGGAACCGCACTTTTTTCTCTTTTGCCACCCTCCCGCATCTAAACGACTGAGGATCATTTGGACGATCATTTCCGCAACGGCCGCTTCCTGAATCCCGGAACCGTCGAGCACGGTTTCCGTGAGCTCTATCGATGGATCAAAAACCGGGAACCCGGCCCGTGGCCCGCGTGGATTCCCTCCACACCGGGCCCTCCGCCACCGGCTAAGGTCGATGGTTCCGAGTTGCGCGTGACCTTCATCAATCACTCCACCGTGCTGCTCCAGACCGCTGGCCGCAATCTCCTTACCGATCCCATCTGGTCGCACCGTGCCAGCCCCGTTTCCTTCGCCGGCCCTCCGCGCCACCGCGCTCCCGGCCTGCGCTTTGAAGATCTGCCGCCGATTCATGCCATCCTTCTCAGCCACAATCACTACGATCATTTCGACACGCCGACGCTCCGGCGCCTTTGGCAGCGCGACCAGCCCGTCGTATTTTGTGCGCTGGGGGATGCGCCGGCGCTGCGCCGCATCGGCTTTCGCGAGATCCATGAGAACGACTGGGGTCAGTCCCAGCCGTGGGGACCTTTCCAGGTCCATTGCGTTCAGGCGCAGCACTTCGCCGCGCGCACGCCCTTAGATCGCAACCGAACCCTGTGGTGCGGATGGGTCCTGGAAAGCGCTTCAGGGAACCTCTATTTCGCCGGCGACACCGGTTTCGGCGATTTCTTCGAGCGGATTCGCGAGCGATTTGTTCCGCTTCGCCTCGCTCTGCTGCCCATCGGCGCCTTTGCGCCGGAGTGGTTCATGGGACCTGTCCACATGACCCCGGAGCAGGCCGTCGAAGCCCGCCGCCTCCTGGACGCCGCCACGGCCGTCGGAATCCACTACGGCACCTTCGCTCTCGCCGACGATGGTTATGCCGAGCCGGCGAACCGCCTTCATCTCGCCCTGCAAGGCGCTCCCGATGCCGCCCAGTTCTGGCTGGTCCCGGAAGGCCAGGCCCGCCTGGTTCCGGAACTGCCTCTGGAAACTGAAGAGATCGCCGTCAGGAAACAAACCTCGCCACAGGAGGCTCAGTTTCAGTCCGGGGAAATCCTGTCGGATTCTAGGTGATGTCGTCCGTGTCGAACGTCGGCCGGACCGGCACGCCGTGCACCTGGCTCACCAGGTCGCGGACCACATCTTCCAGCTCGCGCTGGCTCTGCATTACCGCCGACATCGTCTGCAGTTCGTTCGGATCGTCAACCCTCTCCAGCAGCACCACGGCATGCGCCTGGGCCACGTTGTCCGCGCCGAGGCCTTCCGGCGTCTTCGCCTTAATGCCCACATTCGCAGGCACAATGCCAAGCAGATCCGCCACTCGCTCGCGCATCTCACCCGCAATCGGCCCGATCCTCGGAGCATTCAGCACCAGCGTCGAGTCCACGTTCACCACGCGATAACCGGCGTTCTGGATCTCCTCCATCGCCAGATTCAGAAAGATAGTGGAATCCGCATCCTTCCAGCGCGGATCGCCAGGCGGGAAGAAGCTGCCGATGTCACCGGCAGACACCGCGCCCAACAGAGCATCGGTCAGCGCGTGCAGCAGCACGTCGCCGTCGGAGTGTCCCGCCAGGCCCTCGGGATGCTCGATGTGAATGCCGCCAATTTTCAGCGGGACGCCTGGCTTGAATGCGTGCGAGTCCCAGCCGTAACCAATGCGGATGTCCATGACAATTCCGTGTCCATTCAGGGTATATCAGGCGGGCGCGAATGCAAGCTCTTCAGGCGTGGCTGCGCTGTGCCAGATAGAACTCTGCCAGCTCCAGATCTCCCGGCTGCGTGATCTTCAGGTTTGACGGCGACCCCGGAACCACAAACACCTGGATTCCGGCCCGCTCGGCCACGCTGGCCTCGTCGGTACCTACAAACCCGTCGGCCTCCGCCTCGGCCAGCACCTTGCGCAGCAGTCCGTAGCGAAAGCCCTGGGGCGTCTGCGCCTGCACGATGTACTCCCGCGGGATGGTGGCCGTAATGATCGCCCCGTCGGCCATCCGCTCCACTTGCTTGATCGTGTCCAGCGCCGGCAGCCCCACGATGGCCGCATTGTGCTTTTCCACCGCCTCAATCACGCGCCGGATCACCGCCGGCTCAATCAGCGGCCGTACTGCATCATGCACCAGCACAATGTCGTCCGGCTGGCAGTCAAGCGCCTTCAGCGCATTGGACACGCTCTCCTGGCGCGTATCGCCGCCTTCCACCACACGAACGCGCTCCGCGAAGCCGTACTCGAAAATCTGCGCCGTCAGCCGCTCCATCTCCGTCGAGCGGACCGCCACCACCAGTTCGGAGACTTCCTGCACCCCGGCAAACGACTCCAGGGTGCGAATCAGAATCGGCTTTCCAGCCAGTTCCAGAAACTGCTTGGGAGCCGCATGCGACGTGTGGCCCGGCGTCATACGCGTGCCCAGGCCGGCTGCTGGCAATATCACGGATACCCGCATAGAAAGAGGAGTATATCCCAACCGCACCGGCCTCCGGGAGTTGCGGTTACGATAGAAACACCGCGATCCTTCCCAGGATCCTGCGAGGATGCCCATCATGCGCAAAGGCGCGCTCCGCTTTTTCCTGCCTGTGGTTTTTGCCTTTCTCGTAGTCGCCATCGCGGCGCGCCCCGCCCGCAACGACATGAGCGTGGCCGCCCAGACCCCGCCCATGGGCTGGAACAGCTGGGATGCCTGGGGCATGACCATCAACGAATCGCAGTTCCGCAACACCGTTACCTGGTTTCACAACCACCTGCAGCGTTACGGCTGGCAGTATGTCGTTATTGACGAGAGTTGGTTCGCGCAGCATCCCGAGAACCCCGCCGGCCATCAGGACTACACGCTTTCCGACCGCGGCCTCTACGTGCCCGCCGTCAACCGCTTCCCTTCCGCCGCCGGCGGCAAAGGCTTCCGCCCTCTCGCGGACTGGGTCCACGCCCAGGGCCTCCGCTTCGGCATCCACATCATCCACGGCATTCCACGCGAAGCCGTCGAGCGCAACCTGCCCATTCCCCACTCGCATTTCCATGCCGCCGACGCCGCCGACACCAGCAACACCTGCTCATGGAACTCCGACAATTACGGCCTGAAGAACAACAAAGCCGCCCAGGATTACTACGACGCCGTCGTCGATCTCTACGCGAAATGGGGCGTTGACTACCTGAAAGTCGACTGCATCTCCCGCCCCTATCAGGCGGACGAAATCCACATGATTCGCCACGCGATCGATCAAAGCGGCCGGCCCATCGTCCTGAGCCTCTCGCCCGGCCCCACGCCGCTCTCCGACGCCAACGATGTCGTCCGGAACGCGCAGCTCTGGCGTATCTCCAACGACGTGTGGGACCTCTGGTCGAAGCCCGCGAACGCGCCCGAGTTCCCCCAGGCCATCAAAGATCAGTTCGCGCTGCTTGCCGCCTGGGAGCCGTTTTCCGGGCCCGGTCACTGGCCCGACGCCGACATGCTGCCCATCGGCTATCTTGGTCCCAACCCCGGCTGGGGCCAGCCACGCCACTCCCGCCTCACCACCGATGAAATGCGCACCATGGTCACGCTCTGGTCCATTGCGCGCTCACCCCTCTTCATCGGCGCCAATCTGCTCAAAATGGACGCGCCCACCGAAAACGCGATTACCGATCCCGAAGTTCTCGACGTCGATCAGTATTCCGAAAACAACCGTCCCGTCATCCGGAAAAAGAATCTCACTGTGTGGATGGCCGCCGCTCCGCAGCAGAGCGGCGATTATGTTGCCGTCTTCAACCTCGCGGACACGCCCCAGGACGTCAATCTCTCCTGGGACGATCTCGGCTATCCCTTCGGCAAGCGCCCCCTCCGCGACCTCTGGGCCCGCCAGGAGCTGGGCCGCGTCGACCACATTGAAGTCAGGCTCGCGCCCCATGCTTCCGCGCTCTACAAGGTGGAGCCCCCGTCATGAAAACCGGGCTGGCACGCGGCTTCGTCCCAGGATCCCTGTGCTCTCTGCGTCCTCTGTGGTGAAATCCCATTCTGCCCACTCACCTATTTCCCTGAATCGAGACGACATATCGCCTTGCGATATTTTTTCCATTTCCGCAGCCAACTTCCTTGCCTTTCGAGCATCTATACAAACAACACCAGAGGCGACTTCAGGCGTTTCCAACCTACCTGGTTGTAACAGTCTCTTCCTGTACCTGCCTGCGGCGTAACAACCGCAGGACTCCTCAATCGACCCCGACTACCCCCTCATAGCCTCTGAAGCGGGCCCGCTGGAAAGCGGGCCTTTCGCTTTTCTGTGCCGCTCCTCTGCTATCCTTCCGCATTCAGCCCTCATCGCGCGGAGAATCTCCATGAAAGCTCTTGCTGCCTCGCTCATCTTTCTATGCGCTTCTGCCTTCGCCCAGCAGGCCACCACCGCTGTCCAGGCCCCCAACACCGACACCAGTTACATCGATTCGCAGGGCACCGCCCACGTCACGCGCGTCGTTCCCATCCCGTCCGATCTCAGCCCGCAAGCCAGGGCCATGCTGGCTCGCCCGATGTCCGACGCAGCCATGCCGCAAACGCTCGCCCAGCGCCGTCACGGCACTGACGTCTGGCAAAACCACGCTGGCGACGTCTCGGCGCAGATCTATCCCGTCCATCGTTCCAGAGGCACCATCGCCGGCGTCCCCGTCCGCATCATCACGCCCGTCGCCGACATGGATCCCGACCGCGTCCTCCTCAACATCCACGGCGGGGGATTTAACTCCGACTCCGGCTCCTGGACGGAGACCATCCCCATGGCCAATCTCACTCGGATGAAAGTCGTCGCCGTCCTCTATCGCCTCGCCCCGGAGCATCCCTTCCCCGCTGCTGTCGACGATGTCGTCGCCGTCTATAAAGAACTCCTCAAAACATACAAGCCCGCGCACATCGCCATCTACGGAACCTCCGCTGGAGCCATCCTCACCCCCGAGGTGGCCGTGAAGCTCCGCCAGCTGGGCCTGCCATTGCCCGGCGCCCTCGGCGTCTTTTCCGGCATGGGCGATTTCTCCCGCGCAGGCGACTCCACAGCCATGTACGCTCTCAACGGTCTCTCCGGCCACCTCGCTCCGCCTTCGCCCAGCGATCACAATTTCGCCTACGTCGGCACCACGAACCTCCGCGATCCTGTCCTCTCGCCCGTCTTCGCCGACCTCCGCAACATGCCTCCCACGCTCTTCATCACCAGCGGCCGCGATATGCTCCTGAGCGGCACCGCCAATCTCGAGCGCGCCTTTCTCCGCGCCGGCAACGACAACACCCGGATGGTGCTCTTCGATGCCCTCCCGCACGCCTTCTGGAATGACCCCAACCTTCCCGAGTCCAAAGAGGCCGATCACATCATGGCTAGCTTCTTCCTGCGCTCTCTCAAGCCCGCGGGCCGCTAGCAACGGCCTCATCAACAACTGATGCCGAGCGCGGTACGGATGAGACCCGCCCCCGAAGCGGGTCTCATGATCTGCGCTGGCAAAAAGAAGAGGCAGCCTTTGCGGCTGCCTCGAAAAAATCCATGGTACAGAGAAAACTTCACAGTTTCTGTGGGGAGGGCCTGGAGCGCATTCACCAGCGTGTTCGTGAAGCGCTCGTCTGACTAAACTGCGAGCCTTTCCAGCGCCTGGGGTTGCAGTACGGTGAGAGCGGCTCCGTGAATCTGAATCAGGTTGTCGCGCTTCAGCTGGCCGAGCACCCGCGTGACGGTTTCGCGCGTCGTGGCGGTCATCGAAGCGATTTCTTCGTGCGTCAGAGGCATCATGCAGCGACCCTTCGGCGCATTTTCCGGCGCCTGTTCCCGGCTCCAGTCGAGCAGCAGGTTCGCTACCCGCCCCGAAGCGGTTGCCGGCAGGGCCAGCCGGCGTACTTCACTGAAGGCCGCCTTGTACTCCAGTGCCACGCACCGCGCCGCTCGCATGCTGGCGTCAGGATTGCGGTCCAGGAAGTCGATCAGCGCCTGCCGCCGGATCGTCTTCATCCGGCACGGCTCCACGGTTTCCGCCGTCACTTCGAATGGCTGGTTGGCCAGTGCGGCGGACAATCCCAGGACTTCGCCGGCTCGGGCAATCTTCAGGATCAGGGTCCGGCCTTCCCGGCTCGTCGCCGACAGCTTCACCCGCCCCGAGCACAGGATGTGCACCGAGCCGCAGTTGTCGCCCTCGCGGTAGATCACCGCGCCGGAACCGAACTGCACAGGCGTTCCGATGCAGTCGAACTTCTCTAGCGAGGTGTTTTCCATGCTGCAGAAGAGGTGTTTGTCGCGCGCCGTGCAATCAAGACAACTCTGATTCCGTTCCATGATCTTCTCCTGGGGACTGCTGGATGCCCGGAGATACTGCACGGGGCGTGCCAAACTCTTCCTAATTCGCATGTGATTGAAATCACGAAGACTGCCCAGCCTTCCTGGATTCGAGCCCTGCGTCACATCCCACTGTGCGCTGCGTCACACAACGTTTGTCGCTGCGCCGAATGGCGCACTTTGGCGCACCGCGGCCAAGCTCCCGGCTCCCAGCTCCCAGCTACAAGCTACCGGCTACCGGCTACCGGCTGAAAGAAGGCTTCCACATCCCCAATGTTCTGCGTGATCCGGTACGGCGGCAGGCTCTCGAGAAAAATCCGCCCGTAACGTTGCCGCTCCAGCCTCGGATCCAGCAGCATCAGCACCCCGCGATCGTCCAGCGACCGGATCAGCCGCCCAAATCCCTGCTTGAGCGTGATCACCGCCGACGGCACCTGGTACTCAAAAAACGGACTGCCCCCGGCCTCTTCAATCGCCCGCATCCGCGCCTGCACCACCGGATCGGTCGGCACCGCGAACGGCAGCCGGTCCACGATCACGCAGCTCAGCGCCTCGCCCTGCACGTCCACGCCCTGCCAGAAACTCGAGGTCCCAAACAGCACGGCATTGGGCGTCGTGCGAAACTCCTCCAGCAGCGCCTTCCGTGGCGCCGTTCCCTGCAGCAGCAGCGGATAACCCACCTCCACCAGCAGCCGCTCGTAAAGCTCCCGCATCTGCTGATAGCTCGTGAACAGGCAGAAGGCCCTGCCGCGCGTGATCTCCAGCACCCGCCGCATCCTCCGCGCCGCCTCGTCCTGGAAATTTGGCTCGCGCGGATCCGGCATCTCCGGCGGCAGATACAGCAGCGCCTGGCGCGCATACTGGAAATGCGACGGCACCACCAGCTCCCGTCCTTCGTCCAGCCCCAGCCGCTTGCGGATATGCGTGAACCCGCCCTGCACCGTCAGCGTAGCGGAGGTCAGCACCACGGTCGGATAATTCTCGAACAGCAACTCCCGCAGCAGCTCCGACACGTCGATCGGCGTGGCCTGAAGATGGGTGCTCATCTGCCGCCCGCTCCGCCGCTCCAGCCAGAAGACCGTATTCCTGTCCTGCGACTCCATCAGAAACTTCAGTTGCTCCCTCACCATGCTCGTGCGCCGGCGCAGCGGCTGCGCCTCCTCTGCCTTCTTCAGCCGCTCCAGCTCCCCTTCCATGCGATGCAGCGCGTTCAGCAGTCCCAGGTAGACATCCCCCTGCGCCTCCAGAAATCCCTCGCGATTCGTGAACGGCATCCGCCCGTCGCTCCGCACTTCGGAGCCGTACCCACGCCCATTCGTCCGTGCCGGCAGTGCAGAAAAGAACAGCCGTGCCCGCTCGCGGATCATCGCCGCCGCCGTCAGCACCTCCGCCTTCAGCTCGCCCGCGCCCCGCAGCAGCGTTTCGATATCCCGCGCCAGCTCTTCGAACCGCACGTTGCTCAGACTGATCCCGAAATAGCTCGACGCCACATCTTCCAGCTCGTGCGCCTCGTCGAAGATCACCACCCCGGCCTCCGGCAGCACGCCCGCGTCAGGAGCCCCGCCCGCCTGCTGCCGAATCGCCACATCCGCGAAGAACAGATGGTGGTTCACGATCACCACATCGCTCTCGGCCGCCTTCCGCCGCATCTCTGTGATGAAGCACCGCCCGTAATCCGGACAGGTCTGCCCCAGGCAAGCCTCACTCCGCGCATCCAGCTTCGACCACAGCGCGCTGGCCTCCGGCAAATCGTCGATCTCCGCGCGATCCCCCGTCTCGGTCGTCTTCTCCCACTCCGCGATCGCCTCATACTGCGAAATCTCTTCGAGCCCCGACAGAATCGGCTGGCTCCGCAGCGCAAACAGCTTGTGCCGGCAGAGATAGTTCGCCCGCCCCTTCATATAGCAGACGCGCAGCGGTCCCAGCAGCGACTCCAGAAACGGCACATCCTTAAAAAACAGCTGCTCCTGCAGATTCTTGGTGCCCGTCGAGATGATCACCCGGTGCCCGGTGGCCGCGCACTGCCGCAGCGCCGGGAGGAGGTACGCCAGCGTCTTCCCCGTCCCTGTCCCCGCTTCCACGATCAGATGCCGCCCGTCCGTGAAGGCGCGTTCCACCGCCTGCGCCATCTCCAACTGCCCGCGCCGAAACTCATAGGGCAGGCTCGAGCGCGACAGCACGCCCCCCGGCGCAAAAAAATCATGCAGCGATGGCAGGCCCGAAGTGGTTTCCTGGGTGGAGGACACGGCCTCTTCAGCATAGCGGTTCGGCTCATGGATTTCCTCATGCGCCGTCCGGCATCGCGCAGTGCTTTCCCAAAGCCGTTCATTGTTCCAAACCGAATCGCTCTCAGCTGTTTCCGCAAATACCGCCGTTTCACACAAGAGCGGCCCGCCGAGACTGTGATTCTCCTGTGCGACAATCAATGCAAGGTCGCAAGACACAACCGCTCCCACCAGACACCATGAACATTGCGCCGGGCGTCTCCTGTCCCCTCTGCGGTCAATCGGGCATTCAGGTCTACCGTCCTGGGGGCGAGGGCCAGCTTCAACATGACAGCCTCGGCTCCTCGCGCACGCACGTCTCTCATGGAACCCTGCTCCGCTGCTCAGACTGCTCCTTCGTCTTCTCTGAGCTCCGCCCCGCGGACGAGGATCTCCACAAACTCTATCGAGAGATGGACACCACCGCCTATGAGAGAGAATCTGCCGGCCGCCAACGAACGGCACGCGTCCATCTCGGCATCGTCCAGCGCTATACCCGGAAAGGTGAACTCCTCGACGTCGGTTGCGCCTCGGGCGCCTTTCTGCACGAGGCAGCTGAGTCCGGATGGACCGTCACCGGCATCGAACCCGCCGCGGTCCTGTGCGAAAAAGCCCGCGGCGCACTGGGCGGACGAGGCCGCGTCCTGTGTTCGACCCTGCAGGGCGCCAACCTGCCGCCGTCGTCCTTCGATGCGCTGACTTTATGGGACGTCCTCGAGCACGTCTCCGATCCCGTCGACTTCCTCACCCGCTGCGGCGCGCTCCTGCGGCCCAACGGATTTCTGTTCGCGAATGTTCCGGATATCTCGACTCTGCCGGCGCGCATCCTTGGCGATCGCTGGCCCTTGTTGCTGCCCGAACATCTGAACTACTTCGATCGCGCTTCTCTCAGGGTTTGCGGCGACCGCGCCGGACTGCGCTGGATCGCCTTTGGCAAACGTCCTACGAGGTTCACCCTGGAATACATCTTTTTTCGCATGAGTCAGCACCGAATCCCCGGAACCTCGTCCGGCTATCGGCTTCTCCGCAAATCACGCCCCGGGCAAATTTGCCTTCCCGTCCACATCGGCGAATCGTACGGCGTTTGGCAGCGCGTCTGATCCCCTACTGTGGCTTCTGCGGTTGCGTCGTCGCCTGTCCTGCATCGTTCGTTGGATGGCTCTCGTAAATCGAGTACTGCTGCTGCGGAAGGTTCAGCTTGACCGTGATCTCCTTGGTCGCGCCGGGCAGATCATAGTCCTTCCCGTAGGTCTGGAACCCCGTCGCAATCACCTGCAACCGCAAGTCCGTACCGATGGGAACAACATTGAGCGAAACCTTGCCCTGTTCGTTGGTCTTCAGCTCCATGTTCCCGTCGTTCTTGCCGCCCTTCAGCGGATGGAAAACCACGGCGGCATCCTCCACCGGCTTCTTGTTGTCGCCCCGCAGCACCGTGACGGTAATGTTGCAGGTGGGTGGTGGCGGCTTGTACTTCCGGCCCCGCCCGTGGTCCTGAGCGTACGCCGAGGGGAAAAGCAGAAACACCGCTGCAGCCAATGGCAACCCGCAACGCCAAAATGCACGATTCATACCTGCAATTTTAGAGCACACACCCTCCCTCCTGGAACCCGTATCTTCGCGCCCACCGTAACTTTCCGCCGGGAAAACCCGTCTACTGGAAAACCGCTCCGAAGGGATCGGCGCCCGGGCCGCAGCAAAGCATTCTTCGTCTTCCCCCGGGAGTGCCGTAAGCTCAGTCTGCATGCATCGTTCCCTGCTCCGCTCATTCCGGCCTGGTTTTGCCGTTTCCGGGGCCGTCGCAATGCTCCTGTTCGCGCCGCTGGTCCGCGCCCAGGCCGCTCCCCCGCCCTCCATTGATGCCGCCGCGCTGGTCCGCCGCGCCGTCGCCAAACGCCTCGCCGAAGACGCCCACCCCCAGCCCCTCCGTTTCGTCTTCCACAAGCGCGACGATCGCCGCGACTTCACCCAGAAGATCATCGAAACCCGTCAGGGCGACGTGGCCCTCACCATCGCCGCCAATGGCAAGCCCCTGGGACCCGCCGGCCGCCAGGCTCAGATCGACCGCCTCAACAATCTCGCTGCCAATCCCGGCCTCCAGGAGCATCGCCACCGGCGCGAGCAGGAAGATGCCGCCCGCATCGACAAGCTCCTCCGCGAGCTTCCCGACGCCTTCCTCTACCACGAGGACTCGGTCGTTCCCTGCACCGTCACCGTGCCCCCGTTCATCCCCCTGCCCGGCGAGCCAACGCCGGTTCCACCTGCGGCGCCGCCGCCCATCGCCCAGTGCTGGCACCTCACGTACAAGCCCAACCCGGCCTTCGATCCCCCCGATGCCGAATCGAAGATCCTCACCGGCATGGCCGGCGAGGTCTGGATCGAAACCTCCGACGAGCGCCTCGTCCGCCTTAGAGCCCACGTGATCTCCGAAGTTGAATTCGGCTGGGGAATCATCGGCCGCCTCGACAAGGGCGGCACCATCTTCCTCGAGCAAACCGATGTCGACAACGACAACTGGCAGCTCACCCGCATGGATCTCAATCTGACCGGCAAGGCACTCCTGGTGAAGTCCCTCAGCTTCCGCATCACGGAAGAGATGTCCCGCTTCTCGCCCGTTCCGGCCGGCCTCGACTACCGCAAAGCCATCCAGATGCTCCTCAGCGAGCAGCCCCCCGCCTCTTGAAACCAAAAATTCTCATCCCGACCCAGACCCTGAGCGCAGTGAGGGGAAGTAAAGAGACCTGTTTCTAACGGTTCCCTATTCCCTGTTCCCCTGTACTTTCGCGCGTGGGCCGCCCTTCGGACGAAGTGGATGATGAACACCACAAACAGCCCTGAGCGGAGTCCATGTCAGCATTGACATCCATACTAAGATATCTATATAAAGACATCTAAATATGGCCAGGACCGATTCCCTGCAAGGTTCCCTCGATTTGCTCGTGCTCAAGATATTGTCACGGCGCCCGCGGCTCCACGGCTATGCCATCATGGCTGCCATCGCCAGCACATCCGGCGAAGTGCTGCGCGCAGAGGAAGGCTCCCTCTACCCCGCGCTCTATCGGATGGAGGAAGCCGGCTGGATTCGCGCCGAGTGGATCAAAAAAGACACCGGTCGCCGCGCCCGCGTGTATGAACTCACCGCCGCAGGCAAAAAGCAGCTGGGCGCGGAAGAATCGCGCTGGCAGTCCGTCAGCCTGGCCATCAACCGGGTTCTCCGGGAGGCCTGATATGTCCTTGTGGTCGCGCATCTCGAATGCCGTGCACGGCGAGCGCCTGAATCGCGAAATCGAAGAAGAGTTGCAGGCCCACATTGATGAAGCCGTTGCCTCAGGGCGCGATCCCAGGGAAGCGCGCCGCGCATTCGGCTCCACGCTGCGTGCCTGCGAGTCGAGCCACAGCATTCGTGTTGCCGGATGGCTGGAGTCCCTTCTCACCGATGTACGTTTCGGCTGGCGGCAGCTCTCCCGCAACAAAGTCGCGACCGCGGCGGCTGTGCTATCGCTCGCCCTCGGCATCGGCTCCTGTGTGGGCGCCTTCCGTCTCATCGACGCCCTGCTCTGGCGCCCGCTGCCCATCTCCGGCGCCGGCAGGCTCTACATGCTCTCCCGCAAGATGACCGGCTTGTACGGCAAGCCTGCGGAGGACAACTACTGGGCCACGCCGGACTTCAACCTCATGCGCGATGCGGTCCGGGACCAGGCCGACCTCATCGCCATCAGCGACGCCGACCGCACGGACATCACCTGGTCTACCGAGGACGATGTGGAGAAGGCCCACGTCGTTTATGTCTCCGGCAACATGTTCCCGCTCTTCGGCCTTAAGCCCGCACTCGGCCGCCTGCTTGCCCCTGCCGATGACCGCAGCCCCGGCGCCAGTCCCTATGCGGTCCTCTCCTGGGATTACTGGAATCACCGTTTCGGCCGCGATCCCCGCGTCCTCGGCCGCTCCCTCCACATCGGCGACCAGATCTTCGAAATCATCGGCGTCGGCCCTCGCGATTTCACTGGAACCGAAAAAGGAACCGTCACTGACATCTTTCTGCCCCTGAACATGTACAGCCTGGTCACCGACGACACCGTCACCTGGCACCACATCTTCCTGATGCTGAAACCCGGCCTCAATCCGGCCACCGCCCTCGAGCCGCTCCGCCAGCATCTTTCCGCCGTCAGCCACGCCTTCGATGCCGGGTGCTCCACCTGCGTCCGCGGCATGACCCGCGCGGAAATCGACCGCTATCTCAACAAGAAGCTTGTCTTCCACCCAGCCGGCGCCGGCATCTCCGACCTCCAGAAGGACTATCGCCGATCGCTCGCCATCCTCGGTCTCCTGGCCGCTCTCGTCCTGCTCATCGCCTGCGTCAACGTCGCCAACATGATGACCGCCCAGGCCGCCGCCCGCGCCCATGAGATGGCTCTCCGCATCTCGATCGGCGCCGGCCGTCGTCGCCTCGTCCAGCTCATCCTCTGCCAGAGCGCGCTGCTCGCCCTCCTCGCTTCCGTCCTTGGCGCCTTCTTTGCGGCGTGGTCGGCGCCCTTTGTGCTCGGCCTCGTCAATCCGCCCGACAACCCTGCCCGCCTCGCCCTTCCTGCCGACTGGCGTGTGCTTTGCTTCGGCTTTGGGCTCATTGTCCTCGTCGTTCTCTTGCTTGGTTTGCTTCCTGCTCTCCGTGCCTCGGCTGTCCGCCCCGTCTCCGCCCTCAAAGGTGGCGAAGATCCCCACTCGCCGCACCGCCTCATGCGGGGAGCCATCGCTCTTCAGGTCGCCTTCTGTTTCCTCGTCCTCTTTCTGTCTTCTCTCTTCGTTGCATCCTTCCAGCGCCTGCAGAACCGCCCACTCGGTTTCTCCACCGACCGTCTGCTCCTGCTCGAAACCGTTGCCGGCAAGGGCCAGCTCCCCGTCGTCTGGAATCAAACGGCCGAGGCGCTCCGTGCCGTCCCCGGCGTCGACTCCGTCGCCCTCTCGGGCTGGCCGCTTCTTGGCCGCATCCGAATCAACCGGGATATCTCCGTCAACGGCGCGCCTCCCAGTCCGACTCCCGCGTTTTTCCTGAACGTTTCCCCAGCCTGGCTCTCGACCATGAAGATCCCCCTCGTTTCCGGCCGCGACTTTCGCCCTCAGGACACCTCGCCGGGAGCCGCCATCGTCAACGAAACCTTCGTGAAGACCTTCTTCCCCGGCCAGGACCCCATCGGCCGCACCTTTGCACCCGTCGGCTACCCGAATAAACCCGGTGCCAGTCAACAGCTCGACAAGATCACCGGCGTCATCCCTGACGTTCCTTACAACAGCCTGCGCGACCCCAGCCCCGCCGTTTTCTTCATCCCCTTCAATGCAATCGACGACAAGTCCGCCCCCAGGGCCATCGACTTCGCCACCTTCACCGTTCACACTGACACCCAAAACCCGCTCGCCCTCGCCAGCTCCCTCCGCAAGTTCATCGCGCAACGCCACAACGGCCTTCGCGTCTCGAACATCACCACCCAGCTCGATCTGGTCCGCGACCAGACCCTTCGCGAGCGCCTCATCGCCATGCTCGCCGCCTTCTTTGCCGCCGTCGCGCTGCTCCTCGCCGGCATCGGACTCTACGCCGTCCTCAACTATTCCGTCCTCCAGCGCCGCCGCGAGATCGGTATCCGCATGGCGATTGGCTCGACGCGTGCCGGCATCGTGCGCCTTGTGACCCTCGATGTCTTCCTGATGATCGCCCTCGGAGCCTGCGCCGGCGTCGTGCTCGGTTTCGGCGCATCGCGCTATGTCCAGTCGCTTTTCTACCAGGTCAAAGCAACCGACGTGGATATCATCGCTTTGCCTGCGTGTGCCATTCTGCTCACCGCGCTCGTTGCCACACTCCCCGCCGTGCTTCGCGCCCTGCGCACCGACCCCACCGAGATCCTGCGCGCGGAGTAAGCACCCGAATCCTGCCGATCCGCGGTTGCCTCTAAGAACCTTTCCGGTCCCCCGCATCCCCGTCAATCTCCGACGCCGGCCAACAGGCCCGCTCTCGTCAATCTGTGGCTTTCCCTGGGAAGTCGATAGCTGAGCAATCCGGCGCGAGCGACTTCACGATCTCCCAGGGCTATTGGATCGGCTTCGTCAGCCCGTGCGCTTCCAGCCACCAGTAAAACTCGTCGAGCCAGTGATCGCTCGTTGTACCTTGCTTGCGCATGCTCCAGCCATGACCACCGTGCTCATAGATGTGAAATTCCGGTTTGTATCCGGCGGCCTTCATCGCATCGTAGAACGCGAGAATCTGGGGGCCGGCAAGATTATCGTCCTGAGCCATTTCCATGAAGACGGGCGGCACGCCTTTGGGAATCGGAGGCACGTCGGGGAAAGGCGCTCCATAAATAGGCGCGGCGTAGTTAGGTCGCGCGCTCGCGTCCGGATTAACCGCCGTATACTCGGTGATCATCCCCCCGGCTGAGAATCCCATAAAGACGATCCGATCCGGAGAGATACCAAATTCCTGGGCGTGGTCGCGCAGAACCTTGATCGCCTGAATGCCGTCGGCGATGCCGGGCCTCCCGTCCTCTAAGATCAGGGCGTGGTTGTTCAACTGTGCAGCAAAGCGCGCGCCACCGGCCTGCCCTAACTGCGCATCAGTTTCGCCCCGCAAAGGAGCCGTCCGGTATTTCAGGACGAATCCCGCAATGCCACGTCTCGCGAGCCACTCCGCAATTTCGTGCGTATCCGTGCCAAGGAAGATAAAGCCTCCGCCGGGGGCGATAATGACCGCGGTGCCCGTTGCCTTCGCCGGATTGGGCAGGTAAGCCGTCAGAGTCGGCCTCGTCACGTTCACAATCGACTCCATCGGGCCCATATGAATCGTTGACTCTTTTTGCTTCCACTCCTCGGAGCCGGGCGCGACACCCGGCCAGAGGTTGATCGCCCTGGGCGCCACCGGGGATGCTGCTGACTGATCAAGCTTGCTGTTATCGGTCTCCTGCGCACTCGCGAAAGACAAGGAGAAGGCCGCAATCAACGCCAGCGCGATGAGCGCGCAGCACTCTCCGATAAATCGTGAGCCTTTCAATCTCAGGTTGTCGTCTTCAGGTTTTTGCTTTTGCATGAACCTCTCCTTCGAGCCGTCCGTTGCGGCTTGGTTCAATCGCCACTAACGCCCGCATCCAGTCATTCGTGTCCGGGAGCGCTTAGCGCCCCGTCATCTTCAGCATGGCTTCCGGCAGGCGTGCGCCCTGGAGTCTCAGACTGGAAGAAGATTGATCGATCTCCCTCAGGTCAGCCCCGCTCAGCTCAACGTTCACCGCGCCGAGATTCTCCTTCAGCCGATGCAGCTTCGTAGTTCCCGGGATTGGCACGATCCACGGCTTCTGCGCCAGCAGCCAGGCAAGTGCAACCTGCGCAGGCGTCGCACCCTTGCGCTCTGCAACGCTCCTGACCAGCTCAACCAGAGCCATGTTGGCCTTGCGGGCCTCGGGCGAGAAGCGCGGCACCATGTTCCGGAAGTCGGTGGGATCGAACTGAGTGTTTTCGTCGATCCTCCCCGTCAGGAAGCCGGCGCCGAGCGGGCTGAACGGAACGAAGCCGATACCGAACTCCTGCAAGGCCGGCAGAAGCTCAGCCTCAGGCCCACGGTAAAAGAGTGAGTATTCGCTCTGCACTGCAGTCACCGGCTGGACCGCGTGTGCGCGGCGAATGGTCTGAACCGCCGCTTCCGACATGCCGAAGTGCCTGATCTTGCCCGCGGCGATTAATTCCCTGGCTGCTCCTGCCACGTCTTCGATCGGCACATCCGGGTCGACGCGGTGCTGATAGAACAGGTCGATATGATCGGTCCGCAAACGCTTCAGGCTGGCGTCCGCCACCGCTTTAATATGCTCGGGCCTGCTATTGGTGCCGCCTGTGCGCTTGCCCGTTTCAGGATCGATGTCGAAGCCGAACTTTGTGGCAATCGTTACCCTGTCGCGGATCGGCTCAAGCGCCTCGCCCACGAGTTGTTCGTTCGCAAATGGCCCATAGGCTTCAGCTGTGTCAAAGTGGGTGACGCCAAGTTCGTGTGCGGCTCGAAGCAATTTGATCATCTCGCCCTTGTCGGCTGCCGGACCGTAGGCCGAGGTCATGCTCATGCATCCGAGACCGAGAGCCGATACTTCCAGGTCTTTACCCAGCGTGCGCTTTTGCATTTTTCCTCCTCACCTCCGGGTCGAACGCGGACTCCTCACCCTGTTTCGCGGCGACCAGGCCGGTGATGTCTCGAAGATAGCCGTATTCCCAAAGACGCGCCCTGCGGAACGCGCCAATGTCCCAGCGGATTGCGCCAATCTTTCGCTCCCGGGAAGAACGCCACTTCCGGGCCATGTTGGCGCGATTGGCAGGCAGATTGGCGCTACCTGCATGCCCCAAAGGGTAGGAATGAACTACCCTGAAGGTGCAACAGGAGTTTGAAATGCTGAAACATTTCCGCGTTGCCGGGCGTTTGGGACGGAAGCTGACCGAGTTCGGGATCTCAGTCCCTGCGGTGCTTCGCAGAGCTGGCCTGCCCCAGGATTTTTTCGAGCAGACGCGCGCCCTTGTTTCCACTGAGGAACTCTTCGCGCTCTGGATCGCGATTGGAAACTTGAGTACGGACCCGCTCATCGGACTCAGACTAGGCGTCGAGACCAGGACGGAGCGCTTCCATCCTATGGGCATTGCCGCGCTTTCCACTGAGAACTTCGTGGCCGCTGTGAAGCACATGGCTCGGTATAAAAAACTGACGGCGCCCGAGGAAATTCTCTATGAACTCGACGAATCGGCATTCAGCGTCGGGTTCCGATGGTTGCTCTCTGTTGATTCCGAGCCGTTGGTCCTCACAGATTATTGCCTTGCCTGGATGCTCACCATCGCTCGTCATGGCACTGGAAATCAACGATTGATCCCGCTCCGGGTTGAATACCTTCAGCCCCGGACGAGCCTCCGCGCCATCGAGCGGCACTTCGGTTGTGAAGTAATGGCTGGCGCGGCGCGCAATGCGATCGTATTCCGTGCCAGGGATGCGACAACGCCATTCGTTACCCGCAATGCAGAGCTACTCGACCTCCTCGCTCCGCAGTTCGAAGAGCAACTGCGGCAGTTCAAGGCCGAGGACACATTTGTCGAACTTGTGCGTCGAGCCATTCAGGACCGGTTGACGGGACATCGCCCATCCATTGATGTGATCGCTCAGGCGCTTCACACCAGTCCCCGCACAGTACAGCGCCGGCTGCAGGACGCAGGTTATAGTTTTCAGCGAGTCCTGGATGAAGCCCGCCATCAAATGGCGCGGTATTACCTGTCCAACTCCGTGCTCGAGCTGAATGAAGCCGCCTACATGCTTGGCTTTGAAGACCCGAATTCGTTTGGTCGAGCCTTTCGCGTTTGGGAAGGTGTGCCCCCAGGCGATTGGCGTGAAACCCACCGTTGTTCTGTCCCGAATTAAGACAATTTGCGCCTCTCAAAGATCGGCTGGCCGCAATCGATGAGCGCCAAATCGCCGGTCGCTCATCGACGGCATCTCAGGTCCTGGCATCGCCCAATCGGAACTTAGGCCCCCAGCACCAATCGTCCTGAGCCCACCCTCGCCACCATGACCTTCGTACCCCTCCCGCTCGCAATTCCTTTCGCCTCCGCGCGCCGCCAATCCTAACCTGAAGAGAAGGAAAGCTCTGTCCGCACCGCGCGTACAGAGCTTTTGCTTTGGGACTGTGCCCTGCTCTGAGCTATGTGCTCTGAGCTCTGAGCTCTGTGCCCTGAATCTTGCCATGCGGACGATCCACTATCCTTAAACCATGGTGCTTCGCGACGCGCAGCTCGTCCAGATCGTCGACGCCGCCGTCGCCGACGCAGCCCGCCGCTCCGGCTCCTGGCTCCTCTGCGCTCCCGGCTGCACGCAGTGCTGCATTGGCGTCTTCCCCATCTCGCAGCTCGATGCCGCCCGCCTCCGCGAAGGACTGGCGGCTCTCGATGCGACCGATCCGGCACGCGCCGCCGCCGTTCGTCGCCGCGCCGAAGCTTCCGTCGCGCGCCTGTCGCCTGAATTTCCCGGAGATCCCGCCACCGGCGCTCTCGACGAAGCCCGCGCCGATCTCCTCGACGACTTCGCCAACGACGAGCCATGCCCTGTCCTCGATCCCACGACCGGTCTCTGCGATCTCTACGCCGCTCGACCGATGACCTGCCGTGTCTTCGGTCCGCCGCTCCGGGTCGACGGCGGCCTGGGCGTCTGCGAGCTGTGCTTCCACGGTGCCGCGCCGGACGAGATCGCGGCCTGTGAAGTCCATCTGAACTGTGACGATCTGGAAACCTCCCTCACCACAGAGGCTGAAGAAACCCGCGGTCGGACAGGGTCGACGCTCGTCGCCTGGGCTCTGTTTTCCGGACAATAGGAGCCAGCATCCTCGCCGTTTTCAGCGTTGACGATGCATGAGCAGCGTATCTTTTCCGGCACCCTTCTAACGAACCAGGTTTCTGGACAAGGCCCGTTCCGGCTACGTCGGCGCGAAGCGGAGTTGCCTGGGCGGCGAGCCTCGAATCCTTCCGCACTCTCGCGAATCTGATACGGTGACGCTCAAGTCTCCCCAACCAAGAAGGACACCATGTCACTCAGGCCCGTAAAGGAAATTCTGTCGACCCAAGCCACCCTCGAAGGCGCCGGTGTGCGCCTCCAGCGTGCCTTTGGCTTCGGCAAAACCAAAGAGTTCGACCCGTTTCTCCTCCTCGATGACTTCCGCAACGAGAACCCCGCCGACTACCTCGCGGGATTCCCGTGGCATCCGCATCGCGGCATCGAGACCATCACCTACGTCCTCGCCGGCTCTGTCGAGCATGGCGACTCGCTCGGCAACAAAGGCAAAATGACCGCCGGCGATGTCCAGTGGATGACCGCCGGCAGCGGCATCCTCCACCAGGAGATGCCCAAAGGCGACGACCGCGGCCGCATGCACGGCTTCCAGCTCTGGGCGAACCTGCCCTCTTCGCTGAAAATGACCGACCCGCGCTACCAGGACATCCCCTCAACCGCCATCCCTGAGGTCACCGAGGACGACGGCACCACCGCCCGCATCATCTGCGGCGAATTCTGGGGCAAGCGCGGCCCGGTTGAAGGTGTGGCCGCCGACCCACACTACATCGACGTCTCGGTTCCACCGAACAAGAAGCGCCGCCTCAAGGTTGAGACCACGCGTAACGCCTTCGCCTACGTCTTCGCCGGCGCGGGCACCTTCCGCGACGCCTCTAACCCGAAGGCCGTCCTCACTGAATCGGGTGTGGATCCGAATGCGCAGCCCGTGTACGACGCAACCAACCACTCGCTCGTTCTCTTCGATCGCGGCGACGAAATCCAGGTCGAGGCCGGACCCGAAGGCATCCGCTTCCTGCTCGTCTCCGGCAAACCGATCGAGGAGCCCGTCGCGTGGTACGGCCCCATCGTCATGAATACCCAGGCGGAACTTCGCCAGGCCATGACTGAGCTGCAAACCGGGAAGTTCATCCAGCACCGGTAAAGATTCTGTTTTGTATCAGGGCACGACTTCAGTCGTGCCGATTAGCGGCCAAAAAGATGTGGGCTTTTAGCCCCTGAAGAATCCGGACCCTCGGGATCCGGTTTCTGTTTTGCCGGCGCAATTCTGCGTTCTCCGTGTCCTCTGTGGTGAAAGCTTTACTCCACTTCCCCATCCGCGACAGCCAGCGCAGCATCCAGCGCCTCGACCCCCAGATCGAGATCCTTCTCCTCGACGATCAGCGGCGGCGCCACGATTAAGTGACTCACCCACGCCTGAATCGCCACGCCGCGCTTCAGCATCTCCGCGGCCACGCGATCCACGACGAGCGCTTTGCCCTCCACCTTGTCGCGCATCGTATTGAACGGGTCCCTCGTCGCCCGATCCTTCACCAGATCCAGCGCCCAGAAGAGCCCCAGTCCGCGCACCTCGCCAATCGAAGCATGTTTCGCCTGCAATGCCCGCAGCTTCGGATCGAGGTACGCGCCCATCCGCCGCGCCCGCTCCACCAGGCCCAGCCGCTGCATCTCGCGAATCGTCGCCACCGCCGGCCTCAACGTGATCGGATGCGCCTCATACGTGTGCCCGTGCGCGAAGTAGTGATCGTCAAAATACGCTGCGACCTCCGCCGTCGTCGCGCACAGCCCCAGCGGCACGTACGCTGACGTGATCCCCTTCGCCGTCGTCAGAATGTCCGGCTTCACACCCCAGTTGTCCATCGCAAACCACGCGCCCGTCCGTCCCCATCCGCTCATCACCTCATCGGCGATCAACAGGACACCGTGACGCGTACAAATCTCCCGCAGCATCGGCATATATTCCGGCGGAGGCACCAGCACCCCGTTCGTCCCCACCACCGGCTCCACAATCACCGCCGCCACGTCGCTCTCGTTGCGGATCATGTGCTCGAGATACTCCGCACAGGCAATTCCGCACTCCGGATACGTGTGCCGGATCGGGCATTTGTAACAGTTCACCTCCGGCGCGAAGACGAACCCCTGCCCTTTGCCGCCGACCGGCTCCATCGCCCAGCGCCGCAGTTCGCCTGTCGCCCCAATCGAGCCCGCCGTCGACCCGTGATACGACCGATACCGCGCCAGGATTTTGCTTTTTCCCGTCACCATGCGCGCAATCTTGAAGGCCGCCTCGTTGGCTTCCGTTCCCGAAGTCGTGAAGAAGAACTTATTCAGTCCTTGCGGCAGCACCTCCAGCAGTTTCTGGCTCAGCTCCGCGCGCGCCTCCGTCGCATAGCCTGGAGAGGCAAACGCCAGATTCTCCGCCTGCTCTGCGATGGCCGCAATCACCGCTGGATTTTTATGTCCCAGGTTCACGCACATCAGCTGCGCCGACAAATCCAGATACCGCTTCCCCTTGCCATCGGTGAAGTAGCACCCCTCGGCATCGGCCACGTGCATGGGCTTCCAGCCCTTCTGGAAGCGCCACGTGCCGTAGTTCAGCTGTCGTGTGAGGTCGACCACCTGCTCGGTGGTTAGTTCTGTTGCGGATGCAGAAGCAGTCTCAGCCATGGAGTCCCTTTTACTCCAGGGACCCGCCGCTTGGCCACCACGGCCAGATTTCCTATTCCCTGTTGCCTGTTCCCTATTCCCTGTCTCTACGCCAGCCGAGCCTCAGCCGCCCGTCCGGCACGCGGATGCTCATTCCCGCCCAGCCGAACGCTGACCACCTTCGACACGCCGGGCTCCTGCATGGTCACGCCGTAGATCATGTCCGCAGCCTGCATCATCCGCCGGGAATGCGTCACGATCACGAACTGCGTTTCTTCCGCCATGGCCCGCATCATATCCGCCAGTCGTCCCACATTGGTCTCATCCAGCGGCGCGTCCACCTCGTCGAGCACGCAGAATGGGCTCGGCTGGTAGAGGAAGATCCCGATCAGCAGTGACAGTGCTGTCAGCGCCTTCTCGCCACCGGACAGCAGCAGCACGTTCTGCAGCTTCTTGCCGGGCGGCTGCGCCACAATATCGATCCCGCTGTCCGCCACGTTCTCCTCGTCCGTCAGCCGGATCAATGCCTGCCCACCCCCGAACAGCCTGCCGAAGGTTGCGCTGAAGTTCTCGTTGATCCGCGCGAACGCCTCGTCGAATTTCGTCCGCGAAATCTCGTCGATCTCTTTGATCGTCGCATGCGTGTTGTCGATCGAATCCAGCAGGTCCGTCCGCTGCGTCTCCAGAAACAAATGCCGCTGGGCCGTCTCTTTGTACTCCTCCAGCGCCATCATGTTCACCGGACCCATCGTCTCGAGCCGCTGTTTCATCTCGCGGCAGACCCCATCCTCTGCCACCAGCGTCTCGCCCTCGATTCGCGCCAGCTCCGCATCCTCGCGCAGCACGCCCGCTTCGACCCCCAGATCGGCCACGCATGCTTCTTCCGTATGCCGTAATTCCGCCGTCAGCGTCGCCGCCTGGCTCCCCGCCGTGCCGCGTGATTCCCGCTGCGCGTCGATCTCCGCCCGCAGTGCCTTCAGATCCTGCTCCATCGTGGCGATCGAAGCCCGCAGTGCTGCAATCTGCTCGTGCGCCTCTGCAGCTTCTTTCTGTGCCGCGTCCCGCCCCTCGATCGACTGCGCCCGCGTCGCAACCAGCTGCTCGTTTTCCCGCGCCCGCTGCTCCTGCTCGGCCTTTGCCCCCGCGAGCTGCTGCTGGATCTGCGCCACCCGTCCTTCCAGTTCGCGATACATCCGGTCGATGCGCGCAAAGGCCTGCTCCGCGCCGCGCCGCCGCTCTTCCAGGCCTGCCAGCTCCGCTGAAATCTGCGCCGCCTCCTGCTGCGCCAGATCCCGCGCCGTTCGCAGCTCGATCACGCGCCGCTGCAGCTCTTCGATCCCGGCCTCGGCCTTCTGCTGCTCCGCGTCCAGCCGCACCGCCTCTTCGCGCCGCTGCTCCAGGAAGCCTTCCTTCGCCGCCCGCGCATCGCGATTGCGCTCGCTTTCCAGTGTCCAGTCGTGCAGCCGCCGCTCCAGCCGCTGGACTTCCATCTCCATCTGCCGCAGGGCCGCACTCTGGTTCGCGCTCTCTTTCTCCGCCTGCCGCCGCTCCTCCGCTTTCGCATCGATCAGACGCACCAAATCCGCAACCGTCTTCGCCAGCGTCGCTGTCCGCGTCTCCGCCTGCGACAGCTCCCGCTCCACAAATTCCAGCTTCTGCTGTGTCTCGCGCAGTTCCCTCTTGAGCGCCAGCGGACCCTCGGCCCCCGGCTTGCCGCCCGTCACCGTCACGTTATGGAACGTCTCGCCCGAGGGCGACAAAAAGAACGCCGATGGATTCTCCAGCGCCAGGGTGCGCGCCGTCTCCGAATCCGGAGCCACATAGCCCTCGCGCAGCTTGGGCAGAATCACCTCGAGCGACCGCCCGAAACCGTCCAGCACGCGAATGCAGTTCCGCAGCGGCACAACCGGCCGAGCCGAATGGTTCTCGTACGTCGCATCTTCGGCGGCAAACGAGAACTTCGCCTGCGCGTCCTCCGGATGCACCAGGAACGTCGCCCGCCCATCCACGCCGGTCTTCAGCAGCCGCATGCCTTCATGCGCGGAATCCCAGCTCTTCACCACGATGTAGTTCAGCTCATCGCGCAGAAACTCGTCGACGACGCTCTCGTACTGCCCGTTGACTTCCAGGAAGTCCGCCAGCGTGCCCACCGGCGCCAAGCCGCCGCCCAGGGAGTGCGACTGAAACAGCTTCCGCACCGTGTCCGTCGAATAGCTGTGCTCGCGAATCAGCGACTCCAGCGAAGTCCGCCGGCCGCTCAGCGTCGCGTGCTCGGCCCGCAGCTGATCCGCATGCCGCCGCGCCTGCTGCTCCTCGGCGCGGCTCGTTTCCATCTCGCTGCGCAGGGTGCCGATTTCGCCCTCCAGTCGCCGCAGCGTTTCGGTCACCGACTCGAAGGTCATCGACATCTGCCCGCGCTCCGCGCCCAGCGATTCCAGGTCGCGCCGCGCCGACTCCATCTCCACACCCAACCTTTCCGACTCGCGCACCAGTGAAGCCAGAGCCTCTTCACCCTGGGTGATCTGGTTCCGCGCGTTGCCCACCTGCGAGAGCAGTTGTGCCGCCAGCCGACGCGCCGTCTCCGACTGCATCTCCGCCTCGGAAACCGCGGCCACCGCCGTCCGCATTGCATCCTGCTTCTGCCGCGCCTGCTCGCGAAACGCCACTGCTTCCTGCTCTGCCGTCTCCAGGAAGAGCCGCTGCGCATCCCGCTCCGCCGTCATGCTCCGGACGTGTTCCGCCGCCTGGTCCAGTTCCCCCTCGGCCGCGGCCATCCGCACATCCAGCTCGGCAATCCTCTCCTGATTGGTCTGTTGGCGCGTGTCGGCGCGCTCAATCTCCACCGCCCGCTGGTTCGCGCGCGTCTCCGCATCCTTCGCCGCGTCTTCCAGCAAATATCCGCGCTCCATCAGCGCCGTGTGCTCGGCTTCGAGGCCGCTCACCCGCTCCGCGCCCCCGTCGATCTTTTCCGTCAGCGACGCAATCTCCGCTTCCAGCTCTGCGTGCCGCGCATCCATCTGCGCAATCCGGCTGGCCAGCACCACCTTCAACTTCGCGCGCATCTCGTCGCGCAGCTTGCCGTAGCGCTCCGCCTTCGCCGCCTGCCGCTTCAGCGACCCCATCTGCCGCGTCACTTCCTCGAAGATGTCGTTCACACGCGCCAGGTTCTGCTTCGCCTGCTCCAGCCGCAGCTCCGCCAGCCGCTTCTTCGTCTTGAACCGCGTAATCCCCGCGGCCTCTTCGATAATCGCCCGCCGATCGTGCGGCCGCGAGCTCAGCAGCTGTCCGATCCGTTCCTGCCCAATGATCGCGTACGATTCCGGCCCCAGGCCGGTCCCCATAAAGATGTCCTGGATATCGCGCAACCGGCACAGTTTTCCATTCAGCAGGTACTCGCTGTCTCCGGTCCGGAACAGCCGCCGCGTCACCACCATCTCGCCCTTTTGCGGCATCCGGTTGAACTTCCGCCGGCGAATCTTCAGCACCACGGCGGGAACGCCGCTCTCGCCCTCAGCCGGGTTTGTGCCGTCCACGCTGGGTTCGCTCTCGGCCTGTGCCGCAGAAGCTTCAGCCGCCGCACCTTCTTCATCGAGCGCCACTCCCGGCTGCGACTCGGCGATGATCTCCTCGACTTCCGCCTCGCGCTCGGCCCGCAGCTTCTCTTCATCCCAGTCCGGCTCCGCCTCGTCGATCACCACCTCGGGCTCGGCCAGCGGCGAACCCTCATACGCATCGGGATCCACCAGCGTCAGCGACACTTCCGCCATCCCCAGCGGCTTGCGATCCCGCGTCCCCGCGAAAATCACGTCCTCCATCTTGCCGCCGCGCAGCGTTTTGGCGCTCTGCTCGCCGAGCACCCAGCTCACGGCGTCCAGAATGTTCGACTTGCCGCATCCGTTCGGACCGACAATGATGGCAATGCCCTGCCCGGGCACGGCCACTTCGGTGCGATCGGAAAACGACTTAAAGCCCAGAATCTGAATCTTCTTCAGCTTCAGCATGAGCAGCAGCTCCTCAACCATTCATGGGGGAAAGACAGGGTCCCAGCGTTCATCATCACGACTGTAGCCGCCCTGCTCCCGGAGGGTCAACACACCCACCGCAACATCTTGTGGATAAGGGGTACCAAACCCAACTATTGGGTCACAATGCCGAAATGAGCAACCGCTAAACCGAGGAGCGGAGATCGCCAGATGCCTTCACGGTAACCCCCTCCGTCCTCCGTTACAAGCGAATTTCCCGCGATTCCTGTCACCTGTCTGGATACCCCTCGCGATATCGGTCCGCGCACACCGCCCCCGGCTGGCACTCACCGTGAGTCCCGTACCCGCTCGGAAGTGTTGACGGCTCGGTTATGGATAGGCCGCTGCTGCTTCCATCGGCTGACCCGGGGCCGGCATGACTCCCCGATGACAGATCCGCAACCCTCCTCATCGGTTTGCGCCCCATGCATCCAACCACTTGCCGTACGTTAGGTGCATGGTGCGTTTTTGCTGCCAGGAGGTCCCCGCGATCGCCGTGTTGTCTTTGCTGTGCGGTCTCGCCGCCTTCGCCCAGCATCCGAGTCCTCCCGCAGCCGTTTCCTCGCCCGCGGCTTCCTCGGTCACCCTCACCGTCGTGGACCAGAACGGCGTCCTCGTTCCCGGCGCCCAGGTCACCCTCCAGGAACCCGGTCTGCCCGCCTTTCGGACCATCACCGATTACGACGGCCACTGCAGCTGGGTCCTCCGCAAGCCCGCCTCGTACTCCATCCGCGTCGAGAAGCAGGGCTTTTACCTGACCGCCGCGAGCGATATCGATCCAAACCTCAAATTCCTCCGCCTCGTCCTTACCCATCAGGAGATGCTGCAGCAGGAAGTCAACGTCCACGCCTCCACTCCGGGCATTGACACCGAGCAGATCTCCGACAAGATCACTTTGGCCGTTCCCGAAATCGTCAACGTTCCTTTCCCCACCAATCGCGATATCCGCAACCTGCTCCCCTTCACCCCTTCGGTGGTTCCCGACGAATACGGCCAGATGCACGTGGCTGGCGGCGATACTTATATGACCCTGGACAGTCTCGACGGCTTTGACATCCGTTCGCCCATTACCGGCGATCTCGATCTGCACATCAGCACCGACGCGGTTCGCTCCATCGACACGGAAACCACCCGCTACCCCGTCGAGTACGGCCGCAGCACCGCCGGCGTCATCGCCCTGACCACCGGCACCGGTGACAACAAGTTCCGTTACGACGCCACCAACTTCATCCCTTCCGTCCGCAATCTCAACGGGCTCCGCTTCGACACCATGGAGCCCCGGGTCACCGTCTCCGGCCCCATTCGCCGCGATCGTCTCTGGTTCTTCGACGCCATTGACATGCAATACAGCGACATCTATATCCCCGAGCTGCCCACCAACGCCGATACCAATCACCTCATCCAGGGCAGCAATTTCATCAAATTCCAGCAGAACCTCGGCTCCCGCAACACCCTCACCGCCGCTCTGCTCTGGAACGACTTCCACTCGCCCTACGACGGTCTTTCCGCCATCAACCCGCAGCAGAGCACCGACAATCACGACATCGTCGCCTGGCTTCCCTACCTGCAGGAACAGCACAGCTTCCGCAACAACATGCTCGTGAACACCGGCTTCGGCGTTATGCGCTACCGGGAGGGCTTCGAGCCACACGGCAACCTGCCGTACGACGTCACCCCCGAGCTCCCCACCGGCAGCAATTTCGAGAGCTCCACCAGCCGCTCCCAGCGCGAAGAGGGATACCTCAACCTCTATTTCCCGCCCGTTCACTGGCAGGGCAGCCATCAACTCCGCGCCGGCATCGATCTCGACCACGTGGGCTCAAGAGAAACCGATACCTTCGCTCCCATCAATTACCTCCGCGAAGATCGCACCCTGCTCCGCCGCAGCGTCTTCCCTTCCTTCGCTCCTTTCCGGCTCCACAACGTGGAAATCGGTGCGTATGGCGAAGACCGCTGGACGCCGGTCAAAGGCCTCCTTATCGAGCCCGGCCTTCGCTTCGACTGGGATGAGATTATCCGCGGTCCTCTCTGGTCGCCACGCATAGCCATGAACTACTCGCCGCACATCGGCAACAGCAAAACCACCTTCTCCGCCGGCATCGGCGAATACTACGAGCACACTCAGCTCGAATACCTTGCGCAGGCCTTCACCGGCGTCCGCGACGACACTCTGTATGCCCCCGACGGCACCACGCCCCTCGGCCCGCCGCTGCAAACCACCTTCCTTCAGAATGAAGACACCGGGAACCTGCACGAAGCCCATGCCCTCAACTGGAGCCTCGGCCTCCAGCACATGCTTCCGCATGACACCTGGTTCGTCGCCAGTTACATGCAAAAACACGTCACCCATGAGTTCGTCTACACCAGCCAGAACGGACCTGCGGCCTTTTACGGAACCTACCTCCTCACCAGCGACCGGCAGGATCACTACCACGCGTGGGAAGTCGAAGCGCGCCATGCCTTCTCCGGCGGCTATACCCTGTTCGGCGCGTATACACACTCCTCGGCCACCGCCAACGCCGCCCTCGATTACGTTCCTTCGCTCTCCATTCTCGGGCCCCAGCAGCCCGGACCGCGGCCCTGGGACACACCCAACCGCGTCATCTCCTGGGGATGGCTCCCCGCCTGGGCCCCCTGGTTTCCCAGCGTCCATAAAAATTGGGACTTCGTCTATACCCTGCTCTGGAATACCGGCTTTCCTTTCGATTCCATCAACGCCAACCAGCAGATTGCCGGCCCCGCCGGTTCCCATCGCTTTCCCGATTTTCTTTCCGTCAGCCCCGGCCTGGAATGGCGCTTTCACTTCCATGGCAAGTACTTCGGTATCCGTGGACTCTACGAAAACGCCACGAACGCTTCCGACCCCGACGTCGTCTATAACAATGTCGACTCGCCCCAGTACCTCACCTTCGCGCAGCCGCTGGGCCGCGGTTTCACCACCCGTATCCGGCTCATCCAGTCCTCCAAATAGCGCCGCCCGCAGCAAGCCACCCGCCGCCCCGCCCTTTTGTCTTTTCTCGCGCCCATTTTTTCGCTGTCATTCCTTCCCGCCTCGTGTAAGCTGGCTCTTGCTTCGGGCGGGCTACACAGCGCACATTTCCGCGCATCCCATCTGCAGCGAGTCAGATCGTGTCCATACAGTCAACTTGCCAGCACGTGCGAATGCTTTTTATAATCCAGCATCATTGCCGGGGGGTCCCGGTGCATGAATTGCGGCGCCTGACAACGGAAACAGCCTGACTGTGCCCGATCAGGCTGTCCGTGTCGACAGCCTCTGAAGCTTGGTTTTCATCACCCGAATCCTCCCAGGAGCGTTGAATGAAGAAGCTCGTTCTTGTATCGATTGCGCTGGCTGGCGTCTGCTCCTGCGCAATCGCCTGTCCCTCTGCCTTTGCCCAGACCTCCGATCCCGCCTCCGGTCAGGGAACGCCGGCCAACTGCGGCCAGATCACCATTAAGGACGCCACGGAATACAACGCCTGGGCGAACGCCACCAGTCAGTCCTCGCCCACGGCCAAGGCTGAGGCCATCGAGGCTTTCCTTCAGCAGTATCCCAACAGCGTCGCCAAACAGGGCATGCTCGAGCAGCTCATGGGCGCCTACCAGGCCAGCGGCAACGTTGCCAGGACTCTCGATGCCGCCAAGCGCCTCCTCGCGGTCGATCCCAGCAACCTCCGCGCTCTCACCTTCGTCGTTTACCTCGAGCACCAGCAGTCCAACGGCAATCAGCAGATGCTCGATGACGCCGCTCAGTGGGCTCAAAAAGGGTTGACCGCCCCTAAAGACAAGTGCATGTCCGACTCCGACTACGAGAAGGTCAAGGCCCTCGCCACCCCCGTCTTCTACAGCGCCATCGGCGCGGATGACTCCGCTAAAAAGGACTACCAGGGCGCCATCGACGCCTACACCAAAGAACTTCAGTCCTATACGAATCCCGCCCAGACCACGGTGGTTCCCGCTCTGCTCGACACCTACTATCTCGGCAACGCCTACGTCTCGCTCGATAACAAGGACCCTAAAAACCAGAAGATGGCCGCCTGGTTCCTGACCCGCTTCGCTGCCTTCGCCAAGCCGCCCTACCAGCAGCAGGCTCTGGCCGCCGCTGAATACTGGTACACCAAATACCACTGCGGGCAAAACGATGCCACCTGCCGCTCCAATCCCCCGCAGGGTTTCGCGCAGATCCAGCAACTAGCCTCCGTGCCCGCCAATGTCTTCCCGCCGGCGGAATACAACCCGACCCAGGCTCCTCCACCGCCGTCTCCGGCTGATCTGGCTCACACGGCTATCGTCAGCACCGCCGGCTGCGCCAATGTCACACCCGCTCCGCCACCGGCGCCCCCGGCTGGAACCGCTCCTGCAGCGGCTCCAGCCGCTGCCCCGGCTGCGGCTCCCGCGCCCACCGTCAGCGTTCCTCCTGATTGCGCCAGCAACCTGAAGAATATGGCGCTCTCCGATAAGGAGTTCATCCTGTCCAACGGCACGCCTGCCGATCAGCAGGTGATCTGGAGCGTCATGAACGGCGTCACCGCTGAGGTCCCCGGTATCGTCATCTCGGCGACACCGGACTCCGTGCAGATGGCCGTCTCCCAGGATGCGCAGCAGTCCCAGAAGGCCGACTTCACCGTCAACATGAAGACGCCTTTGAAGGAAAGGGAGGTTCCGAAGCAGGGCGACAAGGAGACCTATATCGCTACCTTCGACTCCTACACCCAAAACCCGCCCATGATCATCCTGAAGAATGGCGCACCGAAAGCTGCCCCGGTGCACCATACTGCCACTCGCCACACAACCCACCATCCTGGCCGATAACGAGTCAGGAGGATTCCACCAGCGGGCAGCCTTTGTGGCTGCCCGTTTTGCTGTTTCCCGCTCCTGCTACATTGGAATCGAATGCCCCTCGCAACTTGCAGGAGAGTCCTCGCTCTTCCTTCCGCCTTTCTTCTCGCCGTCTGCAGCCTCTCTCTCGCATCCCTCGCGGCTCAGACCCCTCCACCCGTCGTCCCTTCGGCTGAATCCGCTGCCTCCGTGCAGCCGCGCTTCCTCCAGCTCGACCATCGCTCCGCCGAGCGGACCGACCCCGCCGATGCCGCCCTTCTCCGCTCCAAAGCTGGCGCCATCGCCGGCGAAGCCGCCTTCTTCGGCTACAACCTGCACGCCTCCGGCTGGACCTGGAATGAGGCCACCTGCCCCGAATTCCCTGACCGTCTCCTGCTCCACTACCAGCGCACTTCCCGCAACGGCGCTGTCTCCCTGTTCACGGCACTGGTCCCCCGCGGCAACGACCGCGTCTATGTCGTTCCTGTTCTCTATCGCAACGCCACGCCCTTCCAATCCGCCTGGGGCAGCCAGCGCAGCATCGCCGTCTTCAATCGCGTAGTCCCATCCGAAGCAGCGCAGAAGGCCCTCCAGCCCGACGGTTCCTGGCTCCTGATGGGCCTCTGCTACGCCGACATGGTCGGCGCCGAATCGCACGCCCTCCAGCGCTCCGGAGGCGATGTCTCCCTCGCCCTCGCACCTCTGCCCACCCTCCACATCGACGAAGGCGCCTCCACGCGCCAGGTCATCTTCACCGACCGCAATGCCCCCGGTCAGTACCTGGTCTGGGTTCTCGCTTTTTCCAGCAACGGCCGACTGCTCACCGCGACAGCGACGAAGCTTTCCGACTATGTCGCTCCTCTGCGCAACGGTAAGGAGCCGCCCGTCCGCCCCATGCCCCCCGGCAAAGAACCTCCGGTGAAAGTTCTCCCTCCCGGCAAGGAACCGACCGTTCAACCCCTGCCCCAGTAGCTCCGCTGCGAACAGACCGCCGGACTCTCCACCGTTTGCGTTAGCATTTCTCCAATTCGCAACCTGAGGAGCCATCGTGGTCTTGTCCCTGCACAGGAGATCCGAATCGTGAGCCTGCTGGCCGGCATTCGCCCCATCCGCCGCCAACAAGCTCTCCGCGACGCCGGCGCCGGTGTCGGACTGGCGGCGATGAATATCCCCCAGGCCCTCGGCTACGCGCGCATCGCCGGCATGCCCGTCGTCACCGGCCTCTATACACTCCTGCTGCCCCTGGTCGCCTTCGCGCTCCTCGGCTCCTCGCGCTTCCTGGTCGTTGCCGCCGACTCCGCCACCGCTGCCGTCCTCGCCGGTGGACTCGCCCCTCTGGCTGCACCTGGCAGTCCGCACTATATCGCTCTCGCGGGATCGGTCGCCCTGCTGGTCGCCGCCTTCCTGTTGTTGGCGCGTCTCTTCCGCCTCGGATTCATCGCAGACTTCCTCTCCCAGACCGTGCTCGTCGGCTTTCTCACCGGAGTCGGCTTTCAGGTCGGCATTGCCGTCCTCGGCGAAACGCTCGGCCTGCCCGTCCACTCGCGCCGCACCGTCCTGCAGTTCGCCGAAGTCCTGCGCGAGTTGCCGGCGGTCCAACTGTCGACCCTGCTCGTCTCGCTCGGCGTCCTCGCCACCGTTCTCGGTTTGCAGCGCTGGGCGCCGAAAATTCCCGGAGCCCTCATCGCTGTCGCTGCGGCCATCGCCGCCAGTGCGTGGTGGAACTTCCCCGCTCACGGAATCGCCACCATTGGCTCCGTCGCCGGCGGCCTACCCCATTTCCGTCTACCTCTGCCCACTTGGGATGAGCTCCTGGCCCTCCTTCCCATCGCCGGATCATGCGTCATCCTCATCGTCACGCAGAGCGCCGCTACCGCCCGCGCCTACGCTCTGCGTCACCGCCAAACGCTCAGCGAGAACCAGGATCTGCTCGGCTTGAGCGCCGCCAACGCCGCGGCCGCCCTCACCGGAACCTTTGTTGTGAATGGCAGCCCCACCCAGACCGCCATGGTCGAGCGAGCCGGCGGACAAAGTCAGATCGCGCAGATCGCCACCGCCTGTGTGGTCGCCGGTGTCCTCCTCTTCCTCACCCGGCCTCTTCAATATCTTCCCCAGTGCGTGCTCGGCTCGCTCGTCCTCCTCGTTGCCATCCATCTGGTTGACGTGCGCGGCTTGCTCGCCATCCGCCAGGAAAGTCCCGGCGAATTTGCCGTGGCCCTCACCACCGCCGTGGTTGTGGTCCTGGCCGGTGTCGAACCGGGCATTCTGCTGGCCATGATCCTCTCGCTGTTCCGCATCGTGCGCCACAGCTATCGTCCCCACACCGGTGTCGTGATTCCCGAGGGGATCAACCACAGCCAGTCCATACGCATAGTTCCGGTCGCCCCTGGTGTGGTCACCCGGCCGGGATTTGTGCTCTACCGCTTTGGTGCCGCGCTCTTCTACGCGAATGCCACCCGTTTCGCCGAGGAGATTCTCACCCTCATCGGTCCGCCGCACGATTCCACCTCGTCGCCCATTCGCTGGCTAATCGTCGACGCTGAGGCCATCACCAACATCGACTATTCGGCCTCGCGCGTGGTCATCCGGCTCAACCAGCAGCTTGCCGAAGCCGGAGTCACTCTGGGCTTTGCTCGCATGCCCTCCAGCGCCGCCGCCGATTTCCAGCGCCACCACCTCGCTGAAGTCATCCCTTCGTCGATGGTCTTCGACAGCCTCCATCAGTCGGTGCAGGCCTTCGAGAATGCCGCCCTTCCCGCCTGAGACCCGATCCGCATATCTGCGATCCTGTCCGTAGAGGAAACTCCGGAGTGAACGACACCAAACATCTGGCCTCCGCCGCTGCAGAATTGCTCACGCGGCTCAGAAACCGCCGTCCGCTGATTCACCACATCACCAACTTCGTCGTCATGAACACCACCGCGAACATCACCCTCTGCGCCGGTGCCCTGCCCGTCATGGCCCATGCCCGCCAGGAGGTCGAAGACATGGCCGCTTCCGCCGATGCCCTGGTGCTCAATCTCGGCACCCTCTGGCCGGAGCAGGTGGAGTCCATGCTTCTCGCCGGAGGCCGCGCCAACGCTAAAGGCATACCCATCGTCCTCGATCCCGTCGGAGCCGGCGCCACTCCCTACCGCACCGAATCCGCCCACCGCCTCCTGCGCGAGCTCTCCGTCGCCATCGTGCGCGGTAACGCCGCGGAGGTCGCGTCCCTCACCGGCATGGACGCCGGCATTCGCGGAGTGGAAGCGGTCGGCGACACCGGCGACAGCGCTGCCATCGCCCTCGCCTTTGCCCGGCGCTACCATTGCGTCGCCGCGGTCACCGGCCCTGTCGACGCCATTACCGATGGCCAGCGGCTCTTTCGCGTGCTCAACGGCCATCCCCTCATGGCGAGGGTCACAGGAACCGGGTGCATGGCCACTTCCGTGATCGCCGCTTTCGCCACAATCGAAAAGGACTTCACGCTGGCCTCCGCTGCGGCGCTGGCCTGCTACGGACTCGCGGGCGAGAAAGCCGCCGAACGCTCCCAGGGGCCAGGCTCCTTCCAGATGCACCTCTTCGACACTCTGGCGGATCTCGGCGACGATGCCGTCCGCACCGGCGCCCGCCTGCAGCAGCAAACCCTCTGACGGCGAACCTTGTTCCGGTCTGCTGGAGCGAGTTCAGCGCCCGGATTCGGCCGAAGCCCCACAAAATCCGGCCTCAGAAATTATTCGGTCACAAACCGCTGGCAGCCGACACATACTGGTAGACATTTCCCCCAGGACCTCCCAAAGCCCCCAGACAGGTGCCCAGCGATGCTTCGATTTCAGAAATCGCCCTCCTCTTCCGTGCGGCGCTTCATTCCTCTCACCTTGGTTTTGGGCGCCTGCGTCTTCGCCGCAGCTCAAACCCCGATGACCCAGCGAGCTCCCACCGTTCCCGTGCGCCCTGCGTCCGTCGGTGTCGCCGACTCCGGCTCGCTTTGGCCAGGAGGGGTCGTCTATTACGACGATAACGGCTGTATTGCCGGCAACACCTGCCCAGGCCTGGCCCAGGCAGTCAGCACCTTCAACACGGACTTTTCAGGAGTCGTGCAGTGGACGGAGAGAACCACCGAAACAACCTACGTTCTCATCACCCTCAGCGGGACCGGTGGACAAGGCGACGTCAACACCGTCGGCTATCCCACGCAGGCAGGCCCGGTCGCACTGAACTGCAATACAGACTGCAGCGTCACCACTCTTCTCCATGAGATGGGCCATATCATTGGCCTGCGCCACGAGCACGTGCGCACCGACCGCGATTCCTACGTCACGATGAACTACAACAACGTCATCAAGGGAACGTGGGTCGATGACTTTGCCATCGACACCCAGAATCAGCAGCTGCTCACGCCCTACGATTACGCCTCGGTGATGCAGTATCCAGCGTTCGTCGATTCGAGCAACGGCGGCCCGGTCATCGAGACGATCCCTCCCGGTATTCCTCTCCAGGGCGTTGAAGGCCTGCCCGGGGTGGGCAACCAGGATTACTCCGCTGCCGACAAAGAGGCCATCGAGCGCCTGTATGGGAAGGCCCCCACCTCCGTCACAATTACCTCCAACCCGATCGGCTTGCAGGTAATCGTTGATAACCAGACGGTCACCACTCCGCAGACCTATAACTGGGCTCTGAACTCGACTCATACTCTCAGCGTTTCCGGCAACGTTCAGACGCTGACCGGAGACATTGAGAACAGTGACCCTCCTGTTTCGACCACCTTCTATTACACCTACGGCCGCTGGAACGACTCCACCGCGCAGACTCACACCATCACCGTCAATCCCGGAAACGGCAGCCCCGCTTTTCCCAGCACTTCTCCTGCGATCGCCACCTATTCGGCTAACTTCGTCCAGCTGGTTCCCTACACCGAGAGCGTGACGCCCTCCGATGACGGCACCGTCAGCGTCTCACCCGCTCCGCAAACCTATTCCGGCCAAAGCGGCAACTTCTTCGTGGCGCGCCAGAATGTCACTCTGACAGCCACGCCCAACAGCGATGTGAATTTCTACGAATTCAACGCACAGGCCCCGTACTTCTGGCTCCCCGGCGGTTTGTCCGCCAATCCCAGGGAGTTTTACGTGCCGGATAGCGGCAATCCGGTGGCCGTCCTGGCTGAGTTCACAACCTACCCGGTCTACACGATCGACGTAGCGCCACCCTCTGGCGACAACATCGACACCTTCAGCGACAATCTTTGGGCCTTCATCGACGGCGCCTACTGGCAGACCCCCAGAAGCTTCTCCGCCGATCCCGCCTATGCTTACGACGCCGTCACCAGCTGGGCCGCCGGCACGAGTCACACGCTCAATGTAAATTCCGGCGTACCCGAATACCCCTACAGTTACAATTCCCGATTCGCATTTTCCAGCTGGAGCGACGGGGGCCAGGAACAACACACCATCACCTCGTTGCCCGCCGTCAGCACGGCCTATACGGCCACAGTCACGCCACAATATGCGCCCGCCACGAACTTCAGTTTTCCGCCCTGCGGCGGTACGGCGGCGATCAACACATCGTCGCCAACAGGCGACGGCTTTTACCCCTGGGGTACGCAACTCAGCTTCACCGCCACGCCCAACTCGGGTGCTAACTGGGCTTTCGGTGGATGGTCCTTTGACCTGACCGGCAGCTCGACCACCGCGCAACTTACCGCCGATGATGAAACCCTGGTCTATGCCAACTTCAACGCCAACACGGCCAATGCGCCGCTGACCCTCACCAGCCTCAGCCCGGCCTCCGTGCCCTCCGGCTCCTCCGGCTTCACTCTCACACTCACCGGAACCGGATTCTCCTCCGATTCCCATATCTCTTTCGGCAGCAATGGGGTCACGCCCGTTGACGTCGTCAGCCCAACCGAGATCCAGGTCCCCGTCTCCGCCTCGTGGATCTCCAACCCTGGATCTTTCGACGTCGCCGTCGAGAATTTCCCGACCGGCTGGGGCGGCTGCGCCGTTTTCGGCTATGACACCTTCACCGTTACCGGCCCCCCCACCCCAATCGATCCCTGGATTCAGGTGAACGGAGGAGCGTGGCAAGAAGTCTCCAGTGTGTCCGTGAATGCGGGCGCCACCGTGAACCTGGGTCCGCACCCGGTCAGCGGCGGCACCTGGAGCTGGACCGGACCCAACGGCTTCACCTCCACTTCACGGGTCCTCGACTCTGTCTCGCTGGCGGCTGGCACCAATACCTACACGGCCACCTACACCAATACCGCCGGAGTGCAAAGTAATCCCCAGGCCTTCACCATCACCGTCAGTACACCGATCGTGCCCTACATTCAGGTGAATGGCGGAGCCTGGACGCAGGAATCCACGGCAACCGTGAATACGGGCGCCACGGTGAACCTCGGCCCGCAACCGGTTAGCGGCGGATCCTGGAGCTGGACCGGACCCAATGGCTTCTCGTCCACTGCGCGGGTCCTCTACGCTGTTCCGCTGGCCTCAGCCACGAATACCTACACGGCCACCTACACCAATACGACCGGCGGACAAAGCACCCAGGCCTTCACCATCA
>JBAUOP010000041.1:0-21636 GCA_049579805.1 Acidobacteriaceae bacterium
AGATGATTGAGGGATGAGATTCCGTGACAGCTCTGGTCTCCACAACCTGGCTCTCACCGGCTGCTCCGCAGCTCTGCGCACCTCTTTGTCCTTGACAACGCCTTTCGGCTTATCGACGGGATGACAACCTTGTTGGTGGGTTGCGGTGGTGGGTTGCGGATTTCCGGCACTGGAGGGCACGGGGGTAGGATAGGCGCCATGCACTGGAGAGTGATTTTGGTTGGCGTTGTTCTGGCGGGTGGCGTGGCGGCGGCTGCTTCGGGGACGCAGCACCTGACGTTGATGAACCAGCGCAGCTCGCCGCAGGATCTGGAGATTGCGGGCGATCTTCCGGGCGTCGCAGGCGGAGCGAGCCGGTTTGTGAGCTATGCGGCGCTGAGTCAGCTGGCGCAGGTGACGACTACGGTCCGGAATGACGAGAACTTTTCCGGGCCAGTGCAGCTGAGCGGAGTTTCACTGGATGCTCTGCTGGAGGCGCTGGGCGTCGATGGCAAGGATCAGCTGATTGCCGCGGTCAGCACGGATGGGTATGAGGGGCACTACACCACGGCGTATCGCGCAGAACATCATCCTTTCCTGGTGTTGCGGATCGCCGGGAAGGAACCGGCGCAATGGACGCCGGGTCCGGACGGCGAGAAGTACACGCCGTATGTGATATCGGATCCTGACTTCAGGCCGGCGTTCCACGTTCTGGCGCACAAGGATATGGCGCAGGTTCCGTACGGGGTGACGGAGCTGAAGCTGTATCCGGAGAAGGCGACGCTGGCGGCTTTGCAGCCTCGGAGCGGGGGCGTGGCGGCGATGGAGGGATATCGCATCGCGGTGCAGAACTGCCTGCGCTGTCATCGGGCGGGAAATATCGGCGGCACCAAGTCGCCTTTTGGGTGGCCGCAGATGGGGCTGATCGCGCAGGGGAATGCGGAGGCGTTTGGCAAGTATGTGGTGCGGCCGCAGTCGGTGAATCCGGAAGCGACGATGCCGGCGAATCCGGAGTACGATGCGGCGACGATTGCCGCGCTGACGGCCTACTTCCGCAGCGTGGCGGGCTCTGGCCAGTGACGCTGAGGCTCTCGAAGGCGCTGCTGGTGGCGGCGGTTGCGCTCTACGTCACGCTGGTGGTTGTGAACAACCTCACCGACTACGGATCGAACTACGCGTTTGTTCATCATGTGCTGTGGATGGATTCGACGTTGCCTGGCAATCACGGGCTGTGGCGCGCGATCCACCCGCTGTGGATCCACGTGCTTTTCTATGACGGAATTATTGGCTGGGAAATCGTGACCGCGGTGCTGCTGTGGGCGGGATCGGTGCAGCTGTTTCGGGCGGTGGGGCAGCCGACAGCCGTATTTCAGAGGGCCCGGTCGCTGGCCATCGGCGGGCTGACAGTGGGCCTGTTGCTGTGGCTGGTGGCATTCCTGAGCGTTGGCGGAGAGTGGTTTCTGATGTGGCAATCCGCGAGCTGGAATGGCGAGGAAGCGGCGTTCCGGATGTTCGTGGTGACGGCGCTGGTGCTGCTGTATCTGGCGATGCCGGGGGCGGAGTGAAGCGCCGGAGCGGGGCAACGGCGCAATCCCGGTAAAATAGGGGTGTGACGAAAGAATCCCCGAAGAAAAGCACCCTGGATGGTTCGGACACGTCGGGGGCGCAGGGCAGGCCGCGTGTTGGATTTATTTCCCTCGGCTGCCCCAAGAATCTGGTCGACAGCGAAGTGATGATGGGGCTGCTGGATCGCGCGGGAGCGGAGATCACGCCCAGCGCGGAAGCCGCCGACATCCTGGTGGTGAACACCTGCTCGTTTATTGATAAAGCGAAACAGGAGTCGGTGGACGCGATTCTGGAGATGGCGCGTCTGAAGACGGCGGGGTCGGCGCGGAAGCTGATCGTGGCGGGCTGCCTGGTGGAGCGGTATGGGGACGAGATTCGGAAGAATATTCCCGAGGTCGATGCGGTGGTCGGGACCGGGGAGCTGGAAGCGATTCTGGCGGCGGCGGGGCTGGAGCCGCCGGTGGCCGCAGAGACAGGGTCGCCGTTCAACATTCTGGGCGGCAACGGCTCTGCGCATGTGCGTCCGGGGCAGGAGTCGCTGGCCGGAACGCATCGGCACGGTGCGAGCTCTCGGGCAGAGGGCGAGCGGCGGGAAGAGCAGGGGCGATTTTCGCGGGCCTCCTGGGATGGCGCCGGGGCACAGCTGCCGCAATATCTCTACGACCACACCACACCACGACTGCGCGCGACGAAAGGCGCATCGGCGTATATCAAGATCGCCGAGGGATGCGACCATCCGTGCAGCTTCTGCGTGATTCCGAACCTGCGCGGGAAGTTTCGCTCGCGGCGGTTCGAGTCGGTGATCGCGGAAGCCGAGGCGCTGGTCGCGGAGGGCGTCCGCGAGATCACGCTGATCGGCCAGGACACCACGTGCTATGGCGAGGATCTGGGGCTGAAGGACGGACTCGCGTTGCTGCTGGATCGGCTGGCGCGCATTGACGGGCTGGTCTGGCTGCGCTTCCTGTATGCCTATCCGAACAAAATTACGGGGCGGCTGCTGGAGGTGATGGCGAAGCATCCGAACCTGTGCAGGTACCTCGATGTGCCGCTGCAGCATGCGGCGGGGCCGGTGCTGAAGGCCATGAAGAGGGGCGGGAGTGCGGAGATTTTCCTGAAGATGCTGGCGAAGGTGCGCGGGGCAGTCCCGGGCATCGCGTTGCGCACGTCGTTTATTGTAGGATTTCCCGGCGAAACGGACGCGGATTACGAGGCGCTCTGCGATTTTGTGGCGGAGGCGCGGTTCGACTGGCTGGGGGTGTTCGCGTACTCCGATGAAGAGGGCGCGAAGGCGTTCGATCTGGGCGCGAAGGTGCCGAAGCGGGTGATCGAGCAGCGACGTCGGGCGCTGATGAAGCTGCAGAAGGGTATCAGCCGCCAGGCCATGCGGGAACGCGTGGGGCAGGCCGTGGATGTGCTGGTGGAAGGGGAATCGGAAGAGACGCCGCTGCCGTGGAGGGGGCGCACCGTCATGCACGCGCCGGAGATCGACGGGATGGTCTACGTGAACGATTTTGGCCCGTTTGCGTCGCTGACGCCGGGGCGCTTCTATCGGTGCGAGGTGACCGAAGCGCATGACTACGATCTGGTGGCGCGGGTGGTGAGCGGGTCGGATCTCTCGCCGGCGGAGGAGAGTGGGGAAGCGGTTTTGTCTGGAGCGGGGGCGGCGCTATGACGGCGAACAGCACAATTCTGCGGTGTCCGACGTGCCGCAACGTGGTGACGGGGAAAGACGAGAACTTTCCGTTCTGCAGCGATCGGTGCCGGGTGATCGATTTGGGCAAGTGGGCGAGTGGGGCGTATCGGATTTCGTCGCCGGTGCTTGACCCGGAGGTGCTGGAAGGATTGGGAGGCGAGGTACCGCCGCATGGGGAGCATGACCAGGAGGACTGAACTGCCTCCGCCGGGCGTGCGCATTCGACCTGAGGGCGCACCGGCGCCGGTGGCGCGCACGCGCTGGGCCTGGACGGTGGGAACGTTCTTCGGGATTGGGCATCTGAAACCGGGACCGGGCACATGGGCTTCGGTGGCCGCGGCGGCGATCTGGTACTTCGGGCTGGATGCGGCGCATCTCACTGGCTGGGCGGCTTCGGTTCTGACATTGGCAGGCGCGGTGGCCGTGACGTGGGTGGGTATTCCTGCCGCGACGGTGGTGGAGCGGGAGAGCGGCGGCACGGATCCGGGATTTGTGGTGATCGATGAGGTTGCCGGACAATGGATCGCGCTGGCCGTGGCCCAGGTGGAACTGGGGCACGCGCTGGTGGGGTTGATTCTGTTCCGCGTCTTCGATATCACGAAGCCGTGGCCGGCGCGGCGGCTGGAAGATTTGCCGGGGGGATGGGGCATCATGCTGGACGACGTGGCGGCCGGCGTGTACGCCCTGCTGGTGATGCTGGCGATCCAGATCTGGTGGTAAGTAAGGGTGAGATGGTGCGAATTCTCAAATCCGAATCGAGCACGGCGCCGCGCATCGATACTGTGGCGCCGGACGCTGCGATGCCGGGGGGCGACCTTGAGCTTCGGGGAGCCAATCTCGGCGGCGTGCCGGTATCGCGGGCGGAAGCGGGGACGATGGGCGGGCCGGAGTTCCGGCGGCCGGTGGCGATGCTGGGCGATCTGGCGGCGCCGGTTCTGCTGAGCCGCGGGAACCGGCTCACGGTGCGGGTGCCGGAGGAGGCGGAATCGGGCCGGCTGCGCATTCTGCAGAACGGAGCGCAGAGCAATGCGGTGGACGTACGGGTGGCGAGTCTGGTTGCGACCGGGGCGCATGTGGTCGCGAGCCCGGTGATGGATCAGGAGGGGAACATCTATGCGACCTTCTCCGGGCAGCGCGGGCAGGAGACGCCGGTGTCGGTCTTTCGCATCGAGCGCGACGGGGAGATGCGGCCTTTCGTACGCGGGATCATGAACGCGACGGGAATGGCGCTGGACCTCGATGACAATCTGTATGTTTCCTCCCGGCATGAGGGCAAGGTGTACCGGGTTGCGAAGAACGGCGCCTCGAATGTGTATGCGGAAGGGATGGGCGTGGCGACCGGCCTGGCGTTCGATACGGAACGCAATCTGTACGTGGGCGACCGCAGCGGGACCATTTTTAAGATTGCACCGGACCGGCAGATTTTTGTGTTTGCCACGCTGGAGCCGAGTGTTGCCGCGTACCACCTGGCCTTCGGTCCCGACGGAACGCTGTATGTAACCGGGCCGACGACGTCGAGCTACGATGCGGTGTATGCGATCAATCGCGAAGGCGATATCGGGGTTCTGCATCGGGGACTGGGTCGTCCGCAGGGAATTGCCGTGGATATCGCGGGGAACGTGTATGTGGCGGCGTCGCTGCGCGGGCGGCGGGGAGTGGTCTGCATTCCGCCACAGGGCGAAGCCTCATTGGCAGTGACCGGGAACGGGATCGTGGGGTTCGCCTTCGTCCCGGAAGGCGGGGCGCTGCTGGCGACGAACACTTCGATTTATCATCTGGCGCTGGGCGTTGAAGGATGGCGGCTGTGATGGCCGCAGGAAGAGCAGTTCATTTCACGGCGAGAGCTCGCGGGGTTCGATGAACGCGGAGATTATTGCAGTCGGTTCCGAAATGCTCACACCGTTCCGCCAGGACACCAATTCTCTTTACCTGACCGGGAAACTGAACGAGCTGGGCGTCGAGGTGTCGTTCAAGACGATCGTCGGGGACCGGCGCAAGCATCTGGTGGACGCGGTGCGCCACGCCGTGGGACGGGTGGACATTCTGGTGGTCTCAGGCGGCCTGGGACCGACCGAGGACGATCTGACGCGGGAAGCGGTGGCCGAAGCGCTGGGCGTGCGAGTGAAACGGGATGCGGACCTGATCGCGCATCTGTATGCGCGGGCGGCGTCGCGGCGGATGTCCATCACGCGCAACAACGAGAAGCAGGCGGACGTGATCGAGGGGGCGACGATCCTGCCTAACAAGCTGGGCTCGGCGCCGGGGCAGTGGCTGGACACCATTGTGGGCGTGCATCGCAAGCTGGCCATGCTGCTGCCGGGGCCGCCGCATGAGCTGAAGTCGATGTTCGAAGAGGAGTGCCTGCCGCGTCTGACGGAGATTCTGCCCAAGCGGTTTCTGGCGACGCGGGTGCTGAAGGCGGCGATGATCGGGGAATCGACCGCGGATGCGAGGATTGCGCCGATTTACACGCAATATAAGGATGTGGAGACGACGATTCTTGCCCATTTGGGCGATATCGAGCTGCGGCTGAGCTGCGCGAAGCCGATTGCGGACCTGGCGCAGGCGCGCGTGGACGAGCTGGCCGGCCGAATCGAGGAGGAGCTGGAGGATTATGTTTACTCCTCGCAGGGTGAGACCCTGGAGCAGATCGTCCTCTACTACCTGGAAATGCGGGGAGCATCGCTGGCTGTGGCCGAGAGCTGTACGGGCGGCATGGTGGCCGAACGGCTGACCAGCGTGAGCGGGAGCTCGCGATCGTTTGTGGGCGGCGCGGTGGTGTACAGCAATCGGCTGAAGACGGAGCTGGCTGGCGTGGATCCGCAGCTCATTGCGCGGCACGGGGCTGTGAGCCGGGAAGTGGCCATTGCCCTGGCAGATGGCATTCGCGAACGCTGCGGCGCCACGCTGGGTCTGGGCATTACCGGGATCGCCGGTCCGGCCGGGGGATCGGAAGAGAAGCCGGTGGGGCTGGTGCATATCGCGGTGAGCGATGCCGAGGGGACGGACTGGGTGGAAAAGCATTTCCCCGGCGATCGCGCGGGAATCCGGTTCTACGCGAGCCAGCAGGGGCTGGACCTGGTGCGGCGCCGGCTGGCGTGAGAAGGGCAGCCGGTAGCCTGTAGCTGGTAGCTGGTAGCTGGTAGCTGGTAGCCGGGAGCCGGGAGCCGGGAGCTGGGAGCCAGGAGCTGGGATGCGCAGCCGGTAGCCTGTAGCCAGTAGCGGAGCCACCTTGCTGGTGTCTTCTTAACCAAGACAAAAGTTGTGCTTACCCTCTTGCGGGTCGTGGCGTCTTATGTGTTACAGTGGGTAACACTATGGCGCGTAACAGACAGGCGAAACACGATCCGGCGGAACTGGGCCTCCTCGAACGGGAACTTCTGGGCATTGTCTGGCGGCGAGGCGCGGCTACGGCCGATGAGGTGCGCGCGGAGCTGAATCGGCCGCTGAAGGATTCGACGATCCGCACGGTGCTGCGGCGTCTTGAAGAGAAAGGCTACATCGCGCACTCAGTGGACAACCGGACGTTTGTGTATCGGCCGGCCGAGTCGCCGCAGAAGGTTGCCGGCCGCGCGGTGCAGAGGATCGTGGACTGGTTCTGCGCGGGCTCGGTGGAAGAGCTGCTGGTGGGAATGGTGGACTCCAAAGTGATCAGCCGCAGCGAACTGGAGCGCCTTGCGCGGCGCATTGCGGCAGCCAAACAACAGGAGGGAGGCAAAGCATGACAGCGATGATGATGGAAGCGGCCGTGCGGGGGCTGCTCCTGGCGATTGTGGTGGGGGCAGGGTTGCGCCTGCTGCGGGTGACGAATGTGCCGGTGCGGAAGGCGGCGTGGAGCCTGGTGCTGGTGGCGTCGCTGGCGATGCCGTTCCTGATGCGCTGGCCGGCGATGACGGGGTGGTCTGCGCAGTTTGCCTGGAATGTTCCGATACAGACGCACCAGGAACCTGTGCGCGAGGCGAGAGCGGAAGCGGTTTCACACGTGATGGTCCGAGCGAAGGCTGCGGACAGTGAACCGGCGAGGGAAGCGAAGGTCGCTCTTCCTGTCGCGGCTGTCGAACCGTCCGGAGCGCCGGATGTGCCTTCGACGAAGGCCGTCAGTCGATTCACGTGGCCGCCGCTGGCTCGGCTGATGGTGTTCCTGTACGCGGCCATCGGCGGGGCGTTGCTGTTGCGGCTGGTGTGGGGTCTGGGCGCGGCCATTTGGTTGTGGTCCAGGGCCGAGGAGGTTTCGCCGCTGGACGTGCCTGAGGAGAACGTCCGTGTGAGCGCCAGGATTTCTTCGCCGGTGACGATCGGCAGCGGGATTGTGTTGCCGGGCAACTACAGGGAATGGGATCGGGCGAAGTTGCGCGTGGTGCTGGCGCACGAGCGGTCGCATGTTCGGCAAATGGATTTCTATCTGCAGCTGCTGGCGGGGGTGTACACGGCGGTGTTCTGGTTCAGCCCGCTGGGATGGTGGCTGAAGCGGATGCTGTCGCATTTGGGGGAGGCGATCAGCGATCGCGCCGGGCTGGAGGCAGCGGCTTCGCGTTCCGGGTACGCGGAAATTGTTCTGCAATTCGCGGCGATGCCGCGCAGAAATCTTCCAGGAGTGGCTATGGCAAGGACAGGAAACGTCTCGAAACGGATTGAGCGAATGCTGAGCGAGCCGCTGTTTCGTCGGGCCTTTGCGGAAGGCAGGCGGCGAGCGATGGTTTCGCTGCTTCTGATCCCCGCGGCGCTCTTCGCGGTGACGGTGCTGATTCGTGTGCCCGCAGCACGGGCGCAAAGCGCGCCGCCTCCTCCGGCAACGGCTCCGGCGGTCGCGCCTGCGCTAACACCTGCTCCAGCTTTGGATGCGGTGCCACCGATCTCACCGGAAGAAGCGCCCACGGCGGTTCCTTCAACAGTACCCGTGCCGGAAATTGCGCCGGCGGCTATGCCGTCATTGCCCCCGGAGCCGGCTCAGGCGCCTGTGGCCCCGGTGGCACCTTACGGTGAATCTTCGGCAACCGCGGTGTTGAAGGGAGGCCGGTCGGTGACTGAGGAGGGGCCGACGGCCAGCGCGTTCGTGAACGATGACGACGAAAGCGTGAATGGGTACAACTATGAGTTCTCGAATGGCGGGAATTCATGGGCTTTTGTGGGTCCGTCGACTCGGTTCCGCTTCTCCGGACGCTGGGAGGGGAATCTGCAGGCGCAGATCGACAGGGCGCGCAAGATGACGCATGGTTCGTTCCTGTGGTTCTCGCACGACGGCAAGTCTTATATCGTTGACGATCCGGCGATCGTGCAGAAGCTGCAGCACCTGGATCAGCCGATCGAGGAGCTGGGACAGCAGCAGGAAGCTCTGGGCAAACAGCAGGAGGCGCTGGGGCGTCAGCAGGAGGAGTTGGCGCGGCAGCAGGAAGAGGAAGCCAAAGTCCGGATGCCCGATCTTTCTAAAGAAATGGCGCAATTGAATGCGGCGATGGCGGAAATGAAGGCGGAACAAGGCAAGATGATGACGCAGGAGCAGCTGGGCGAGATGCAGGAAAAGTTTGCCGAAATGCAGGCGCGCTTGGGGAGCTTGCAGGGTCAGGCAGGCGCTATGGAGGGCCAGTTTGGCGCGAGGATGGGCGAGCTGGGAGGGCAGCAGGGCGCGCTGGGCGCACGCCAGGGACGGCTGGGAGCGGAACAGGGCCGACTTGCACGGCAAGCCGATCGGGAGGTCCACAGCATCATCGAACAGGCGCTGCAGAACGGCACGGCGCGCCCGGTGCAATAGTTCCGCAAGCGTTGCTTCTCCTGAGGACCGCGGCTTAAGGGCCGCGGTTTCTCGCGTGGGCCAACTGGTAGACTCGTAAGCGCGATGCCGGTAATTTTCTATGTTGCTGCCGGGCTGGTGGCGTATCTGCTCGGGTCGATTCCGTTTGGATATCTGCTGGTGCGCTTCTTCCGCAAGGAAGACATTCGGCAAAAGGGAAGCGGGAATATCGGCGCGACGAACGTGATCCGCTCCGGGGGAAAAGGACTCGGCGCAGTTACGTTTTTGCTGGATGTTCTGAAGGGAGCCTGCGCCGTTCTTTTGTGTGGAGCGGTGGCTGCGCGATGGGGACTGGCCCCGGATGCGCGCGGCAATGTGGCAGCCATCGCCGCGCTCTTCGCCATTCTCGGACACATCTACCCCGTCTGGCTGGGCTTTAAAGGCGGCAAGGGCGTGGCCACGGCATTCGGGGTCTTTCTGGCGCTGGATCCGTGGGCGGCGCTGGCGGGGCTGGGCGTTTTCGTGGTGGTCTTCGCGCTGTCGCGATATGTCTCCCTGGGATCGATTCTGGCTGCGGTGGCCTTCCCCATTTGCGCGCTGCTGCTGCCGCACGCGCAGCGGACCGCGTGGGAAACCGCTGTGCTCCTTCTGGTTCCGCTGATTGTGATCGTGAAGCATCACGCGAACATCGCGCGCCTGCTGCGTGGCAAGGAATATCGTTTTGGCGGGACGAGGACCGACGCTGTATGAGCCGCATAGCTGTGATGGGAAGCGGGGCCTGGGGGACGGCGATTGCCGTCAGCCTGGCGCGCCGGGGCGGACACCAGATCGCGCTGTGGTCCTTTGAAAAGGATGTTGCCGCGGCGATGCGGGAGCAGCGCGAGAACACAGCATTTCTTCCGGGCTTCCGGCTGCCGGATTCCATTTCTGTGGTTGAGGAACCCTCTGCGGCGCTGGCGGACGCAGAGATTGTCGTCAGCGTGACGCCGTCGCAGTTTGTGCGCTCTACCTATCGAAGCTTCGCGCCGCACCTGAAAGCCGGCCAGCTTCTGGTGAGTGCCACCAAGGGAATTGAGGACGAAACCTGCCTGCGCATGACGCAGGTGATCGCGGAGGTGCTGCGGGCGCACGGGCTGGAATTGCCCTGTGGTGTGCTGAGCGGGCCGTCGTTCGCCCAGGAAGTCGCGGCGGGAGCGCCGACGGCGATCACCATCGCGTCGGCCGATTTAGCGCTGGCCTCCCGGGTGCAGCGGGAATTTTCCAGTGGGTCGTTGCGGCTCTACACGAACGATGACGTTGTGGGCGTGGAGCTGGGCGGATCCATCAAGAACGTCATCGCCATTGCCGCCGGCATTGTGGCGGGGCTGGAACTGGGGCACAACAGCAACGCGGCGCTGATCACGCGCGGCATTGCGGAGATGACGCGGCTCGCTGTTGCTTGTGGCGGGCGGCGGGAGACGCTGGCTGGGCTTTCCGGTATTGGCGATCTGGTGCTGACCTGTACGGGTTCGCTGTCGCGCAACCGCACGGTGGGCATGGGACTCGGGCAGGGCAGGAAGATTGAGGAGATTCTGGCTGGCCTGGGCGGGCGCATTGCCGAGGGGGTCCGCACCACGTCGGCGGCGCTGGGTCTGGCGCGGCGCCACGGCGTGGAAATGCCGATCGCGGAGCAGATGAAGGCCATTTTGATGGACGGCAAGTCTCCGCAGCGGGCCATAGAAGAGCTGATGCTGCGGCCTGGACGCGACGAATAGGTCCATACAATAGTTTCGGGCAAGATTTTCTCTTCCATCGTTACGGTGGTAAGTCCTTGTTCCTCCTCAGATGCCCCATTTACCACCTTCGGGGGAAGGTGCAGGCGCCCTAATCTCCGTAGACTGGCGAAGAAAGGTGGGGAATGCCTGACAATCCTGGTCTCGGGCCCCGGAAGAAGAGCACGCCGGGGAACGCGCGCTTCCGCTGGCGTGTGTTTGCACGATTCCTGGCGGTGTTTGCCGCGATCAGCACGATCACGGTGGCGACGATGCTGTTCGCGCAGAAAGTGCTGAGACCTGGGACGGCGAGCGCTGCCGGACTGACCCTGGAGCTTGCGCTGAGCGCGGGTGCGGCCTGGCTGTTCACCCAGTGGCTCGCCCATCGAACCCAGGCTCTGCTGCACGCCATGGACACAACCCTGAAGGGTCGCGAGCAGGAGCTGGATTCGGCGGATGAGCTGTTCGGAGACGTGATGCCCTCATGGCAAAGCGCTCTGAAGGGGCTGCACGAAGCCCGGCGCGAAAAACAGGAAGAGGCCCGCCAGATCTACGAAACCCTGACGGAACTGATGCGGATGATCGCGAAGGCGGTGGACGAGCGAACGATTTATCTGCGGGGGCACTCCGAGCGCGTGGCCGCCTACGCTGGAGCGATGGCGTGGAAGCTGGGGCTGGAAGAGGCGCAGGTGGAGCGGATTCGGCTCTCCGCGCTGCTGCACGACATCGGCTGCATGGGCGTGGAAGATTACCTGGTGATGAAGCAGACGCCGCTGACGGCGGAGGAATTTGAAATTGTGAAGGCGCACACCGTCAAGGGTGCGGCGATCCTGCGGCCAATCGCGATGCTGCGCGACCTGGTGCCGGGTGTGGAGCTGCATCACGAATCGCTGGACGGGCTCGGGTATCCCTACGGACTGGAGGGCGAACAGATTCCGCTGATGGCGCGGATCATTGCCGTGGCGGATTCCTTCGATGCGATGACGACGCCGCGTCCCTATCAGGCGGCGATGAACGCCGACTATGTTCTGGATATTCTGCGCAGGCTGGCAGGCTCCCGTTACGACTCCGCCGTGGTGGAGGCGCTGGGAGAGCTGGTGAGCAGCGGCGCTCTGGAAGTGAAGGACGTGCGAACGCCGGTGTCGTTCCGCATGAGAAAGCCGGCGGTGGCCGAGCTGGTCTAAGCACCCCATTGGGGCACAGCACTGCATCCCATGGTTCGCTACACTCGAAGAGAGGTGCGGTGAGGTTGCGGTTCTCATGATTCAAACGTTGTTTGGAAGCCTGGAGCAGCCCGAAAAGAAGGGTGTATTTGAACGCATGCGGGAAGCGGTGTCCCGCACGCGCGACAATCTGGGCGAGCGCATCGACAGCGTTCTGGCTATGACCCGGACGGTGGACGAGTCGGCGCTCGAGGAACTGGAAATGAGCCTGATCGCGTCGGATATCGGCGTGACCACGGCGGCGGAGATCACCGGCAATCTGCGCGAGCGCGCGAGGCGGCAGCAGATTCGGGACGGCGCCGAACTGAAAGAGCTGCTGAAAGAGCAGATTCGGCTCATGCTCGACGAGAATACCCGGCCACCCGCCACGGTCGGCGCGCCTCCGGAAGTGATCATGATGGTGGGCGTAAACGGCACGGGCAAAACCACGACCACGGGCAAGCTGGCGGCATTTTATCGGGCGCAGGGCAAGACCGCTTTGCTGTGCGCGGCGGATACCTTTCGCGCAGCGGCGATCGAGCAGCTGGAAGTGTGGGGCGAGCGCAGCGGCGTGGAGATGATCAAAACCAAACAGGGGGGCGATCCCTCCGCGGTTTTGTTCGACGCTTTGACGGCGGCGAAGGCGCGCCAGACCGACGTGGTGATTGTGGACACCGCCGGCCGTCTGCACACGAAAACCGGCCTGATGGCGGAGCTGGACAAGATGCGGCGGACGGCCCAGCGCATCATCGCCGACGCACCGCACGAGGTGTTGCTGGTGCTGGATGCAACGACGGGGCAGAACGGACTGCAGCAGGCGCGGCAGTTTACCGAGTCTGCGGGTGTCACGGGCATCGTCCTGACCAAGCTGGACGGGACGGCCAAGGGCGGGATCGTCGTGGCCATTGCGCGGGAAATGAAGCTGCCGGTGCGCTTTGTGGGCGTCGGCGAACAACTGGATGACCTGCTGCCGTTCGACAGCACGGCCTTTGCGAATTCATTGCTGGAAGCCTGACGAAGCCGGCCCCTCGGCAAGCTGAAAGGGACCTTGTGCCGAAAACCATGGAAGACGGCGCTCCGGACGATCGATGGATGCAGCGCGCGCTGGGCCTTGCTGCAGACTCTGTCGGCCTTGCCTCTCCGAATCCCGCGGTTGGATGTGTGCTGGTTCGGGAGGGACGGATCGTTGGCGAGGGGTTTCACGATTACGACCGCAAAGACCACGCGGAAATTGTCGCGCTGAAAGCAGCCGGCCAGGCGGCCCGAGGCGCGACGGCGTACGTCACGCTGGAACCCTGCTGCACCACGGGTCGCACCGGACCGTGTACCCGGGCGCTGATCGAAGCGGGCGCGGCACGGGTGGTGATTGCCACCGGCGATCCCAATCCTGCCGTGAACGGCAAGGGCGCCGAGCAACTGCGGGAGGCGGGTATTCAGGTCGAGTGTGGGGTTCTGCAACGCGAGGCGCGACGGGTGAATGACGGATTCGCGCGGCACATCCGCAGCGGGTTGCCGTTCGTCACGCTGAAGGCCGCGGTTTCGCTGGATGGGCGCATAGCGCCGGCCCCCGGCAGCGCGCCACGCGGCGTCCCGGTTTATCTCACCGGCGAGCAGGCTCGCGCTGCGGTTCAGGAGATGCGGCACAGAGCGGACGCCATTATGACCGGGATTAATACGGTGCTGCAGGACGATCCCCACCTGACGGACCGGTCGGGGATGAAACGCCGACGGCGGCTGCTGCGAGTGGTGCTCGATTCCGGGTTGCGCATTCCGCTGGATTCGAAGCTGGTGCGGACCGCACAGGAGGACCTGTTGATTTTTTGCGCCGTCGCGCCCACGCAGCGGCAGCGGACACTGGAAGCGCTGGGCGTGCAGGTGGAGCGCGTGGAGGCGGTGCAGACTGGTGAGGATCGGTTCGGCGGCGGGAGCATCGGCGCGGAGAAAGGCCATCAGCGAGGCGTCTCGCTACCCGCGGTCCTGCGTCGGCTGGGCGAAATGGGGATCCTGTCGGTGCTGATGGAGGGGGGCGGCCAACTGAATGGAGCGGCTCTGGCGGCGGGCGTTGTGGATCGCATCACGCTCTTCTATGCGCCGGTGTTTCTCGGACCCGCGGGCGTGCCCTTGCTGCAGGAGCCTGTTCCGGGCACGCTGCCTGGGTCTCCGATCATCGAGTGCATTGGACAAGATGTGCGGGTGGAAGCCGATCTGCGCGATGCATGGAGCGACGTACAGGGGCTGGACTGCTGAGGGAGAACGCGCTGACCTATGTTTACGGGAATCATTGAGGAGACGGGAACGATCGCGGCGCTGGAGCCGCGCAGCGGGACGACTCGCATTGCGGTGCAGGCTCCCGCGTTTGCCGGCCGTTTGCGCAAGGGGGACAGCATTGCGGTGAGCGGAACATGCCTGACCGCGCTCGAAATGGAACCGCCGCTGTTCTACGCCGATCTGGCGGAGGAAACGCTGGCGCGGACTTCGCTGGGGAAACTCAAGCGTGGCTCGCTGGTCAATCTGGAACTGCCGACCGCCGCTGGCGCGCCGCTGGGCGGCCATGTGGTGCAGGGGCATGTGGACGGATGTGGCGAACTGATTTCCTTCGATCCTGTTCATGCCGATGCGAATCCTGATGAGACCGACTGGTGGCTGCGCGTGCGCGTTCCGGAAAGCACGCGGCCGTACATGGTGCAGAAGGGATCGATTGCGGTGGAGGGCATCAGCCTCACGATTGCCACCTGGGACGGCGAGGTTGTCGGCATTGCGATTCTGCCGCATACGCGCCGGGCGACGAACCTGCACGCGCTGGAGCGCGGAGCACCGCTGAACGTGGAAGCTGACGTGATGATCAAGCTGGCTTTGCAGGACGCCGCGCGTTCCTCTTTTGATGTGACGCTTGAGTATTTGCTTGTAAATGGCTACTGAATCGTCATTTACTTATGGATATAAAGCGTTTGACGCTTTCTTCTCCGGCCGAAACTCTGCTGACATAACGGTGTCAGCAGGGGTCGCCTATGCTGCCTCTCGTAGTCGATTTCCTATCCCGAGAGGAAGACTTCCATGGCCACCGCTGAACTCACCGTTACCTCGACCATCACGTGGTTTGAGATTCCTGCCGCCGACTTCGGCCGCGCGGTTCGCTTCTACGAAACGATCTTTGCCAGCCCGTTGCAGCATGAAGCGGCGTGGCCCAACCTGGCGATCTTCCCCTACCAGCGTCCCGGCGTGTCGGGTGCGATTGCGTTTGAGGAGAGTTTGCGTCCCTCTTCGGACGGAGTCGTAATCTACCTGAACTGCGACGGCCGCATCGACGAAGTGCTGAACCGAGTCGAAAAGGCCGGCGGCGCGATTGTCCAGCCGAAATCGCACCTGCCGAGCGTCGGCTACGTAGCACAGATCCGCGACTCGGAGGGAAATCGCGTGGGGCTGCACGCGGCCTCGTAGAATCGGCGTATGCGCCGCGCCGATCGTCTCTTCCGCATCGTCCAGATCCTGCGCGGCGGCCGTCTGCAAACCGCCCGCAGCCTGGCGGAGAAGCTGCAGGTCTCGCCTCGCACCATTTACCGCGATGTGCAGGACCTGCAGCTCTCCGGCATGCCGATCACGGGCGAAGCCGGCGTGGGCTACACGCTGCGCCGCGATCTGGATATCCCGCCGCTCATGTTCGACCGCGAAGAAATCGCCGCGCTGGTGCTCGGCGCCCGCATGGTGGAAGCGTGGGGCGGGACGGAGCTGACCGAGGCGGCGAACCGCGCGCTGCGCAAGATTGAAGCGGTGTTGCCGGCGGAGCTGCGCGAGAAGATCGACGATGTTCTGCTTTACGCGCCTGGGTTCAGAGCGGCGCCCGAACTGCGGCGGAAACTGGATGCTCTGCATGCGGCGGCGCAGCAGCGTCGCGTGGTGCTGGTTGCCTACTCCCGGGAAGATGGCCAGCCCAGCGTGCGGCGCGTGCATCCGCTGGCGTTGTATTTCTGGGGCGGCACATGGACGATGGCGGCGTGGTGCGAACTGCGGCAGGATTTTCGCAGCTTCCGCGTGGATCGCATGGAGCACATCGACTCGCTCGACGAGAACTTCACGCCGCGAGCGGGGCAGACGCTGGCGGATTATCTGCGGCGGGTGCGCAGCCAGCTTGCGGAGCAGAATTCCGGGCCGAACATAAAGACATAGTGCCCAGAGTTCAAGCCCCAACAGCGGGTTCTTCGCTCACCACCCCCAAACTGAACGGCGTTTGGGGCCCCTTTCGCTCGGAATGACGACTTTCTTTTTTTTGCAAGTACCGGGACATCCAAAGGCGAAAAGCAGGTTCTTCGCTCACCACCCCCAAACTGAACGGCGTTTGGGGCCCCTTTCGCTCGGAATGACATATTCCTTTAGAAGGGACGCGTTCATTGCGGGGTGATAATGCCGCCGACCGGCGTGCGCTCGGGATACTTCTTTACGCCGGGACGCTGGAGGTGCATGGCGTCGGCGATGGCGTCGATGTACTTGAGGCCGGAGCCGGTGTTGAAGAGGACGACGCGATCCTCCAGCTTCAGGAATCCGGAGGTGAGCAGCGCGTCGTAGGCGGCGGTGGCGGTTGCGCCTTCCGGGCAGAGCAGCAGGCCTTCCTGGCGGGACCAATCCAGTAGAGATGCGAGGATCTTCTCGTCGGGAAGATCGACGACGGTGCCGCCGGACTGGCGGACGATGTCGAGGATCAGTGAATCGCCGTATGGCTTGGGGACGCGGAGACCCGCGGCGAAGGTGGCGGCGTTCTCGAACATCTTTGAGGCTGACGCGCCTTCTTTCCAGGCGCGGGCGACGGGGGCGCAGCCGGAGGCCTGCACAGCGATCATTTTGGGACGCCGGCCAGAGACCCAGCCGAGTTGCTCCATCTCGTCGAAGGCCTTCCACATGCCGATGAGGCCGACGCCGCCGCCGGTGGGATAGAAGACGGCGTCGGGGTAGGTCCAGCCAAGCTGCTCGACGAGTTCGTAGCCCATGGTCTTCTTGCCTTCGACGCGGAAGGGCTCTTTGAGCGAGGAGACGTCGAACCAGCCTTCGCGTTTGGCGCCTTCGGCGACGAGGCGGCCGCAGTCGGAGATGAGGCCGTCGACGAGGGTGACGTGCGCGCCGTAGGCGACGCACTCGACGTAGTTGGCCATGGGAACGTCGCGAGGCATGAAGATGTGGGCTTCGATCCCTGCCGCGGCAGCATAGGCGGCGAGGGCGCTGGCGGCGTTGCCGGCGGAGGGCGCGGCGAGTTTCTTTAGTCCATAGTGGCGGGCCATGGTGACCGCCATCGCCATGCCGCGGGCTTTGAAGCTGCCGGTTGGGTTGTCGGCCTCTTCCTTAATCAGGAGGTTGGGATAGCGGCGGCTGGGCAGCATCGGGGTCCAGCCTTCACCGAGGGTGACCGGGTCGGCATTGGGGAGGACATCCGCGTAGCGACCCATCGAGGCGGGCGCATCGGGTCCGGGTTTGCGGGCCTGGCGGAAGGTGGCGGGATCATAGCGGACGTAAAGGGATCCAGCGCAGGCGGGGCAGACGGTCTGGGGTGTTTCGGCGGAGACGTGGTGATGGCAGCGGGAGCATTCGAGATAGGCGATGGCGGGCATGGAGTCAGGGTGCAGGGTGCAGGGTACGGGTTGCAGGGTGCAGGGTGTAAGGGCGGAGCCGGGAGGCTCCGCCCTTCGGGTGCGAGGGTGCTGTTTGGTTTAGTTATGCCCGTCGTGCGGTTTGCTGCTGCCGTGCGAAGCACTCGGGTGCGCTCCTCCGTGTGCAGGGGCCGCGTGACCGCCGCGTGCAGGGGCCGCGTGTCCGCCACGTGCGGGGGCCGCGTGTCCGCCACGTGCAGGGGCCGCGTGTCCGCCACGCTCAGGGGCCGCGTGACCGCCACGAGGCGCCGCGTGTCCGCCGCCGTGCATGTAGCGACCATGATTGGCCTCATAGCCTCCGCGGCCGTTGTAACGGCCTCCGCCGGCAGCTACGAAGCGATGGCCGCCCCAGCCGTGGGCATAGCCCCAGCCAGCCCAGGGTCCAACGCCCAGGAAGATGCCGTTGTAAAAGTACCCGGGGCCGTAATAGCCGTAGGGCGCGCAGCCATAAGGTGCGTATTCGTAATAGCCGTAGGTGCAAACGGGCGGCGGCCCGCCGATGTTGATGCCGACGGAGATTTGCGCCTGAGCCGGTGGCGCCAGGGCCATGCCCACAAGCAATGCGGTACTACCGAGCAGAATCTTGAGTCCTTGCATATGTCACCCCTCTGAGGTGTCTGCGATTCGAATTGTGTGGAATCCCTCGATACCAGGAAGAATTCCGCGCCAAGGCCAACCATCCTAAAGGATTTGAAGCGGCTTTGAAAGCGACCGCGCAAGCCCTGCCGCTGTATCCATGCCTGCGCTCGTGGACGTGAGCTGGTGGTGCTGCCCAAATCCCGGGATCAGTGTACGCTTAACCCGTTCAGAAGCTGTGAGGCGATCACGGGTTTCCGCCGGCAACACGCGGATGGTCCCGGGGCTATTGCGCTTCCCGAGAGCCGCGCTCCATCTCGAAGCTGAGGAAGGCGTAGGCCTCCAGCCATGCCTCTTCCATCTCCGAGGTGAAGCGATCGCCCAGAGTGTGCTGGAACATCCAGATCAACGCCGAACCAACCGGGGCGTAGTGGTCGACTTTAACGCCATAACCACTGTGGCGCGCGGCCAGTTCGCGCATCTCCCTGCACAGGTCATCGGGATGCTCCAGTTGCGCGATCATCCACGCAAACATATCTGAAAACTTTTTGGCCTGCAGGCCCATCTCTCGAGTGAACATGGGCCGAACTTCGGGTGCAAGCTCGAACAGACGTCGGTAGAACGCATGGACCGGCTCGAGATCTTCCATGGGCAGAAGCGCGACGCTTTCCCGCAAATGGCGAATCACGATCGAGTCCATGTTGACCCTTTCATCGAACTGCTAGTGGATGCTCTCGCTACCCGCGTTACCGATATGGAGGGCCGCCGAGACGTCACCGCGAATCTCCTCGGCCAACCGCTCCTGAGTGGCAAAAATGTCGTCCAGGGTGGTTTGATAGACATTCGAAAAGTGCGTTGGGCCACTGCCGGTCAGCTCCATCAGATGGAGAGTCAGCCTGATCTCCGCGCCGGCTTTCCGTACACTGGCCTCCAGCAGATAGCGCGCCGTGGGCCCTTCTCTTCGTTCGAGCCAGGCAGCAACCGATTCAGTAATCACTCGGAGTCGGGGAATCTGAGCGAGCTTGTAGAGAACCTCTTCAGTAAGTCCATCGCAGAAATTCCGATCATCCGGATCGGGACTGAGGCTGCGGAATGGCGACACACGGATGGAGAGGTCGGAGGCTACCTGTGCGGGCGCCCCTTCGACCAAAATGAACACGGGAAGATATCTGCCCTTGGGGATGTCGATGCGTACGCGCTCGGGTGGCGTGACCTCGTAGTATTCACGCAAACGGGCGCGCAGCCTGGCGGCTTCCACACGCACAATAGGATCCGTGCGCGGGTCATAGTCCGCGCGGCGGTCGTAGACAGCTATGGCGATATCGAATTCCTTGATGGTTGCTTCGGGGGACTTGAGCGCCGCATCTACCACGAACCGCAAAAATCGGGACTGTCGTTCGGCGTTGCGAAAGAGCGCCGAATTCAACGCCTGATCCAGGTGGTCGTTCACAATAGCCGTGCTCAGCGCCAACGGGTGGGGCTCCCTCGGTATGCGATCCGCTATTAGTTCAGATTATAGCAACTCCCATTGAATCCTCTACTTCGAGGCCATTTCGGGTCTCCACACTCGGCAACGGCGACAGATCGAAAGCATGGATACATACCGTAAGTTACTCGGCCGTTACTGCCGGTAGCCCAGGTTCCCGGGTAGTCTTCAACACAATGGGCGGGTCTTCAATGAATTAGCGCACAGCTCACGAATCGATTCAGACAGGAAACCCACCTGGCAGGAGCAATTTCACATACCACGCGAATGGTGTTCGATGTCGACGACGACTTTCCCATGCGCGGATTCCTGGGATTATTGCTGCGCTGCGACGCTGCCGGCCCGAGACGTTCACATCCGCAAAGGAGTTCCTTATGAGGCCTCGACTCGTTTTCCCAGGCTGTCTGGCGCCTGACGAAGCTCTTTCAGACCTCAACGGTCTGGATCTCCAGACACACCTCGCCCCTGAGCGGACGGACCTACCGATCATCTTCATTATGGGCTACGGCGATGTGCGCACATCGGACCAGGCCACAGAGGGGGATGCTGACGAGTTCCCGATGAAGCCATTCGAGCATGACGTTCTGCTGGCGGCTATCCAGGAAAGCCTCGACCGCATCCGCGTTGCTCTTGCTCGCGAGATAGAAATGCGCACCCTCCGGGTCCGCTATGCAACCCTCAATCGTTGTGAGCGACAGGTGATGGCGTTGGTCGTTTCTGGTTTGTTGACTCAACAGGTCGGGGGAGAACTCGACATCAGGGAGACGAGCGTCAAGGCGCACCGAGACGGGGTGATGCAGAAGATGCAGGCCCAGTCTTTCGCAGACCTGGTAAAAATAGCCATCAGGCTCGGCCCACATCGCGCCCTCAACAGGTCCAATTCGGCTCACCTTGTTGTGTAAGGAAAATGAGTTGCGGTTTCGAACTAGCAGCGAACAGGAGACGGCAATGGAAAACGAACTCGGCCATGTGGTCTGTGCGCTTTCCCGAGTTTCTGGTGACACTCGATTCGGTTTCAACGTTCTGGGTGGAGATGAAAATATGACCAGCAATGGCACATCGCGAACCGACATTCCTTTCGAGGCCTCAATATCCACCGCTTCTCCGGAGTCGATCCTGTGCACGGAGGCGGAGGCAGAAGTCAGTGAACCGGCAAGTTGTTTGGAAGCGGAGGTCGCGGAACGAACGAGGAAGCTTACGGAAACCATCGAAGAGCTGCAACTCCAGGCGGGACTGCTGCAGCATCTTCCTGTATCCGCCTGGACACTGAAGCCGGATGGGACGCCGGATTTCGTAAATCGAGTTTGGCTTGAATTCTCCGGTCAGACGCTCGATTTCGTCCGGTCGCATCCCGAGGCCTGGATGACCGCAGTCCACCCCGACGATCGCGAAGCAGCAGCGAAGGCCTTTTGGGACGGAGTCCGCTCGGGACAGGGTTTTGCGATGGAAACGCGGTCTCTCCGCGCTCAGGACGGGACTTATCGCTGGCATCTCAGTCAAGCGGTGGTCCTGCGCGATGCAGAAGGAAAGGTTCTCAAATTCGTGGGTACGACCACCGATATTGACGACCGGAAGCGCGCAGAAGAGGCACTCAGCAACCTCCGATCGGAGCTCGCCCACATGGCAAGGGTCACGAGCCTCGGGACTTTGACGGCGGCGATTGCGCACGAAGTCAATCAGCCGGTTAGCGGCATTATGACCAACGCCGGCACCTGTTTGCGCATGCTGGCCACCGATCCGCCCGACATCGACGGGGCTCGCGAAACCGCACGGCGCATCATTCGCGACAGCCACCGGGCGTCCGAGGTGATCATGCGACTGCGTAACCTCTTCAGCAGGAAGGAGACATTCGTCGAACCTGTAGATCTCAACGAAGCGACAGCAGAGGTCATTGTCCTCTCGCTCAGTGAGCTGCAGAGAAACGGGGTTATCGTACGGCAGGATCTGGCGGACGACCTCCCGCTGGTGGCCGGCGATCGTGTCCAGCTTCAGCAGGTCATCCTGAACCTGCTGCGGAACGCA
>JBAUOP010000042.1:0-10432 GCA_049579805.1 Acidobacteriaceae bacterium
GAAGCTGATTCAGAGAACAACCTCGGAGGCTCCTCAGAGACGACATGTACTACATCGGACTGGACCTGCACAAGAAGACGATCAGCTACTGCGTGAAGGATGCGGCTGGTTGTGTGTATCAGGAAGGCAAAATCGGCTCGACGCGAAACGAGCTGGATGCGTGGATCCGAACCCTGCCCCAGCCCCGCACGATCGCGATGGAAGCGACGATTTTCACGGGCTGGGTCTACGATCATCTGCTGCCCCATGCTGAAGCGGTGAAGGTGGCCCACCCACTGACGCTGCGTGCCATTGCTGCCGCCAAACGGAAGAACGACCGCATCGACGCCGGCAAGATCGCCGACTGCCTGCGCTGTGATTTCCTGCCCGAGTGCCACATGGCTCCGACCCCGATCCGGGACCGGCGCTTTCGACCCCTGCCCGATCCTCAGCAGCGACCGCTCACATCCTCTGGGTCTAGAACAAATCGTGATCGCTCTTCGGGACTTGGTACGGCGCACGTGTCGTACCGTCCGAACAACCGGTATCGGAACCGAGCAAACAAGGTGTAACCCGCGTCTCGCACGGCACGCGGCACGATACGGAACAGAGCAAGGACCCGCCAACTACCACCTATGTATGCGGCGATACGCAACACCGCCTCGGATCGGGTTGCAACGCGTTCCTCGGGACGGCCCGGTGACTCCACCAACACGAGAGAGTCCGCGCCGCGCAGCTCGGGGTGGCGCGCGAACACATCCCGTGCAAACTCACCCTGCAACGGTGCGAAGCGCATCGACCCGTCACGGTCGCGAGCCAACACGAACCGGACCGTCCGATCACAGAATCCACAAACCCCATCAAATAGCAGCACCAGATCGCGTGGGGAGGCCATCACCATGCCCTCCACCTCAGGTTAATCGCTGCAGCAAGGGAGTTGGCATCTCGGCAAGCCTTAAATGCCTTGGCGATGGCAAGCAGTGTATCCGACCCCGGCGAATGCAGCCTCTCGTTCGCAATGTGGATCGACATTGGCGTGCGGTCGGCAATCCGGACATTTCGACCCCGTTCCCGGCCAGCCCCGGTCCCGCCAGTCCGTTGTTTCCGTGTTGCCGGTAATACGGCTGCCATCCGGATGACCCTTCCGCCCCAGAGACCAGACGCCACGGAAGAGGGATAGCGGGTTTGCCGGTAATCCGCTACGTTTCGGGGCTGTGGGCGGACGATGAAGCTGGCTCGATCTAATTCCCCGGAAGTAGTTCGCGGCTTCGCCTCGGCGGACACTCTGGCTTGCTGGGGTTCATCCACGCTGGTTCTCGTGTTTGCAAGTGCGGTGGGCCCATTGATCGGCCAACCCCGGTGCCGGGCGTCGGTGAGCGCATTGGCGATTTACCACTCATTGAGAATCACAGGAACCCGAACTACAGCGGCTAAAGAGAACCGCGTGTTTCAGGACCTAGGGGCGCCGCCAACTGCATATTGAGTGCCTGAAGAAGGGATCCTTATTCACACTTCCTGCTTGAGCGGATTGCTCTCCGAACCCTGTCGGGGTGGCAGGACGACGCAGAACGCGGTCCAGCTCTTTCCGGGGATTGTGCTGCTCTTCACTCGAATCGATCCGTGGTGCCTCTTCACGATGTTGGTACAAACCCAAAGGCCCAAACCCGTTCCGACGTCTGCCTTGGTGGTGAAAAAAGGTTCGAACAGCTTCGAGCGTATGGATAGTGGGATACCGGGCCCGGAATCGGCAACGGTAATGCGAACTCCCGGGGACTGGTTGCCATGAAGGCAAGTCGCCGCGTCGATCCGAATTCGAATGAGACCACCTGAGCCGACAGCATCGATGCTGTTACTGAGGAGATTGGTGATGACCTGACGAATTTCACCGGCCACGGCATAGATCTCCGGATCTCGTCGAATCTCCGGGAGAATCTCGATTCCTTTGTTCCGTGCACGCGTGCCGAAGAAAGAGACGAGCGAGTCCACCATTGGACCGACTCTTACGGCAGACGGAGCTTTTGCTTCCCGATAAAAGCCAAGTGTCTGCCGCGTGAGATGAGATACGCGGTCCAGTTCTTCATCAATTGTATTGAGGTATTTCTGCATGTCTTCGCGAACGGCGCAGCCCCTGGCCAAATAGACCAGATTTATTACTGCTTCGAGAGGGTTATTAATTTCGTGGGCGACGGTCGCTGCCATCCGTCCCACGGAGGCGAGCCGCTCGGTTACTCGCAGGGTCTGTTCAGTCTTTTTTTCCTGGGTGATGTCCCGCGTAATCGAGGCCGCTCCAATGACCCTGCCTTCTTCATCTCGAACCGGAGATACGGTCAGCGACACATCCATTCTTTCGCCCTTCCGGGTCACTCGCACGGTTTCTCGGCGCTCGACTCGTTCTCCTCGCCCAATGGTTTCCAGAATCTTCCGCTCGTCGTCGTGCAGTTCCTGGGGAATGATGGTCGTAATCGGCCGTCCGATTATTTCCTTCGCCGAATGCCCAAACATCCTCTCAGCGGCCGGGTTCCAGCTGGTCACAATTCCGCTCAGGTTCTTACCGACGATGGCGTCGTCAGAGGACTCGACTATGGCGGCGAGCCGACGCTGGCCCTGCTCCGCCTCCTTCCGCGAAGTGATATCAATATTGACACCAGTCATTCGTATTGGCTGACCCGATAGATCCCTGAAGACCTGCCACCTTCCGAGAATCCAGCGAGCACTCCCATCCGGCCAGATCACCCGAAATTCAGCTTGCACCGGAGCATCTGTCCGGAATGCCTTTTCCACCTGCCGGATTGCAGCAGCCCGATCCTCAGGATGCAGTAGCTGCACCCAGGCCTCCTGCGTGCCAGAAAATTCTCCTGGCCGGAGGCCGTAGATCGCCTCCAGTTCCGGGCTCCATCGGTTCGCGTTCGTTTGAGCGTTCCACTCAAAGCTACCGATGGTCCCGACCTGCTGTGCGAGACGCAAACGCTCCTCGCTTTCCCGCAAGGCTTCCATGGCGCGTTTGCGTTCGGTAATGTCCTGAATGGTGATGAGGGTCGTCTGCCCGGTATGAGTTCCCTGAATCAGCGGGCGAGCGTTGAGCCATAACGTTCGGCGCCCGACGCCCGGGAATTCATGGTCGCACTCCAAAGATGGATGGTCCTCATTCGGGGATGCGCTGACGTCGAGCAGTGCCCGCAGACGAGGAATATCCCAGTCTCCGCTTCCCAAGCGATAGAGGTGAGCTCCCTGCGAATCCTGACGCGATGTTTGGAACAATGCGTAAAAAGCCTGATTGACTGCCTGAATTCTCAGATCCGAATCGACGATCACCAGAGAGTCGGCAACGGTATTGAGCACGACTTTGGTGAACTCGCGTTCTTCGATTGCGCGCTCGAGGCTCTCGCGAAAAGCGGTCACGTTGGTGAACGTAAGCACGGCACCGTGGGTATTCTGATCTGCTTTGCGACACCCCACGTTGACGGAAAACCGCGATCCTTCTCCGTCGGCCACTTCCACGCGGTGGGAGAAGCCGGTAGCGATGACGTGCTCGCATAGCTCCTCCAGCTGTTGTGTTCCGGCAGGCTTCCGGATGGAATGCAAGTGCCTGCCATAGTCGGACCCCGAGAGGAACAAGAGCTTTGCTGCCGCCGTGTTGAAGGCGGCGACAGTCAGATCGCGATCGATGACGAGGACGGGAAGCTCGATACAATCGATGAGCTCCATCTCCCTGGAATTTAACGCGGGACGCGCGTCCAGCATGGTTCAGTTCCGCCTCAAGATGGCTTTCAAATTGACCGGTCGAAGGCGCGATACAAAGTGCCGCTTCGCTGGAGAACGGCGTCAGCGACCTGTGGGAGCACCTGACGCAATGCGAACAGCAATGCCTGGGACGGAGGCATCTTGAAAGGTGGCGTGTAGTGCTCCAGCAGCTTCTTTTCAAGGACGCTCGCCTCTACCGGTCCGACGATCTCACGAAGCGCATCCGCGACAGCGCTTTCCAGGCGACCGTAATCCTCCACGGGTATGAGGTGCGAATGATTCTGCCCGAGTCTGGGCAGCATGCGGGTGTGTATCTCTCCGTCGAAATTGTCCATTAGAAAGGAGCAGAAGATCGCGATTTCCTGTTCGTGCGCCAGCTGATCAAACAGGTCTTCAAGAGCCATGCTGGCGGTGGCATTGCCGCGTTCCCACAGAACATTGACCATCTCGCCCCACCAGCGAACCTTCGGATACTGATTCCGGCCCCGGGCGCGCGCCACCGCTTCGCCGGCAAGCCCCAAGAAAACGGGCGCATCTGGCATCTCCTGACCCATGAAGCGAGGCAGGAGCTCGTCCGCGTCGACCACTGACAACTGACCCCGCGACTGCGCTTCCTGGATACTCACACCCTCCGCTTCGAGACGAGGACAGAAAGCCTCCCAGTGAGCGGCTGTAGGGACCAGAATCACCCCTTCCCCGTGGGCCAACGCCGCGGCAGCGAAGCGGCACACCGCCCGGTTGAGAAACTGCTCGTCTTGATAAAGCTGAACAATATGTTCCGCGGGCGCAGCATCGCGCAGGAGATTCCGCCACGGTTCATGATTCTCCGCTCCGTGAACTCCGCCGCAGCACGCAGGTTGAAAGCTGGTCATGAAACCCTTCGGTGGTTGCGCGCCGATGTCAAAAGAACTCACAGTTCCCCCCTCGCGGGAAAAGTACTCTCTCCGCGTTCACAACACAAATCAGCTTGGACCGGTGATGCATGTTCTCATTGCCAGGTTGCTCGTATAGCGACTCCCGGCGTTTTGGTCGGTTTTCAATACTTCTGCGCGAATACGTCATCTCCAATGCTCATCTTCGCTTTCTGACAATGAACGACCAGACCACTATAACCATTCCACCCCCTAACGCGGCTGCCGCCTCCGCCGCGAGTCGCCCGGCCTCATAGGAAGAGGGAATGAGATTAAAGTGGTCAAAAAGGAAGAACGTTCCTATTGCTACGACAATTGCCGTAAATTGCTCAACGCGACTCATCTGAGGATTACCGGGTTCATTTTCCCGTCGCACAGTGCTTCCAGCCTAACAGGCAGACTGCGCGACGTTGGAGGTTGGAACGTAACGTCGGCAATACTTCCCTTTCGGGGTCGCAGCCTGTGAACCGCCCTCGGCACGGCGAAATGTCCGTATAGCCGGTAATACATCCCAAACGCGACGAATTGCCGAAGTCGGCTGCTCGGGCGGTCGATGAGTGACTTGGCGATTTGACGTCAAAGTAAGATGATTCACAATCCGAGTTTTTGACGATCAGACAGAATCTGGACATACTTATGCGGAGGGATACCGATGGTGCGAGACATTCAACTCGCCTTTCGCTTATTGTGGCGAACTCCTGTCTTTACGGGAATTGCCCTAATGTCTATCGCATTGAGCGTAGGAGCAACTGCGGTAGTCTTCACGGCAGTCAGAGCCGTTCTCCTTACACCTTTGCCGTACGCCCATTCCAATGAACTTGTACAGATCAGAACAGAATTTCCCAAGTTCGAGCCCTCGCATTCAGACTGGGCCCTCTGGAACGACGCCCAGGAGATCGCTCGACGGACTCGTACCCTTGCTTCGGTTGCTGTTTACCGCAATGCAATGTTCAACCTGGCAGGCAAGGGGCCCACACCTCCCGAAGCCCTGTACGGCTCGCTCGTAACCGCGAATCTCTTTCCTACTCTGGGTGTTTCGCCAATGCTCGGGCGCAACATTCTCCCGGACGAAGACCAGCCCGGCCATGCCAATGAGATGATCCTCAGCTATGGGCTTTGGGTTCGACGCTTCAATGCAGACCCGTCGATTGTTGGACACAGCGTCTCGATTGACGGCCAAAGCTGCCTCATCATTGGCGTCATGCCGCGCGGATTTGACTTTCCGATGCGTCGCTCAGCTGTTCACACGCCTTCTCCTTACGTTGACTTCTGGGCACCGTTTCGCAGTGGCAAGGCTCAGGCTCCGACCGCTGCAGTCGGCGTGATAGCCAGATTGCGATCGGGTGTCTCGCTAAACGACGCTCAGCAGGACCTCGCAACTATCAGCACCGATCTCAGCCGTGAATTGCCCGCAACGAATCGAGACCACATCCTACGCATGGGACTACTACGCCACCGGATGCTGGGAAATGTAAAGGATGCTCTCTGGGTCCTGATGGCGGCAGCCGTCATGTTTCTTCTCATCGGTTGTGCGAACGTCGCGAACCTCTTGCTGGCGCGTGGGCTGGTGCGCCAGCGAGAGATTGCGGTTCGGATGGCACTGGGCGCGAGTAGGTCACGTATTATTCGCCAGCTCCTGACGGAGAGCTGCGTGCTCGCAGCGCTCGGCGGAGTGGGGGGCTATATTCTTACGGTCGTTGCCTGGAGAGCTTTGCCGGGCATCGCGCCGGGAAATGTTCCTCGCCTCGGCGCTGCACACGCCGACTGGCGGATCCTTGTTTTCTCGCTGGCTATTGCACTGGCCAACGGTCTTTTATTCGGGATGATTCCCGCCATCAGAGCAGGTTGGACGCGAGCCAACGCGAATCAAGACCTTCGCTCGCACGGTGGAATTGTCACAAGCAATAGAGTTCGCGGCGCGTTGGTTGCCATAGAAGTCGCACTCGCGTTGGCTTTAGTTGTGGTCGGAGGGCAACTTCTGGCAAATTTTGCCGCCCTGCTCCGGACCGATCCCGGCTTCGACGCGAAGCGCGTTACTGCGTTCATAATTGTTCGGGACCCGATGCGGTACGAGACTCCTGAAGAGTGGGGAAGGTTCTATCGCCGCGCTTTAGTTTCGGTTCGTGCGCTTCCTGGCATCGAGAGCGCAGGAACAGACGATGCTCTGCCGTTTAGTGGAGAGAATACTGGCGGACTGGTTGGCAAGAACGCGGGCGGAGCGCGGCAAGGCGGCCAGATCGCTGCGGAAATCGATGACGTGAGCGCCGGTTATTTGCAGACCATGGGAATTCGGTTGTTGCAAGGGCGATTGCTCAATGAAGAAGATATGAGTGACGCCAGTGACGCTGCCATCGTGAGTGACCTGGTTGCAAAGCGTCTCTGGCCTGGCGAGAGCGCAATCGGCAAGCCGGTCTGCATCTTTTGTTCCCCCGAAAATCCGAATAACTGGATGCGGGTCGTAGGTGTGGTATCGAGCAGCAGGCATGCGTCGATGGATGGTCCGCAGCAGCAGGCAACGGTCTATCTTGCCGGTGGTGCTTTGCATAAGGCCGCATTTCTGGTGGTGAGAAGCGACCGGCCTGAAGCCGATATCCAAAAAGCAGTCCGACAAGCCATCGCCAGTATCGATCCCAATCAGCCGATCTTTCTAAGCGCAACAATGCAATCCCTTATTGATGACTCCCTTGCGGATCGCCGCTTCATAATGCTCCTACTGGCCCTGACCGGCTGCCTTGCCCTTGCGATGGCAGCCGCCGGCGTCTATGGGTTGGCGATGTATGTTACCTCGCGTCGGACGCAGGAGATTGGGATTCGGATTGCGCTGGGAGCCACGCGTCGCAACGTCGAAGTACGGATCTTTCGTCAGGGCTTTGTCACTGCGTTCATTGGGCTGACTTCCGGACTCGCAATAACGCTGGCTTCAATGCGGATTCTGCGTGCGATGCTCCCAGGTCTCCAGTCCGGAGGCTCCGGCAGTCTCTGGATTGAAATCGGCTTGGTTACGTTGACTGCTGCCCTCGGCTGTTGGCTTCCAGCTCGGCGTGCAGCGAAGATTGATCCGATGCAGGCTCTCCGGCAGGAATGACTCGTGGGCGGCTCAGAATAGCCTTCTTTTAGCTCGTTCAGGGTGGACTGTCGCGAACAGTCAGTATGGAGTGACCGGCGCCGATGCGCTGATCGTGGGTTAGGCTGTGGGTTCAGAAGGACGCACAGTTCAGAGCCACAAGCGGAAGGGAGCCGGTCATGAAGGAGAAGTTACGATTTTTGGGGTTGGATGTCCATGCTGAGACGATTGCAGTAGCGATCGCGGAGCCGGAAGGCGAGGTGCGAAGCCTGGGAACGATTCCGAACCGCGCCGAGTCGATCCGCAAGATGGTCAGGAAGCTTGGGCCGGCAGAGAAGTTGAGAGCCTGTTATGAAGCAGGTCCGACGGGCTACGTCGTGTACTGGCAGTTGGCGGAGTTGGGCATTCAGTGCGAGGTTGTGGCCCCCACGCTGGTACCGGTCAAGGTAGGTGATCGGGTCAAGACGGATCGACGGGACGCTGAGAAGCTGGCACGCTGCTTTCGCTCCGGAGATCTGACGGCGGTATGGGTTCCGGATGAAGGTTCCGAGGCTCTGCGGGATCTGGTACGTGCCCGCGAAGCAGCCAAGCAGGATCAGATGCGAGCGCGGCATCGGTTGAGCAAGTTTCTGCTGCGCTCAGGCCAGCGTCCACCAACCGGTGTCAGATCGTGGACGCGCCCTTATCTGATCTGGGTTGCGCAGCTGCGCTTCACACAGATCGCTCAGGAGGCAACGCGGCAGGACTACTTGCACGAGGTCGAGCACATGCGCGAACGGGTGGCGCGCCTGGAGCAAGCGATCATGGAGGCAGTGAAGGCGGCCTCACCCGCGTTACAACAAGTCATCAACGATCTACAGGCACTGCGCGGTATCGCAGATATCTCGGCTGTGACCATTGCGGCCGAGCTGGGCCAGGTATCCCGCTTTGGAAGCGCTCGGCAACTGATGGGCTATTGCGGCGCGGTGCCGAGCGAAGACTCCAGTGGCAAGCGAGTCAGACGCGGGGGCATCACTAAAACCGGCAACGCGCACTTGCGACGAATCGTTGGCGAAGCAGCATGGAGCTATCGTCGTCCACCAGGTATCTGGTATGGATTGCGCAGACGACAGGAGAGCATTTCGGAAGAGGTCAAGGAGATTGCATGGAAGGCTCAACACCGCCTGCACAAGCGCTATATGAAGCTGGGTGCGGCCGGCAAGCCCCAGGGAAAGATCATTACCGCGGTCGCTCGTGAGTTGCTGGGCTTCATCTGGGCTATTGGAACCAGGGCAGAAGCAATCGCCAACCGGCAGGCCGCAGCCTGAAAAGAACAAAGCAAAAGCAACAACCTTCCTAACAAGGAAAAAACAAAAGAAAGTTCATCAATGAACCCCACCGCCAATCTCGAGCACAGAGCCAGCAGCAGCCAAAGCAGGCACGAAGGAGAATCCTCGTTTGGCCTATCAGGGTGCTGAAAATCGGCGTTTGGCGCTGCGGTTATCCATTCTGTGTGTCTTGTTCGTGTGTTTCTGTGAGGCTTTAGCGTTGGTTTTCGTGCGCTGCGAGCCGTTTTTTGTGGCCGGTAGAGACACCAGTGCCCGGTCATGCGGTAGCCGGAAGCGGAATCAGCCTTCGCATTCGCACCAGGTTGTAAGCCGCCGCCGCGAAGGTGAAGATCCAGCCGACTCTGAATAACCCGCGATGTTTCAGCTTGCGCAGCAGCGCGATGTCCTTCAGCCAGCCGAAGCATTCCTCGATGCGTTTTCTCTTCTTCTGACTTACGGAATAACCTGCGTGCCGTGTGGTGCGCGCATCGATGGCGCTGCCTCCTGGCCTGCCCGTATTCGGCGCCACATGGGGAGTTACATTCATATGTCGGCATTCGGCCACGAACTCCCGCGTATCAAAACCCTTGTCGCCTGCCGCAGTGATGCGCCCCTCACCGGGCACCTGCTCCAGCATCAGCAGCGCCGCATCGCGCTCCGCGCGACCGTTGGCTTCCAGCAACTCCGCGTTCACGATCAGCCCGTTGCGGTTCTCCACCAGCAGGTTGCCGCTGTAACTCAGCTTCGCTTCCTTGCCCGGTCCCTTCCGCGCCAGACGAGCGTCCGGATCGCTCTTCGACGCATGGGTATCGTTGGAGCGCCGCTGGCCATGAAAATCCACCGTCGGATTGCCGGGATCGTCCGGCGGCGGTATTTTGCCCTTCCCATCCTTCGGCTGAAAACTCTTCAGGCTGGCCCACGCTTCCAGCAGCGTTCCATCCACCGTGAAGTGCTCGTCCGAGGTCAGCCCCGCCCTCCCCGCCTGTTCCACCACACGCTGCAGAAACTCCTTCGCCACTTCGGCCTCCAGCAGCCGGTCCCGGTTCTTCGTGAAGCTGGTTGCATCCCAGACTCTCTCGTCCAGGTTCAGCCCCACGAACCAGCGGTACAGGATGCTGTAATCGATCTCCTCCATCAGCAGCCGCTCGCTGCGCACCGAGTACAGCATCTGCAGCAGCTGCGCCCGCAACAGCTTCTCCGGCGGAATCGATGGCCTCCCGCTCCGCGCATACATGCTGTTAAACACAGCCGACATCTCCCGCAGAATCCCATCCGTCATAGCCCGCACCGCCCGCAGCGGATGATCCCTCCGCACACGCTGCTCCGGCGACAGATAACTGAACATCCCCGACTGCTGTTGATCGGCTCCTCGCATGCTTCCTTCTTAACCGACCTTGCCGTGGATTTGAAGTGACTTTTTCAGCACCCTG
>JBAUOP010000043.1:0-2177 GCA_049579805.1 Acidobacteriaceae bacterium
AACAGCTTGCGGAAAAAGGCCACAGCAGAGCGAAAACCGTCCCTCGGCGGCTAAAGCCGGATTCATTCTGCAAGCTTTTCGGCACAGCTGAAGCTGTGCCCTTTCAAAGCGGGGGAGTTTTTCCGCAGGCTGTTAAGCCGTGCCCCTTCGAAGCCAAATCGTGGCCTGATACAAAGGCGGCGGGGCTTCCCACATCTGGCAAAACCGGCCAGATATGGGGCATCCGGGATCGTGCCCTGATACAAAGGCAAGAGCACGGCAGGCGCGAAGGTGCAGAGATGATCGGACAGAAGAAATTCCGGGGAACCGATGAGATGCCGGCCGAGATTGATTTTCGTGGAGGCGAGCGAGGACGCTATGCCGCGCGTTTCGCGGAAGGCGTGGTGATCCAGCGTCTCGGGCCAGCGCCGAAGAAGAAGAGCTTCCAGACGAAGCCGAAGAAGGTGTAACGGTGCGACTGGAGACGACTCGGCTGGTATTGCGGCAACTGACGCTTCAGGATGCGCCGGCGCTGCTGGCGATCTGGGGCGATGCGGAGACGATGCGGTACTATCCGCGGGCGCTGACGGCGCCGGAAGTGGAGGAATGGGTGGCGCGGCAGATCGCGCGGTATCCTGGAGGGTCCGGTCTGCTGGCGATGGAGCTGCGCGAGACGGGGGCGGTGGTGGGCGACTGCGGACCGGTGTGGCAGGAGGTGGAAGGCGCGCAGGAGCTGGAGATCGGTTATCACGTGCGCCGGGATTTCCAGAATCGGGGTCTGGCGACGGAAGCGGCGCGCGCGGTACGGGCGTACGCGTTTGGGTCGCTGGATTGCGACCACGTGATTTCGCTGATCCGGCCGGAGAATGGGCCGTCGCGGCGGGCGGCGGAGAAGAACGGGTTCCGGGTGGACCGGGTGGTGTTCTGGCGCGGGTACGACCACTGCGTGTACCGGTCGGAGCGGAAGGATGTGCAGGGAGAGGCAGCGGGATGAAGTCGGAGCGGGAGCGGAATGAGCAGAGCTTTTTCGACAAGCCGGTGGATGAGAACCATCGGCGGGCGACGCAGCTGCTGAATGCGACGATGTCGTACGCGAGGCTGGTCCTGCGGCAGTATGGCGAACTGGGGCCGTTTGGGTTTGCGATCGACCGCGAAGGGCAGGTGGCGCGGGAGACGGTGGATCGTCCGCGGCTGCCGAGGGATGCGGATCGGCTATGGAAGGTACTGGCGGAGCACATGACGGAGCAGGTGCGGCGGGGGCGCGTGAAGGCGATCGCCATGGCGGCGAATGTGACGCTGAACGAGCCGTCGGCGGAGGGGTTCGCGGATGCGGTGGTGGTGGAGATCGAGCAGGAGACGGGGTCGGCGATGGAGTTGACGGTGCCGTACAGGGTTTACGGCGGGCACCTGAAGAATCTGATCCCGCGGCGGGTGGCGGTAGGGAAAGTGGTGATGGAAGAACGAGAGTGCCGGATTTTTAGAACGGTGTAAGGGCGGGGAAGGGACTGGATTGTCATCGCCGCGCGCGCGATGGCGATGCATAATGTGAGCGGACGATGCCAACGAAACGGAAATCGAAAGGGGCGTACATGATCTCGGCGGTGGCCGAGATGTACGACATTCATCCGCAGACGCTGCGGCTGTACGAGCGCGAGGGGCTGCTGAAGCCGTCGCGGACGGAAGGCAACACGCGGCTGTACACGGATGAGGACCTGGAGCGGCTGGAGTTCATTCTGAATCTGGCGCGGGATCTGGGGGTGAACATCGCGGGGATCGCGATCATTCTGCAGATGCGCGAGCGGATGGAGGAGATGAACCGGCAGATGCAGGGTTTCGTGGAGTACGTGCGGACCGAGATGCTGTCGCGCATGCAGCACATGAGCGATCAGCCGGGAGCGGCGATGGTGCCGCTGCGGCGTCCGGTGGTGGTGCCGACGGAGAAGGGGCGGCGGTAGCGGCTGCGTCCCACAAGTTCCTGTTCAATCTCCGGATGCGGCCTGGACAGGAGAAAAGCAGGTTCCTCGCTCACCACCCCCGAACTGAAAAGCGTTCGGGGCCCCTTTCGGCTCGGAATGACAAGCTCATATTCCTCTGGTTTTGTCAGGAAGTGCGGGGACGCAATACCAGGGACGGTCGAAATTGCATCGAGATGGGAAAGCGTGCCCTTATTCGGGCACGCTTTTTAATTTGGCGGGGGA
>JBAUOP010000044.1:0-12588 GCA_049579805.1 Acidobacteriaceae bacterium
ATGCAAATGTGGAAAGCAAAAACCGCTTTCCACATTCGCACAGCCCCGACTGCGGCGAAATCATCTCGCTGCTAAACTCAACCGCGAGCACTCTCACTTACCCGGACTAAGCCAAGGGGGCAGCTCACGGGTCACTTCAGCAACCAGGCCCATATTTCCAAATTCGTTCAGAGCCCCGCTCCGTGCAGCTTCGGGCGAGTCGCCAGCCCGAACGCGTAAATCCGTTTCCATCGCGATATGTGAGGCAAGTTCCTCGTCAAGTTCTCGTTCGATCTCCTGCCGTTTGAAAAATCGTCGAAAGCCAAATGCAAGCCAGTTCATGGAGGTCCTTTCTCATGCTGGGTCGAGTACGCCGGAGACTGCCTGAACCAGAAGCTGCCATCTGCCTTGCTCCGCAGCCAATTGTCTTCTGCCCGCTTTCGTGAGGCGGTAGTATTTGGCTCGCTGGTTGTTTTCGGAGCTCTTCCACTCGGCATCCAACCAGCCTTTCTTTTCCAATCGGTGTAGAGCTGGATAAAGGGATCCAGTTTCGACAGACAGCAGTTCACCAGAACGTGCACGGATGGCTTGCGATATGCCATGACCATGCTGCTCGCCTCGGGCAAGGGTCTGCAGGACGAGCAGGTCGAGTGTTCCCTGCAGGATTTCAATACGGTTTTGGTAAGGTCGTGATTCCGTCATAGTAGTAGACACCCTACTACTATCAGAAATTGCCATAGATTGTCTACTACATGGTCAGGCGAGGCAATCCGTTGCTCCCCAAAAGTCGTTAGCTGGAGACTTCGCAGATCATTCGGGTGATGAGTTCTGTCGCGTCGAACATGGCAGTGAGCTGACGCCAACAGGGCAAAACATTGTTTCCAGACAATCGGCAGATGGAAATGCGAGTTGGCGATTTGGCACTCGTTCAGAGCGCGATTACGGTGAAGTCCTTCACCCCAGTAGATATGGTGACTGGAGTGAAGGACCTCAAGCCGGTCCCAGAGCCTTTGGAAAGACTTTGGAAGTATAGGTCATTCTCAATTGACGGTGATTCGGACTGCGGCTGTCGTACCCTCCACCACAACACCCGTTGGAGTCCCGTTGATATCGTACGTCCTGTAGGTGAAAATACCGGTGTAGGTGTTGCCGTCGCGAGACACCTTGTTCGTTTCGTCCAGCGTGAAAACGCCGCTGGCGGTAGGCGGAGTGCCGCCTGGAGTGAAGACCCAGCCGATGTGGTGCAGACGCACCGTTCGTTGCGCAATTTGCTTCCAGACACCGAAGCAGATGTTTCCTACATCGGGGGGAAGCCAGGCATTTTCAAACTCGGTTCCATCGCTGTGCCATTGATCGAGCGACTCGATGAATGTACTGCCGCCCGCGGTGTAGACCACATGCCAAAGGCCCACAATGGAGCCGCTGGAACCGTGAGCGATTCCATCGTCCTGAACGTTTCCTGCCTGCGCCAACATCGGGAATCGGACTGGACTCTTCAATCCCGTTCCCGTCAGGCCGCATGCGGCGTTCGCGCTGGTTGGACCAAACATCAGCGCCGCAATCGAGAGCAACGTGATGGCGCCCCCGGATATCCGGCTCATGAACGGCGACTTGCGTACAAGCGACCTTGCTGACCTTATGATTCGATCCATTGTTTCTCTCCTTTTTCCTCGCGCCTGGGGGCGCAGCGGGTTCGAGTCTCCCGCACTTGCGGCCAGGGAGCAATGCCTGCGGGGTGAATTGTTTCTCCCTGGGTAATTGCTTCTGCAGCAACCCATTGGAAGAACTTGTCCCTCGGCTTTGCAGGCGCTGAGACATGAGTGCGTGCGGGGCATGTGAGTGCTAGACTCGGTTCTACTGCGTGGCGGGGGTGCGGAGTGGCGATTTCACCCACCGAAAGCACGGTCCGTTTCGGCCTGTTTGAGCTCGATCTCAGGACTCGGCAGCTCACCAGGAACGGCGCGAGGATTCGTCTGCCGCAGCAGCCAATTCAGATTCTGTCCATGCTCCTCGAGCGCCCTGACGAAATCGTGACTCGTGAGGAGCTCAGGCGACGCCTCTGGCCGTCCGATGTTTTTGTCGATTTCGATCACGGACTGAATAAGTCCATCCAGAAGCTTCGCGACGCTCTCGGCGATTCGCCAGTCTCTCCCCGTTACATCGAAACCATTCCGCGTGTCGGATACCGCTTCATTGCGCCGGCCAACGGGGCGAGGGGAATCCTGGAACTCAAGTCAGAGACAGAAATCGCACATCCGCAGAATGTCCCCGCCCCTTCGCCTGGTGGCCGGATCGCGGAAAACCGGCGAGCGCGATGGCTTCTGCCTGCCGCTTTTATTGGGGGAGTGGGGATCTGCGTGGTGCTTGCGTTCGGTGGCCTGGCCTTCTATCGGTCGCGACACCGTTCGCCGCAGGTCACGTACACGCAGCTAACGGATTTCACGGATTCAGCGGTAGAGCCGGTGTTGTCACCGGATGGACGCATGGTGGCATTTATCCGCGGTGCCAATCCCTTCCTCACGTCCGACCAGATCTACGTGAAGATGCTGCCCAACGGAGAAGCCAGACGGGTGACGGACGATGATCGGCCGAAGTACGGGCTGGCATTCTCCCCGGTTGGGTCGGAAATCGCGTACACAGTGCTGGAGTCTTCCGGGTTTTCCACCTACGAGGTGTCAGCGTTGGGAGGCGAGCCTCATCTTTTGCTGAAGAACGCCGCCGGACTGGTATGGCTGGACCCGCAGAGGCTGCTTTTCTCCGAGATTCGCTCCGGAATCCATATGGGTGTGGTTACGGCAACGGCGACGCGCGCAGGCCTGCGCGAGATTTATTTTCCCGTGCATGAGCGGGGCATGGCTCATTACTCATTTCCATCTCCGGATCGCCGTTGGGCACTGGTGGTAGAGATGGATGGGAACGGCCTTTGGGCGCCCTGCCTGCTGGTTGGCTTGCGGGGCCAGGGCTCGCCGCGATGGGTTGGACCGGCGGGTGCGTGCACCTCTGCCGGATGGTCGCCGGATGGCAGTTGGATGTATTTCACCGTCACGGTGGAAGGGCAGAGCCACATCTGGCACCAGCGTTTTCCGCAAGGAGGGCCGGAGCAAATCACCTTTGGCCCAACGGATGAGGATGGAGTGGCGGTGGAACCGGCGGGGCACGCGCTCATCACTTCGGTGGGGGTGCAGGAGAGCGCCCTCTGGATTCACGACCGGAGCGGCGAGCGGCCACTCTCTTCCGAGGGTGAAGTGGTCGGCGGGGTGTCTCCTCCCAGATTCGGGCCGGGCGCCCGCATCCTCTATTATCTTCTGCGGCCTGGGCAGGACTCGGGCGCGGAACTGCGGCGCACGGTGGTGGATACCGGAGAAAGCGAGACCGTGATCCCGGGAATTTCCATGATCGCCTTCGATGTGTCAGCGGATGGCAAACAGGTGGTGTATGCTACCGCGGAGCCGGGGGGAACGACGCAGTTGTGGCTGGCGCCTGTGGACCGAAGCGTGCCCGCAAGGAAAGTCGGCATTCCCGGCGCTCGGTCGCCGCATTTTGGCGTGGACGGGCAAATCCTGTTCCTGCAGGCGGAGGGAAACACGAACCGTCTGGAGCGGATGAATCCGGACGGGTCGCACCGTTCCAGGGTGTTTCCGTATCCCATCCTGGAGTTCCAGGGCGTTTCGCCGAGCGGGCGCTGGGTCATAGCGGCGGTTTCGAGGACTCCAGCAGGGAATTTTGCTGACGTGGCGGCAATTCCGCTGGACGGCGGAGCCCCGCGGCGCATTTGTGTCACCTACTGCAGACCGAGATGGTCGACGGACGGGAGGTTTCTTTTTGTTACGGTGCAGGAGCCGTCGCGCACCAGTGCGGGGCGAAGTCTGGCGATTCCCGTCGGTCCAGGGGAAAGCCTGCAGGATCTCCCAGCGGGAGGGATTCCGCCGCTGGCCCAACCGATCGTGGTTCCGGGAGGCGAATCGGTTGGGCGCGGAGATCTGGTGCCCGGCAGGGACCCCGCGCAATATGCCTGGGTGAATATCATGGTTCACCGGAATCTCTACCGAATTTCGCTTCCCTAAAGGCTCTTAAACGGATGCGTGGAATTTTATCCGGGCGGGAGGCGGTGCCATCCCTTGACCGGACAACGCCCCGACAGCGATTGAGCTTGCGCAAAACTACGCCCGGCCTTAACCACCACTGGTTCGCGTCCACCGCCTACGGCCGCCCGGAACTCGATTACCGCATTCAGGGCAACGCACGTTTCCAGGACTGTCATGCGCTGGAAATGCGATTTGGCGATTTTGCATAAACCCAAATCCTGCGGTCCCGGCCAGCGCCTTGCCGGAGCAGGTCCGGTTTGGCGTCGTTGCTCGGTAAATGGTAGTTCTCCGGTGTCTGGACTAACCGGCGAATTACTCCTTAGATAGGGCCTCGTCTGGCGAGACCAGCACGCGTCCCCGCCACCGGTCACCCGACTTCCTCACGTAGTGCTCGAAAACATAGGACCAGGGGACGAGCGGAATAAAAATTGCGATCATCCCGATGGCGAATGTGTTCGCGCCGAGATCCTGGCTCCATTGCCCCCGGAGCCAGTGCGGCAGAGCCACGGCGAGCAGCCAGGAGGCCTTCCACGTGAATTCCCAGAACAGCACGGGCAGCATCTGCAATGGGTATCGAAGGCCCAGTATGGACAGGACGGAGAGAGCGAACAGCATGCAGACCTTGACCCCGGAATCCATTTCCATGGAATCGACTCGGTGAATCATCATGGACCACACATGCATCCCCAATCCAATCCCAACGACCAGAACGAGATAGAACAGGCGGAGCAAATTCAGCCGTAAGGTGGAAACGGTTTTCATATTTCACTGCCTTTCATGACTCTCTCGGAAATCAGTTCTCCGGCTTCTCCAGTGATCTCTGGTGGAACCATTTCGACATGGTTTTTCATGCGGTTGATTGTCCCATGGTTCAGCAGAATAGTGGCGATCTTCTCGCATTGTGGCCAACCCGGCAGTAACGGAAACATAACGTCTGAGTTGGCGGTAATCCGGCCGGAATCCGAGAAAACGCGTCTTCGCTCCGGTGGTCTTCGATGAATGCATCGGCGATTTGGCACCAAACGAGAGTGGAGGGGACAGAGCCCGGTGTGCAGTCACTCGGTTCTCAACGCATGCATTGGATCCAGTGAAGAGGCCCGCACCGCCGGAATGAAAGCTGCAACGGCCATGCAAATGGCGAGGAGCGCAGCAGCGCCGACGAAAGCCAGGGGAGCATTGGCGCTCACCTCATACAAGAGGTGCTTCATGGTGCGGCCGACAGCCAGGCTGGCAGGAATTCCGATGGCCAGCCCGGCAAGAATCTGCAGGAAGGCGCTGCGCATCATAAGGGAGACAATTCCCGAGCGCGAGGCCCCCAGCGCCATGCGAATACCAATCTCACTCGTGCGCCGCGCCGCCATATAAGACATCACGCCGTAAAGACCGACCGAGGCAAGAATCAAGGCAAGAATGCCGAAGGCTTCTGTCAGCCGGGCCAGCAGTCTCTCCTGGTTGAAATTGCCGGCCACCACCTCCGGGTAGGGCAAAACGCGAATGACCGGGACGTTCGGATTCACCTGGCCGACGATCTTCCGAACCAGCAGCTCGGCATCCGGCTGCGAGCGCTTGAACTGAAGCACGATTTTATCCAGATAGAGCGAACTCTCTTCCGCCGCTTGCTGATCGGCAGCCTTGTATCCCGCATAGACCTGCCCCATCGGCCGCAGAAACAGCGGCTGGGGCGCCCTGCGCGTGTCGCTCAGGATGAAATCCGTGAAGACGCCGACGATCTGAAACGCGCCTGAATATTCGGGCAGGTTGAGCCCGAAGCGTTGCCCCAGCGGATCCTGATGGGCGAAGAACTCCTTCGCAAACGCCTGATTGATGAGGACGACGGGCAATCCGCTGCTCTCGTCGGCGTCGGTGAATCCGCGTCCACGGAGGATGGACGCACCCACCGAGTCGAGAAATTGCGGGCTGACGCGATCCCAGTCGGCAAAGCAGTTGTCCGTCGGTCCCGGAACAGGGCGCCCCTGGACCAGCACGCAACCGCCCCACTCGTTGCCCTCCAGAGGAAGGTAGCGTGCGAAACTCACGCTCACAATTCCCGGCAATGCTCGAAATCCGTCATCGAGCCGGCGATAAACCGCATTCAGCTGGCCGGGCGTGTAGCCCCCGCCCTTCAGATCTATCTGCGCCGTGTAACGATTTGTGGCGTCAATGCCCATTTTCTGATTTTCGAGATTGGAGAGGGATTGCGTGGTGAGAAACGCACTGGTGAGGAGCACAATCGACAGCGCGAACTGAAAAATAAGCAGCAGACGCTGCGGGAGAGACGCATGGTCCCGCGCCGCATAGTTAGCTCCACGGGCGGCCTCCGCTGGCTGCGAGTTGGAGGAGATCCACGCCGGCGGAGCAGCAAACAGCAATCCTGTAAGCAGCGAAACCACGAATGCGAAGATCAGCACGGACCACGAGGGATGCGCCGAAACCGGCATGTTCTGCGAGAGGGGGAATGCCAGCGCCAGAATCACGCGCGAGCCCAGGAAAGCAATCGCCACCCCGAGGGCCCCGCCCGCGACGCTTAACAGAAGACTTTCCGTAATGATCTGGCGAATGATCCGGCTGCGTGCAGCGCCCAGGCTGATGCGGACCGCAAGCTCCGTGCGCTGGGCCATGCTGCGGGCCAGAAGCAGGTTCGCAATGTTGGCGCAGGCGATGAGCAGCACGACACCAGAGAGAAGCATGAGCATGCGCAGCCCGGTTCCGGTCTGCTGCTGAAGTTTCTGGATCCCGCCGCCTGCGGGCGAGAGCACCACATGCTGCTTCGGAATCTCCGCTGCGCCGCCGTGCGCCGTAAACGCTGGCATGGTGTTCATCCATTGGCGCAGCACGCTCGACAACTTCGCCTGCAAAGAACCCAGGTTGACATTGGGCCGCAACCGGCCGACGGCGTAAAGCCAGGCAGTGTCCGGCTCCAGCAGCGAAGAATTGGCTCCCTCGAAGAGCGGCTCGGTAGACAGAGGCAGCCAGAGGTCAGGTGGAATCGGCGCGATTCGATCACCGTAGAATCCTGGAGGAGCGATGCCCGCGACCGTAAATGGGTGCTGCTCGATGTACACGGTAGAGCCGACGACATTCGCTTTGCCACCAAACTCCGTCTGCCACGCCCGATAACTCAGAACCACAACCGGAGCCGCACTCCTTGAGTCGTCGCTCGGCGCCAGCGTCCTCCCGGCATATGCGCCCACCCCCAGCGTGGAGAAGTAATTGCCCGAGACATACTCCGAGCGCATCGCCGTGGCCGGCGCCGAACCCCAGCGGACACTGAAGCCTGCGCCGCCGGCCTCGACCGCCGCCAGTTGCTCAAACTCCGGCGCTGCGTCCTGAAAGCGCCGATAGAGGTCGTACGAGAAAAGGTCGAAATCGCCGTCGTCGCTCTCGAAGCTGCCGAAGTAGCAGCAATGCGTGCGATCGCCGATGCGATAGAGGTGGGAGGGATCCGTCACAGGCAGCGAACGCAGCAGAATTCCCTGCACCAAAGTAAAAATTGCCGTGTTGGCGCCGATGCCAAGGGCGAGAGTCAGAATTGCGACCCCTGCGAATCCTGGCGAGCGCCGCATCTGCCGTACACCGTACCGGATGTCGTGCCACACCGACTCGACCAGCGACTCCCATCCCACGGACCAGACCTTCTGTCTCACCATCTCCGCGCTCCCCACTTCCACGCGCGCGGCGCGTTCCGCCTCTTCTCGGGTCATTCCCCGGCGCATCTTGTCGTCGATGGACGATTCGACGAAGCCGCGCAGCTCTTCCTGAATTTCTCGATTGCGCGCATTCGGCCGCAGCAGCGCCCGCAGTCCCCCTGCCAGTTTTCGCAGAACGCCCATAGCATCCTCACGCTTCCAGAATTCTGGCAATTGCTGATACCTGACGGCTCCAGTGCCGTCGTTCTTCTTCCAGAGCCTTTCGTCCGCGCACCGTCAGCTGGTAATACTTCGCCATGCGGTTGTTGTCGGTCGGTCTCCACTCTGCATGAATCTGACCCGCGCGCTCCATGCGGCTCAGAGCAGGCAACAGCGATCCTGGATTCACCCGGAATACGCCATCGCTGATCTGTTCGATCCGCAATGCGATTCCGTATCCGTGCATTGGTTCCAGAGCCAGGGTCTTGAGCACCAGCATTTCCAGCGTTCCCTGAACCAGGTCTCCCGTCTTCTCCGCCATCCCGGCCTCTCCCCTCGATAATCAAGAGAAGTACGCGTTTTCCTCTGGATTGTCAAGATGAGAGGAGAAAATGAGATTGGCTCAAAAAGTGAGAACAGGGCAATGCGCCCATCCACAATCCGACGCACGTTTCTCCGCGATTACGGTCGGATTGTCGGCAATACTTCCCTTTCGGGGTCGCTACCTGTAACGGCGAAATGTCCGGTTTGCCGGTGACACACCCACAATCATCCACCGATCCCGGGTGGAATGCTTATGGCGCGGCAATGGCCCGGTGTTCTGGCGCACCGATTGGCTCGAATCGGTCCCCTTGCCACCTGAACCGTCTGACGACTACAACCGAGGAGCAACAGTTCCCCCAACTGTGATTGGGATCGAACAACTCAAAAACCAACGTTCCACCACTGCCGTACACCGCGTACAGGCCCGAATACGCACGAGCACCCGTGTGGCAGTATGCGAGCAATTTAGGGTGTCCGTCTTCGAGCGTGTAGACATACACATAGTTCGACGTCTGCGTTCCCCCGGACAGGTACCGGAGCACCACAATCGCTTCGTCCCTGCCATCGCCGGTCAAATCGGCAAATTTCACTGTATCCAGCTTGAAACCCTCGTATTGGGAATACTCTTTTCCCTCCATGACAAAGCTGGATATCTTGTTCAGATCGGAACCCGCCACCAGTCGAATCTCGCGTCGGGATCGGGATGGGTCCAACCACACCAGCCCATTATGCCCCAGCAGCGGACCGCTCAAGGGGTAGACGAAGTGAGCAAAGTCCACTTGGTGTATAGACTGCTGCGCCACTGCCGATCCGGTGAGAATGAGAGTCGCCGCGAGCATGGTGAGTGATCTCATGCACCAAAGCTTAACCTACCGTGTGGTCGGCTATCCGGACATTCACCCGGTCAGGGAGGGTCAGAACCTCGAATGTTCCGTATTGCCGGTATACGATCAGACGCTGGTTCCGCGCCCATGCTAGCCTCACATCAAGCCTCTCCATTTCACCATCAACGGAGCAATGATGACGGCTCCTCACAGAGTTCTATCCGCGGTGTGGATCGCTCTTCTCGGTTTGCCTGCTGCGGCTCAATCGACGACTGCAGCTTCCACAATTGCTCTTGCTCTCTCCGCCGCGCCGCCTTCCATAGCCGAGGGTTCCGCAGTAGTCATCATGAGAGACCATGGCCAAATGAAGGAACTGCGGCCCGGTACGAATGGTTGGACTTGCGTCACAGTTGACCCCTCCGTTGCGCACCGCGACGCCATCGCGCATCACCCGGCCTGCTTCGACAAATACGGTCTTGAGTGGATGTTGGCTTATGATGCGCACCGTGCACCGAATCCCGACCACGTTGGCTTTTCATATATGCTCGATGGCGGCTCCGCCTGGAGCAATGTGGATCCTGCCGCAAAGAAGCCTGCCGAGGGCCAAACGGACTACATCCACATCCCTCCCCACGTCATGATCCTGAATCAGAGAGCCGCCGATTCCTCAGGACTGCCTTTGCAGGAAATAAATCCGAACACCGCAAAGCCTTTCGTTATGTTTGGAGGAACTCCATATGCTCTGCTGATCGTTCCCATCAAATAAGCCTCCGAAACTATCCCACGGGAATCGCTCGACCGGTAAAAGCAGCGGTGCAAGCCCACGACCGCGTGAGGGGCGACGTGACTCTTCTTCTTGAGTGGATCGTCGGCAATACTTCCCTTTCGGACGACAGGTCTCGACGGTACCCAATCATTCGTTCTGCGGGCGGTTGCCAGCGGAGTGCGCCGTATTTCAGTTTCCAGTTACCTGCCTCTCTGCGAGCCCGAGGATCGACAGGACGAGGTGGTCGCGGCCCTGGTGTTGGCCAAGGGGAGGCTGCGCGCAGGCGGCGCGTTTTCGGCCTACTCGTAGCGGAGTGCGGTCGTTGGTTCGACGTGGGCCGCCCGAAGGGCGGGAACCAGGACAGCGGCGGCCGCGGTGATGAGCAGCACCAGTGAAACTGTCACGAAGGTGAGCAGGTCGGTTCCGCTGGTGCCGTAGAGCAGGCTGGCGGTAAACCGTCCAAGAGCGAGAGCGATGGCGAGCCCGATGGCGAGCCCAATGGCGGTGAGGATAAGGCCCTGACGCAGGATCATTCCAAGCACGGTGGGACGTTTTGCGCCGAGCGCCATGCGGATGCCGATTTCGCGGGTACGCTGGCGCACCGAATAACTCATCACGCCGTAGAGGCCAATGGCGGCGAGGGTCAGGCCGATGGCGCCGAAAGTTCCGAGCAGGAGCGAAGAAATGCGCGGCAGAAGCAGCGATTTATCGACGTGCTCCTGCATGGTCTGGGTATTGAAGACGGCCATATTGGGATCGAGAGCGGCGACCTGATCGCGCACCGAGGAAACCAGGGCACGGGGATCGATCGAAGTCCTCACGAGGATGGTGGTTCCGAAGAGGCTGTTGGCCCTCTCGGGCGCGGCATTGAGAGAGAGATACGCGGCATCGGAGGGCTTTTCGCCGATGGTGCGCAACTTTGAGTCGCGGGCAATGCCGACGATGGTGTAGCTGGTTTTATCCTGGCGAATGGTGCGACCGATGGGGTCCTGACCCGGAAACAGGTGCTCGGCCATGGTTTCGTTGATGATGGCGGTGGACGGTCCGTCCAGGTGCGAAGTAAAACCGCGACCGCGCAGCAGGGGAATGCCCATGGTCTGGAAATATCCGGCGCCCACGGCGTCAACGAAGGCGTTGTGGTTCTGAGCGGGGTGACCCTGGGTGGCGTCCACAGCGAAATTGTCCGACTCCCCGCCGATACTGAGCGGGACGACGCCGACAAAGCTGACGGAGCGAACGCCGGGGAGTGCGGCCACACGGTCGTGCAGGTGCGAAAGGAACTGCGCGGTCTTATCGGGAGAGTAGTTCTGGAGTTTGGGGTCCATGGACATGATGAGCAGGTTGGCGGACTTGAACCCGATGTCGATGGAGGAAGCATTGCCGAGGCTGCGGAGAAAGAGTCCGGCCGTGGTGAGAAGCACGAGGGAGAGCGAGATCTGGACGATGACGAGGGTATTGCGCATGCGGGAACGTGCGCTGCGTCCGAACCCGGCGGTGCCCTGTTTGAGGGAGCCGACGAGGTCAGGGCGCGAGGCACGCAGAGCCGGAACGAGTCCAAAGACGACAGTCGTGATGGCCGATAAGCCGAGCGTGAAGAGGGCAACGCGCCCATCGACGTTGAAGTCGAAGTCAATTGGGAACGGCAGAGGGAGCTGGACGCGGGAAATGGCGTGAGCCGCCACAGCAGCCAGCAGAAAGCCGACCCCGGCGCCTGCCAGCGACAGCAGGAAGCTTTCGATAAGCAGCTGTCGCACCAGCTGGCGACGCCCGGCGCCCACCGCCAGACGAATGGCGATTTCCTTTTGGCGGCCGGTGGCGCGGGCCAGAAGCAGATTGGCAACATTGGCGCAGGCGACCAGCAGGACCAGTCCAACCACGATCATGAGAACGGCCATGAGGGTGAAGGCCGGAGTTTCGGAGCCGGCAATGAGGGCACCGCCGGCTTGCAGCGTGATCTTTTCATGGGTTTTGTCCTCCTTGTGCCAGGAGTCGTCGAGGCGCTTCTTCACGACGTTGAGGAGGATTTCCGCTCTGGCGCGGGTGAGTCCGGGCTTGAGTCTGGCGTCGAGCATGACCCATTGATCATTGCGGTCCGTTCTGAGGCTGCCTCCCGTAGCCAGGTCGGGGAGAATTTCCTGCGATGCCGCGAGAGGCACCCAGAACGCAGAGTCGATGCCGCGATCGACTCCATAAAAACCTGGCGGCGCGACACCGACGACGGTGTAGTGCTGCCCGTTAAGCGCGACGTCACGATTCACGATGTTCGGGTCGGCTGCAAAGCGACGCCGCCACAAACCATTGCTGAGGACGACCACGTGATCTCGAGCGGCCGTATCGTCTTCGGGAAGGATGGACCGGCCCAGCGTCATCGGCACGTCGAGCATGGGGAAGAAGTTGCCGCTGACGGACTGGCCCCAGACGCGCTCGGGCTCTCCCTGGCCGCCAATGCTGGCGGGAATGAGAGGAAAGTGCGCGGCTATGCCATCTTCGAAGATGGCGCCGGTCTGGTCGCGATAGTCGAGGTAGTCGGGATAGGAAAAGGAGTTGCCCTCAGAGAACATCACGATGCGGCCCGGGTCCCGGACGGGCAGGACTCCCCAGAGCAGACCATTGGCGACGCTGAAGACGGTGACGTTGGCGGCAAAGGCCAGTGCAATGGAGAGGATTACCACTAGGGAAAAGCCGGGGGCCCGGAGCAGCGTTCGAATGGTGTAGCGAATGTCCTGAGCCAGGTTCTCCATGAGGGGCGGCCTCGGTTAGAGAGT
>JBAUOP010000045.1:0-1630 GCA_049579805.1 Acidobacteriaceae bacterium
GCAACGAAAAACAAGGGGATAGTCAGAACGCATCTGTCACATTTCCGGGACGTTTTGGCCATGCAAATCTGCGTATTGGGAAGTGATCGGGAAGGCGAGAGGATGGCGCCAGGAAGGAAATCGGAAGGCAATGGGTGACATTTGGATACATCCGAGGCGCAATAGACGGTCAATCGGAAGGAAATGTCATTGCAAGAGAAACTGGCGGAACGACAGCACGTCGTTCGCCGGAGAGTTCGTGAGGATGCTGGCGTCCAGCAGTTCGCTCCGAAGTGTCTCGCTCAGAACGAAGCCGATCCGCTTTCCGACGTCGCGCATTTCGAGCGCCAGGATATAGAGAATCTCGGCATTTGGTGTAAGGTAGAGAACCCGGTCGGCGGTCCGGTCCGCTCTGAAGATGCTGCGCAATTCCTCATATCGCCCAGAGCCTTTAAGCGTTCTTTCGAATTCGATTGCAACGCATTTGGTTTCTCCGTCGACAGCGATCTCGGCCAATGCGTCGAAGTCTTTCATCTTTCCGGTTCCGTAAGCCAGGTTTCTCGATACGATTTCCAACTCCCACTTCCAGGATTTCAGGAGCCCTTTTTGAGCCAACGCGACACGGATGCCGGCCAATTCGACCGAATGGAGAATCTGGGATTTCCGGATGATCGACTTTGCCGTAGACGGCAGTGACAGCAACGAGTGGCCGCGGAACTCGAGGAATTGGAGCCCAAGTGGCGTGATGGCGAAGATCGGCTGCGAGAAGAAGCGGTCGTAAGTCATGCGCCGGATCAGCTCACAGCTCTCCAGTCGCGACAGCCTCCAGTACACTGAGCGCCGGCTTGATTCGCTACCTTCGATCGCGGCCAGTGCGCATACCTGGTCGAATGTGATCGCTCGAGCATTGCGAATCAACAACAAGACCGGCACATCCCGGCTGTCTGAAAGTGCAATGTACCCCTTCCGGTATCTCATTCCGCACCTGTTCCTGCGAGAACCAGTCGTCGATCGTCCTCGGATATTGACCACCGGCCAACGTCGGTTTCCACCCAGTCTTGCCGTCCCATGAGAACCATCGCTTCATACCGGAGACCCCGGAGGCTGACCGATATCGGCTGAACGCCGGCAGATTTCCATGCGGGAGACGTGAACGAAAGCCGTCCGTTCGATGCTTCGTTCATCGTCACCAGATACCGATCTGGCGCGGATTCACCGGACAGGCGGACAAATAGAAGGTGCGTGCGACCGCCCAAATGGTTTGGACCGCTGCACAGGAATGTCCTCCCCATGGACCGCAGCGGATGCTCCGGCTGAAAACCGCTGTTCAGGTTGAACCGGATCTGACCGGGATACACCCAGCACAGTCGCAGCCTGCGGCCGTACTTGAGCCCCGCTGAATTGAACCACGCGGCCGAACGGCGGAAGCAAAAGGGATCGTCGAGGTTGCGTGAGTGCATGGCCCACCAGTTCGTTCCGAAGTTGATTATGCGCACGTGCATGACTCCGTTGCCTCAGCCAGTTCCTGCACAAGGGCGCGCGCATGCGCATTGCGCTCTGCTCCAGGCAGATAGTGCAGGAACCAAACCCGTCCGGAGAAATGGGGAGGCAAAGCAAGGTTTCGGTGCCGGAAATAAGTAAGCAACTTGCC
>JBAUOP010000046.1:0-28595 GCA_049579805.1 Acidobacteriaceae bacterium
CGGGCTTCCGCTACGCTCCAGCCCGAAGCCCATCGCCTCGCCAGAACACCGAAGCTGTCCAGTTAACCGCCGAAGGTGGGCCAGAGTTAACTTCCGCAGATGGGCCAAAGCCAGTTGCCAAAATCACAGGGTTCTTCCTGCTCGATTGCTTCGAGCATCGGACCAGCCATGAAGTAGGCTCGGCTCGTGATTTCGCGCTTGATCTGCGCCCAGTCCGGAGTCTGGGTGCTTCTGCTCATCAACAGGACATAGAGCTCCTGCAGACTTCTGTCATACTGCCCGATGGCTTTTTCTTCGTCGATTCCCTGGTAGCACTGCAAGCGCAGCAGCGGTACACGTAGTGTGCGCGCCATAGATGATGCCAGCTCCGTCTTGCCCGCGCCGGCAGGGCCTTCGAGCAGGATCGGGCGGCGGACACTTCCCGCCAGGAACACCGCGGTCGCCACCTTGATGTCAGTGAAGTAGCCAGAGCTTTCAAGTCCGGCTAGCGTTTCCGCAGGTGAAGCGAACATCCGGCCCGTCCTCCCGAACGCGTCTAGCGTGGGGAGAGCGTAGGACGCAACCGCAATTCGGTCAAACGAAGCTCGTGTTCAGGGCAGATCTCAATGAGCGGGGTATACCTGATTATCTGGCCCCAGCCACCCCTTTTCGGTCAGCCGAAACGGATAATTGCTGCTATAAGTTTGCTCCGTTCCCGCGGGGGTATTGCCGAGCCTCACCACGCTTCGGATTCTTGCCTGATAGAAGAGCGTATATTCCTCGACGCCATTCACTCTTTCTAATTGGCCGTTAGTCTTTTTGAGACTGAGGAGGTCTTGGTAATGGGGCGATCGATTGATGTTTCTCCAAACGGCAATCGCATCTTGTTCTGTCGGCTCAGAGGGTGAGCGTTTGCAAGCCGTTAGCTGCCAGATAAAAAGGCCAAAGGCTGCGAGGAGGAGAAGCGAGGGAATGAGTCTCTTCATTGAGGAGGAGGTCCTTTGCGAGATTTCATTCTTTCGAGCAGGGGTTTCATCTGTTCGAGCGTGCTTTCGAAAGCGTCCCGCGCCTCGGCCATCCCTCGTTCCGGTCCGTAACGGATGACCAGGTGCACGATCAGAGTGCGAGCCAAAGCAAGATCCGTCAACAGCGGCAGGAAAGGTTTAGGCGCCGATTTTTCCAGCTCCTGAATGAAGGCAAGAATCTTCTCCGTATATTCGTCACTGCGCGCTTTTCCCAGCTCGGTAATCCAGTCGGATTCCAAGTCGAAATCGTTGTCCATCGCCCGAGCTCCCGCAACACAGTGGCTGATCCTTTTGTACCACCGTTTCTTAGAAGCTGAACGACTGGGACTCGCCAACCTTCGCTACAGCCACGGTAAATGAACTACCACGCGAATCGCGGTTCATTTGACCGAGATTTGGACCTGCTGTACCTCTGTTCGAGCACGCTCGTTTTGAGGTACCCAAGCTGATGGACATGTCCCCTGTTGCACGCAAACCGCTGTATTGATCGGAACAGGGAACTGGTCAGAAGTCATAAGACCCCTCAGCTTGGAGAACCAACCGCACCAGCGATGGAGGGGCAACTCTATGCCCGTGATGGAGAAGAGAGTCAAGGACGGGCCTGAAAAGTCCGGCTCAATAGTGTCAAATGGAACCATTGGAAGGCGGCTCCTGAACGTTGAGGAGGCTGCCCAATATCTGGGCTTAAGCGTGGATACCCTCCACAAGTGGGTCCAGTTGCGGGCGATTCCTCACGTCAAGGCCGGTCGTGCGTTGCGGTTCGATCTGGCGGCTCTAAACCGCTATATCGACGAACACACAATCGGAACCATTGACTAAAGGAGACGTCACATGTCAATCGAAAAGCTGGACAAGGGGCTGTTCAGAGTTCGTTGGAGAGAAGGAGGCCGGGGCAGGAGCAAACGTGTTCGCGGCTCGGCCGAACTTGCAAAACAAATCGAACGCAAGAAGCTTTCACTTCGAGATGAGAATCGGCATCTCGATGTGAAAAAGGAAATCAACTACCGGATGAACGATCTGATCGACCATTACTGGAAGCACTGCGGGGCAAAGAAGAAGTCGGCGGAGCGAGAGAAGAGCATCGTAGAAGGCATTCGCTCTGAATTGGGGCGACTGTTCGTGCGAGAGGTGGATGGAATGGCTGTCCAGAGCTGGTACGACAATTTGACCGATGTTCGCGGGCTCGCTCCCAATACGGCTGTACGCCACTTCCACGTCATGCACCACATGATGGAGAAGGCATCTACCATTTGGTCGACGCTCACCGGCCTCGACCGCAATCCCGCCGATCAGGTGGAAGTAGAACAGGTTGATGATTCGCGAGAGCGCTACCTATCGGAGGAAGAGCTTCTCAGATTGAAGGTCGCTCTCGACGAGAGGCTGTTCCAAAAGGGTACGAAGACAATCAACAAAACGAATCTTCGCCTCCGGTTGCTGGTTCTGATTGCGGTTGGAACCGGGATGAGGCGGGGGGAGATTTTCCGACTTAAGTGGAGCGACATCCGCTACAGCGAAGGATTGATCGCGGTCAATGCCAAGCTGAAGAAGGGACATCAGCGTTACGTACCCATGACCCCAGAACTCGCAGAGGAAATCCGGCGCTATCCGGCCGTCCTCGGTGAGGATCGGATCCTGCCACCCGAAGCTGGAGCAACAAGCGGGCGTCAACGTGCGGATAAGAGTTTCGCCAACCTGCTCAAGCGGGCCAAGATTCGGGATTTTCGTTTTCACGATCTGCGGCACACCTTCGCGTCCTGGTACATGATGTGCGGCGGCGATCTCTATGAGCTTTCCAAACTGCTCGGGCATTCCAATATCAAGATGACCGAGCGCTATGCCAAGCTCGCCCAGAAGCACATCATTAAGACCGGAAACGTGTCGCGCGAAATCTGGAGCAAGCTGGAGCCAGTAAAGGAAGCAAGGGAGGAGGTTCAGGAAACGAATGACGGACACATTTCCAGTCCAGGATGTGTCCGTATTGTGTCCGCGACCTAATTTGAGGGATTAGAGCAACCACTAAGTGCTTTAGAATGTGGTGGCCAGGGACGGGATTGAACCGCCGACGCCGGCCTTTTCAGGGCCGCGCTCTACCACTGAGCTACCTGGCCGCCGGAGAAAACCAGCGAGGAAGGCGCTGTCCGGAACTGCCAGAGAAACTCGCCGCACCCGGTCAACAGCCGACCTTCAGTATAACAAACGGTTCCGTCTCTCCCCGAGCCCTGCCGTTCACATCCTGCGACATCCATGCGGGTTACACTTGTCGCACCCATGGAGTCCACCTCGGAAAATCATCGGGTCATAAAAGTTCCGTACTGCGCCCGCCGCGCAGGATCATTTCTCCTCTGCTGCCTTCTTTCCTTTGCCTTTCCGGCCCTGGCTGCGCCCGCCGCGCCGCCCTCTCAACTCCGCGCCGCCCATGCCTTCGCCGAAGCCCGCCGCGAAGGCCCCGCCGCACTGCGCGCATTCCTTGTCCGCATGCCCAAGGGCGCCGACCTCCACATGCACCTCAGCGGCGCCGTCTACGCCGAGACCTTCCTCCGCGAAGCGGGTGAAGACCACGACTGCGTGAATGCCGCCCAGCTCAGCATCGACGATCGCCACCACGCGCCCGCCTGTCCTGCCGGTGAGCTCCCCGCCATCAGCCTGCCCTCCGATCAGAACCTCTACGACGAGCTCATCGACGCCCTCTCCATGCGTACCTTCATCCCCACCACCGGCGACTCCGGCCACGACCACTTCTTCGATACCTTCGGTCGCTTCGGCGATGACAACCGCTTTGCCGGCGAGTGGATCGACGAAGTCGCCACCCGCGCCGCCGCCCAGAACGAGCAGTACCTCGAACTCATGCAGACCGGCAACTATTCCGCCGTCCGAACCCTGTCTGACAAGCTCGGCTGGGACCCCGACCTCGCCGCCTTCCGCGCGCACCTGCTCGCCGACCCCAGTTTTCACCGGAACGTCGCCAGTCTCCAGGCAGAATTCGCCACCGCTCTCGACCAGCGCAACCGCCTCGAACACTGCGGTCAGCCCAGCGCCGCTCCCGCCTGCCGCGTCACCGTGCGCTTTCTGTATCAGGTCAAGCGCGAGGAGCCGCCCCAGGAAGTCTTCGCGCAATCCCTGCTCGGCTTCGAGCTGGCCTCCGCTGATCCTGATGTCGTCGGCATCAATCTCGTCCAGCCCGAAGACAGCTACATCGCCATGCGCGACTACCGCCTCCAGATGCACATGTTCGACTACCTTCATAGTCAGTATCTCCATGTGCACATTTCTCTCCATGCCGGCGAACTCGCCGAAGGCATGGTCCCGCCCCAGGGCCTCACCTTCCACATCCGCTCCGCCGTCGAACAGGGCCACGCCGACCGCATCGGCCATGGCGTCGACATCATGTTCGAGGACCACCCATGGCAGCTCATGAAGGAGATGGCCGACCGCCACATCATGGTCGAAATTAACCTCACCAGCAACGCCGTCATCCTCAACGTCACAGGCAACAACCACCCCTTCATGCTCTATCGCAAAATGGGTGTGCCCGTCGCGCTCTCCACCGATGACGAAGGCGTCTCCCGCATCGATCTCACTCATGAATTTGTGCGCGCAGCGGATACATACCCCCTCACCTACGACGACCTCAAACTCATGGTTCGCACCTCGCTCGAGCACGCCTTCCTGCCTGGCGACAGTCTCTGGGTCCGCACCACGCCCGAAATACTCGAAACCCCCGTCCCCGCCTGCGGCGGTCAGCTCGGCAATGCCGATCCCCGCGGCGCCTGTGCCGCCCTCATCCACGCCAGCCCAAAAGCGCAACAGCAATGGGAGTTGGAACACCGCTTCCGCGTCTTTGAATCTTCCTTCTGATCGCCCTTCATGAGAATCGTCTTCTCCACCTACGGCACCTTCGGCGATGTCAATCCCCTCGTCGCGCTCTCCCTTGAACTCAAGCGCCGCGGCCATCGGCCCGTCCTCGCCGTTCCCGAGATGTTCCGTCCCAAAGTCGAGCCGCTCGGCATCGGTTTCGCTCCCGTCCGCCCCGCACAGGACCCCAACGACACGCGGCTGATCGCCATGATCTACGACATCAAGCATGGAACCGAAACCGGCCTCCGCCAGTTCCTCTTCCCTTCCCTGCGCGACAGCTATAACGATCTCCTCGCCGCCGTCCAGGCCGATGGCGGCGCCGACCTCCTCGTCACCGGCGAACTCGCTTACGCCGCGCCTCTCGTGGCCGAAAAAACCGGCATCCCCTGGGCCTCCTATGTCCTCGCGCCTTTTTCGTTTTTCTCCGCGTACGACCCGCCGGTTCTGCCGCCCTATCCCACCCTCGCCCGCGTCCAGGAAAAAGTCCCGGCCCTGGGCCACGTCGTCGCCCGCTTCGCCCGCTTCGTCACCCGCAAATGGCCGGAGCCCGTCTACGCCCTGCGCCGCGACCTCGGTCTCCCCCGCGGCAAAGACCCCATCTTCGACGCCAAGCACTCCGAGCGTCTCGCCCTCGCCCTCTACTCCTCCGTCATGGGCTCTCCGCAGCCGGACTGGCCGCCCTCCGCAAAAATCACCGGCTTTGCTTTCTATGATGGCTCCGGCGACGAAGGTCGTCTCGATCCCGCCCTCGCTGCCTTTCTCGATTCCGGCCCGCCGCCTCTGGTCTTCACCCTCGGCTCCGCCGCCGTCATGCATGCCGGCGATTTCTATGAGCAAAGCGCGGAGGCCGCCCAGCGTATCGGACAGCGCGCCGTCCTCCTCGTCGGCGCCGACGACCGCAACCTTCCCAAACGCAGCCTTCCCGACACCATCTGCGTCGCCCGCTACGCTCCCTATTCGCGGATCTTTCCTCGCGCCTCGGTCCTCATCCATCAGGGCGGCATCGGTACCACCGCCCAGGCTCTGCGCGCCGGCCGTCCTATGCTCGTCATGCCCTACAGCCACGATCAGCCGGACAATGCCCGTCGCGTCCGCGGCCTCGGCGTCGCCGAGGTCCTCACCCGCAAAAACTACAACGCCAAACCCGCCGCCGAGTTAATCTCCCGTCTGCTCTCCGATAGCGCGTATCAGGTCCGCGCCACTGCCGTCGCCGCGCAGGTCCAGGCCGAAAACGGTACCGTCGCCGCCTGTAACGCCCTCGAAGCCGCCGCTCAAATACGCTGATGGCCTCCTCCCAGGCGAAACCACTCACAGAAAGAAGTTGTCATCCCGAGCCGAGCGCACCAGGGGCCCCGTCGCGCCGACAGGCGCAGATGGGGTAAGCGGAGCGAGGGACCTGCTTTTCTCGAGATGCGGATAACCCCCGCCAACCGTTCTACTCCCTACTCCTTACTCCCTACTCCCTATTCCCTGCCCCCTGCCCCCTGCTTTTCCACCCAGACTTCCGCTCGTACTCCGCGCTCATCCAGATCCACCGTCGAGAGCCCCTCCATATCCGTGCAATACGTCCGCACATGCGCCGCCCCCAGCCGCTCCAGCACCTCGCCATTCGGATGCCCGTAATAATTGCGTCGCCCCACCGAGATCGACGCCCATTGCGGCGCAACCGCTGCCAGAAAATCCGGCGTCGTCGACGTGCGGCTGCCATGGTGCCCCACCTTCAGAAAGTCCGCATGAAGCCCGCCTCGCGCCAGCATCCGCTTCTCGCTCGGCGCTTCCGCATCGCCCTCCAGCAGTGCCGACTTTCCCTCCCACGCCAGCTGCAGCACCAGCGAATCGTTGTTGCTCGGCACAGGTCCCGGCCGGTAGTCCGCATTCGGCGCCAGCACCCGCACCCGCACCCCGTCAAAGGTGAACACGTCCCCCGCCACGTGCCGGACCACGAGCGTATGCACCGCTCCTGCCTCCGCCAGCACCGCGTCGTACAGCCGTGAATGCGGATTGATCCCCACCCATAACACCCGCGGCCGAAAATTCTCCAGTACCGCACTCATTCCGCCAATATGATCCGCGTGCGCATGCGTGATCGCCACCGCGTCCAGTCGTCGAATCCCCAGCGACCACAGCACCGGCGACACTACATCCTCCCCCACATCGAAGTTCGACGATCCCCCCGCCCCCTTGCCATTCACGTTCCCAATCAGGTCCCCATTCAGTTGCCCCGGTCCCACCAGGCCGCCGGCATCCACCAGCAGCGTCTTGCCGTGTGGCGAGATCACCAGGATGGAATCCCCCTGGCCCACATCGATCGTCGTAATCTCCAGCGCCCCGGCTCGATGCATCACCGCTCGCGGCGCCAGCAGCAGCGCCACCGCTGTTGCCAGTGCAAATCCACACGCCGGCAGCGCCCCTCTGCGCATGCGGACCAGCACCAGCGCCGCCCCCGTCATCGCCACCGCCCCCGCGACCGCCCACGCCGCCGGCATCGGAATCCGCACATCGCTCAGCCGCATATCGCCAAACAGCCGCACCAGTCCGGTTACCCCATGCAGCAGCATCGCTAGCGGCACCGCTGCTGCCAGCGCCGCCTTCGGAATCGCCAGCACCATCGCCAGGAACAGCAACGCCAGCGGCAGCAGGATCCCCAGCAGCGGCACGATCAGCAAATTCACCGGCAAAGCCAGCGCCGTCACCCGATGAAAATAGAGCGCCATCGGCACGGTCATCAGCAGCTCGATCGCTACTGACGTTGTTACAAGTTCCAGCAGCAGCAGTCCCACCCGCGCGCACCGCGGAATCCCCCTCAGCGCCAGCCTCGCCCCCAGCAGCGGTCGCAGTACCTCCGCCACCGTCCGCAGGCTCACCCGAAACTGCGCCACCCGCGGCGGCAGCGATGGATCCAGCGGCGTCAGCCACAATTCCCGCGTCCCCCGCAGAAACGGCCCAAATGTCCTCTCCGCGACCGGCACCGCGATCCCCGCCACCGCCAGCACCGACAGCAGCGTCATCTGCAGCCCCGCATCCGCCACCGCCGCCGGCCGAACCGCCAGCATCACCAGCGCCGCGAATCCAATCGCGTTCAGCGGATGCTTCTCCCGCCACAGCAGCCGCCCCACCAGGTAGAGCGTGACCATCCAGAACGCGCGCTGCACCGGCTGCCCGAACCCCGTGAACAGCGCATATCCAAACGACAGCGGCACCGTCGCCAGCGACGCTCCCACCCGTCCCAGCCGCAACCGCCGCGCCAGCCAGAACACCAGACCCGAGAAGATCGCCAGGTGCATCCCCGAAACCACCAGCAGGTGGAACGACCCCGTCCGCTCGAATCCCGCCCGCAGCCTGTGCCCCAGCAGCGTCCGGTCCCCGGTCAGCATCGCCGTCAGCATCGACGCATCGTCGTGGCTCAGCCGAAACACCACCGGCAGCCATGCCCATCCGCCCGCGTTGCCGTCCACAAAGTCCACCAGCCGCTCGCTCACCGCCTGCTGCATGCTGTGGACCCCGCACAGAAATCCGGGTCGGGCATTCGTCACCATCGCGGTGACATCTTCAGCATGCGCGCTGCCCAGCGCGCTGATCCCCTGTAGCCGCAGCCATGCCCCCCCGTCCCACACACCCGGATCGAGAAACCGCTCCTCCACGTGCAGTGCCGCCCGTCCCCGCACCGTCGCCCCGCAGCCCATCTTCGGAAATGCCGCGTCCCCCGGAGCATAGACCGTCAGCCGCAACCCCTCCGGCGCTGGCAGCGGCTTCCCGTCCACCGCCGCCACCTCGACATCCACCTGCTGGCTCTGCTCTTCCCGAAGCGCATCCGAATACGGAACCGGCGAGAAGACCCGCCGCACCCGGCTCGCTCGCACGACCGTCCCCTCGATCGCCGGCGCCGTCTCAACGCCCTCCCGCCGCGTTGCCGCTGTCGACATCGGATTCGCCGCCGCAATCCGGCTCAGCGGAGTCTCGCTCGCCGGCCGCGGCTGCACCTCCGCGCAGAACATCCCCAGCGCCACGCACACCACTCCCGCCGCCGGCAACGCCACGCGCTGCCCTCGCCACACCGCGACCACTCCCACAGTCAGCAGCAGCACCAACCCTGCCAGCAGCCAACCCGCGCGAACCCACACCACCCATGTGGCCGCATCCCCGGCAACAAAACACACCGCAGCCAGCAGCGCCGGCCCCGTCAGCCACGCGCGCGCCCGCATGGGCCGCAGCCGCCCCTCAGGCACACTCCCTTGTTTTTCGGGAACCTCAGGCGTCAGTGCAATGGAGGAGTTGGCCATCGGCGGTCGTCCGGCGCCGCCTGCCCTCAGTCCAGCGTCAGGTGCGTCACGCTCTCCAGGTGAAACGTCTGCGGAAACAGGTCCACCAGGTGCATTTTCGCCAGTCGATAGCCGGATTCTAGCAACGCCGCAACGTCCCGGCTCAACGTTGCCGGATCGCACGAAACGTAAGTCACGTTACGCGCGCGGACATTCCCCAGCAGCGTCGTCACCTCGCGCCCCAATCCAGCCCGCGGCGGATCCACCACAACCAAATCAGGTGTTCCCTTCGCACGCCGCAAAAACGCCGCCGTCTCCGCCGACACCACCCGATGTCGCGACCCCCGCAAATTCTCCCGCAAATCCCGCACCGCCGCCCCGCCCGACTCCACCGCAACCACCTCCCCAAACCCCTCCGTCAGCGCCAGCGAAAACAGCCCCACCCCCGCATACAAATCCCACGCCGTCTCGCCTTTCGTCCCGCCGGTCACCAGCTCCACCAGCCGATCCACCAGAAACCGATTCACCTGAAAGAACGACCCCAAACTGACCCGATACCCTCTCGCTCCCGCGCGATACACCAATGCGCCCTCGCCCGCCTGCGCCAACAGCCTCCCCGTCGTCGCGCCGCGCTCGGTCGAGAAAACGCCCGCGCCAACAAGCGCCGGCAGCATTTTCTGTAACTGTCGCCAACACTTTTCCATATCCTGCGCGGCCTCCTGCTGCGGCCGCTCGGTCCAGAGCCCCACCAGCACCGCCGCCTGCGCGTCGTCCGTGAAAAGCTCCACCTCCCGGACCCACGCCCCCAGCCCCAGCCCTTCACCCTCGCGATTCAGCACAGCAAGCGCCGCCTCCAGCACCGGAGCCGCAATCGGACACACCTCCACCACCAAATTCACATGCGAATTCCGCCTTTTGTAACAGAGATGGAACGGATTCTTCTCCACATGCAGCCGCACCCGGTTCCGATACCCAAACGGCTCCCCCGTCACCGCCTCAATCTCCGGAATCTCCCGTATCCGCGCCCGCTCCAGCGTCTCCCGCAGGATCGCCCGCTTCATCTCCACCTGCGCCGCATACTCCGCATGCTGATAATGGCAGCCCCCGCACGCCCCAAAATAAGGACACGGCGCCGCCCGCCGATCCCCACTCGGCTCCAGCACCTCCACCAGCTCCGCCGTCGCGTAGCTCTTGTTCTCTTCAGCAATCGCGGCCTCAACCATCTCCCCCGGCAGCGCGAACGGCACAAAAACAGCCTTCCCCTCCGCGCGCCCAAGGCCCGCCCCGCCATAAATCGCTTTCTCGATCCGCAGCTTCACTCCTGCCTCATATAGAACAGGCTCAGCCGCGGCAGATTGTGCTTCTCCAGCAGCCGCTTGTGCAGAAACTGCTGCTCGATCTGCCGGATCTGCAACGCCTGCATTCGTCGCCGATAAGGCGCAATCTCCTGCGCGCTCTGCTCCCGCAACGCCGCCAGCTCCTCCTCCGGCGTCGTCGCGATCACCGCATGCAGCAGCTTCTCCTCCAGCGTCGTCAGCGTCTTCTCCAGTTCCTCCGGCTGCGGCGCCGCGTCGGCCAACATCGCCGCCAGCTGCGTCAGCCGCTCCGCAATCTCCCCCGCCGCCTCCGCCCCAACGCCCGTCAGCCCTGTCGCCGCTCGCAACCCCGCCGCGCCCTCTCGCAGATGCGCCACAATCCGATCCCACTCCAGGCCCGCCCGCTCACGATCGGTTCGTTCCGACTCCGGCTTCGCCGCTCCCAGCCGCGCCTCCTGCATCTCCTCGGCTGCTGTCATCACCGCCTGCGCGCACCACGCCAGCCCGTTGATCCGCCGCGACCCCGACCGCTTCCGCGCGTCATGCCGCTCGAACGCCCCATCGATCCCGCGCAGCACCGCCTCCAGCGGAATCCCCGCCTCCCGCCAGGTCTCGATCAGCGCCCAGTCCAGCGTCGACAGCAGCAGAATCGATCCCCGCCGCCGCTGAAAGTGCTCTTCGATTTCCGTGAAGTAATTGAAGTAATTTTCCAAAACCGTCGGCCCTGTTTGTGGGAGCTGGTAATACAAGACTGTCATTCTGAGCGAAAGGGGCCCCAAACGGTTTTCAGTTTGGGGGTGGTGAGTCGAAGAACCTGCTTTTGAACAACCTGTTTTATTAAGTTTGTCATTCTGAGCGAAAGGGGCCCCAAACGGTTTTCAGTTTGGGGGTGGTGAGTCGAAGAACCTGCTTTTGAACAAACTCTTTTATTAAATTTGTCATTCTGAGCGAAAGGGGCCCCAAACGGTTTTCAGTTTGGGGGTGGTGAGTCGAAGAACCTGCTTTTCGCTTTTCACGTTCCTCGCGGAATAACTTCTAATCCATCGCGCTAGATCGTGGGCGTACCCGCAGGCGTGCTTGCGTTGGCCCGCGCCGCCTGCGCCTCACTCTGTGAGTTGCGCGCCGCCCGATTCCGATCGTAGATCAGCCGCAGCCCCTCCAGCGTCAGCATGTCGTTCACTTCCGAAATGTACTTCGACTCCCGCGCAATCAGGTGCGACAGCCCTCCCGTCGCCACACACTTCGTCTCGCTGCCCAACTCGCCGATCATCCGCTCCAGAATCGCATCCACCAGCCCGATGTGCCCCCAGAACAAACCGATCTGCAGGTTGTCCACTGTGTTCGTACCGATAATCTTCGCCGGCCGTCGAATCTCCACCCGCGGCAGCCGCGCCGCCCGCGCAAACAGCGCCTCCGCGGAAATACTCAGCCCCGGCGCAATCGCCCCGCCCAGAAACTCGCCCTTCTTCGACACCACATCGAAATTCGTCGCCGTCCCAAAATCCACCACAATCGTCGGCCCGCCATACTGGGCAAACGCCCCCACGCAGTTCGCCACGCGGTCCGCGCCCACCTCCGCCGGATTGTCCGTCAAAATCGGCAGCCCCGTCTTCACGCCCGGCTCGATAAACAGCGGCTTCTGCCCAAAATACCGCTCGCAGAACTTCCGCAGAATCCAGTCCACCGGCGGCACCACCGACGCAATCACGATCCCTCGAATCGCCCCGCTCTCCACGCCCTCGCTCGCCAGCAGACTCCGCACCAGGATCCCGTACTCATCCGCCGTCTGTCCCTGCCGCGTGCTGATCCGCCACGTCGCGCGCAGATCGCCCGTCGTTCCCTCCGGCCGCAGTGCGTACACCGCGATCACCGTGTTCGTGTTGTTCACATTCAGCACCAGCAGCATAACTATCTCCGTCTCACCCCTCGTGCACCCCGCCGGAAAGCACCGTGCGCACCCCGTCCGCCGTCCGCACCCTCAGGAACCCGCGCTCGTCCAGCCCATCCGTAGTTCCCGCGAATGTCTCGCCCCCGTTCGCCGCTTCGTCCACGCGCACCTGTTTGCCGCGAATCCACGAGGAGCCCGCCGTGATCCGCTCCCGCACGCTCCGCGCCGCCTCACCCACATCGGGCGACCGCGTCAGCGCCGCAATCTCGCACTCCAGCGATTCTAGCAACCCCACCAGCAGCTCCTGCCGCGGCCACTCGCGCCCGGTTTCAATCCGCAGTGACGTTGCCATCTCCCGCAATTCCTCAGGAAACTCCGCCTGATGCACATTGATCCCAACCCCCACCACCGCATGCCGCACCCGCGTCACTTCGGCATTCAGCTCCGTCAGAATCCCGCAGAATTTTCGCCGCCCCAGCAGCAGATCGTTGGGCCATCGGATATCCGCTTCCAGTCCCACCGTCCGCCGTACCGCCTCCTGCGCCGCCAGTCCCGCCGCCAGCGACAGCCACAGTACATCCGCCGGCGCCAGCCGCGGACGCAGCACCACGCTCACATACAATCCCGACCCCGCTGCCGACTCCCACCCATGCGCCCCGCGCCCCCGCCCCACCGTCTGCTCATCGGCAAAGTAAACGCTGCCATCGGGCGCGCCCGCCTCCGCCTGCCGCATCGCATAGGTATTGGTCGACTCAATCGACGGGAAAAAGTGCAGCTTCCCCCCGAATCTCGTCCCCGCCAGCGCCGCCTCCAGCGACTCCAGCTCCAATGGATCGCTGTACCCTGAACCCTGTACCCTGTACCCTGCTTTCAATAGATCTCCGCCGTGATCCGCATCGAAAGATCCACCGCCGTCGCCGAGTGCGTCAGCGCCCCCACCGAAATGTAATCCGCCCCGGCCAGCGCATATTTGCGAATGTTCTCCAGCGTAATCCCCCCCGACGCCTCCACCGGAATCTTCCCGCTCTCCTCGCGCACCCGCTCCATGCACTTCTTCACTTCCGCCGGCGTCATATTGTCCAGCAGCAGCGACTCGGCTCCGTACGCCAGCGCCACTTCCAGCTCCGCCAGACTCCGCACTTCAATATCGATCGTCTGCCCCGGTTTGCGCCGCTCCTTCGCGCGCTCCAGAACCTTTTCGATCCCGCCCCCCAGCGTAATGTGATTGTTCTTGATCAAAATCCCATCCGACAAATCCAGCCGGTGATTCTCCCCGCCCCCGCACCGCACCGCGTACTTGTCCAGTATCCGCAGCCCCGGAACCGTCTTCCGCGTGTCCAGCACCTTCGCCGCCGTGCCGCGCACTTCCTCCACATACCGCCGCGTCAGCGTCGCAATCCCGCTCATGCGCTGCATCAGGTTCAGAATCACCCGCTCGCACCCCAATAAGACACGCGCATTGTGACGAATCACCGCCACCGCCTGCCCCTTGCGCAGCCGCACGCCGTCGAAAATCTCCGGATGGCTGACCACCTCGAACCGCCCGCTGCTCTTCCCGTCCAGCCGCGCAAAAATCTCCAGGAACCGCGGCAGGCAGCCCAGCCCCGCCAGCACGCACTCCTCTTTGGCCACGATCGTCGCCGAAGCGCGCAGCCCCGGCTCCACGGTCAGCGCCGTCGTCACATCGCTGGTCGCCTTGTCTTCCTGGAGCGCATGCTCCAGAATCGCCTCAATCCGCCGCGTCTTCCATTCCATCCGTTCTTACCCCTGGTTCCGCGAAGCGGAACAACGGTGAAAGCCCCGGCCTTCAGGCCGGGGAAACTGCCGCCAATAAATCGGGGCTTTAGCCCCGGGCCCTCACAAATTCCCCAACTCCTCCAGCGCCTTCCGCGTCTTCTCCAGCAGCAGGCGTGTGTCCGCCTCCTGCTTCTTCAGACCCTCCACAACAGCCTCTGGAGCCTTCGCCAGAAAGGCTGGATTGTTCAGCTGCCTCTCCGCCGACGCCAGAGCCTTTTCCAGCTTCGCCAGCTCTTTTGGCAGCCGTTCCAGCTCGGCAGACTTATCGACTGTTCTCTCAATGCCACTCAAATCGAGATCTGCCTCGAACCTGACCCCACCGGCAACGTATCGATACGGATTGCCGGAAAGCTTCTCATCCGAATAGGAGATTCTGGGCGCCTTTGCAAGTCTTTCAATCACTGCGGAGTTTGCAGTGAATGCCGCTCTCGCATCGGGAAGAGCATATATCTTTAACGGAGCCGGCGATTTCTCCGGGAGTGCTACCTCCTTGCGACGAAAACGCGTTGCGCTGATCAACTCCTGTACATATTTCATGTCCTTGGGAGTGCCGAGGAGTATTTGCTTTCCGATGTACTCATCGTCGCCCTCTGGATACTCCGAAAATGCAACGGACCTCTTCGGCGGCCTCCCGTCGTATGTCGCATGCCACAACTCTTCCGTGAGGAAGGGCATAAAGGGAGACAGGAGCCGTAGCGCAGACTCGAAAGTCTCGAGCAACATAGAGAGCGCCGCCTTAGCGACAAACTTCTCTGCCCCTTCGCTGAAATCGAGTCGGATCTTCACGATCTCCAAATACCAATCGCAGAAATCTCCCCAAAAAAAGCGATAAGTCTCGCTCGCGGCCTCATCAAATCGGTAGGTCTTGAGCGCCTCATTGACCGCTTTTGCGGTCAGATGGAGTTCGCGGGTAATCCATCTATCTTCAAGCGGTGAGTCATCCGCGACCGCCGGCATCCCCCCCAGCGTCGCCCGATCCACCGTAATCCCCGCCTCCCGCGCCCGCTCCACATTCATAAAAATGAACCGCGCCGCGTTCCAGATCTTGTTCGCAAACGCCCGATACCCCTCCGTCCGCGCCTCGCTGAACGCAATATCCGTCCCCGGCGACGCCATCGACGCCAGCGTGAACCGCACCGCATCCGTCCCGTACTGCTCCACAATCGCTATCGGATCGATCACGTTCCCCTTCGTCTTCGACATCTTCTGCCGATCCGCATCCCGCACCAGCGCGTGGATGTACACCTCGCGAAACGGCACAGTGTCCTTTGCCTCGCGCTTCGATCCATCCGCCGCCGGCACGTCCTGGGAGAACCAGCAGCCCAGCATGATCATCCGCGCCACCCAGAAAAACAGGATGTCGAACCCCGTCACCAGCAGCTGCGTCGGATAAAACCCATCCAGGTCCCGCGTCGGCCGCGGCCATCCAAACACCGTCACCGGCAGCAGCCCCGATGAGAACCAGGTGTCCAGCACATCCGTTTCCTGCGTGATCTCCCCACTCCCGCAGTGCGCGCACTTCGTCGGATCTTCCCGCGCCACCGTGATCTCCTTGCACGCCGCGCAGTGCCACGCCGGAATTCGATGCCCCCACCAAAGCTGCCGCGAAATGCACCAGTCGTAGATATTGTTCATCCACTCCAGGTACACCTTCTCGTACATCTCCGGCGTGAATCGGATCGCCTTCTTCCCCTCCGCGTCCGCCTTGACCGCCTTGCGAGCGAGTTCCGCCATCGAATCCCCGCCGCCCTTCGGTTCCTTGTTCACCGCAATGAACCACTGCGTCGAAAGCCGCGGCTCCACCACCGTCTTGCACCGGTCGCATTTCCCAATCGAGTTCACGTGCTCCCGCACGGCGCCCAGCAGCCCCTGCGCCTCCAGATCCTCCAGCACCTTCTTCCGCGCCACATGCCGATCCAGCCCCGCATACGCGCCCGCCTCGGCATTCATGTGCCCGGTCTCGTCCATCACCGAAATCGCCGCCAGCCCGTGCCTCTGCCCAATCGCAAAATCGTTGGGATCGTGCGCCGGCGTCACCTTCACCGCCCCCGTCCCAAAATCCGACTTCACCCACTCATCCGCGATCACCGGAATCTCACGCCCCACCAGCGGCAACCGCAGCGTCTTCCCCACCAGCGCCCGATACCGCTCGTCCAGCGGATGGACCGCCACCGCCGTGTCGCCCAGCATGGTCTCCGGACGCGTCGTCGCCACGGTTACAAATTCACCGTCCGACCCAACCACTGGATACCGAATCTCCCACAGCTTCCCCGTCTGCTCCTCGTGCACCACTTCCAGGTCGCTGATCGCCGTCTGACACCGCGGACACCAGTTCACGATGTACGCCCCGCGATAGATCAGCCCCTGCTCGTACAGCCGCACGAACGCCTCGCGCACCGCCACCGACAGGTTCTCGTCCATCGTGAAGTACTCGCGCGACCAGTCCACGCTCGCGCCCAGCCGCTTCATCTGGTCCAGAATCGCCCCGCCGGTTTGCCGCTTCCACTCCCACACCCGCTCGACGAACTTCTCCCGCCCCAGCGCCTCCCGCGAAGTCCCCTCGCTGGTCAGCTGCCGCTCCACCATCATCTGCGTCGCGATGCCCGCGTGGTCCGTCCCCGGCAGCCACAGCGCCAGGTCCCCGCGCATCCGCCGCCAGCGGGTCAGAATGTCCATCTCCGTCTGGTTCAGCATGTGGCCCATGTGCAGCCGGCCCGTTACGTTGGGCGGCGGCAGCAGGATCGTAAACACGTCGTTGCCCTGCGCGCGCAGCTTGTCCAGCTCCTCGGCGCTCGGCGTCTCCACGTGGAACAGCCGCTCCCGCACCCAGTACTCGGCCCACCGATCCTCAATCGTCCGCGGATCGTACGCTTTCGGCAACTCGCGCATGAGCTTCTCTGCTGTCTCCGTCATGTCTTTGGCCTGCTCGGGCATTCTCTCTCACGATAAAGGATTTCGCGGCTCCCCGCAGCCGCCTCCAGGCAGAGTTCCTTCCCTCTCTGTGCTCTCCGTGTCCTCTGTGGTGAAGTGTTTTCCCCAAAGAACGGATGCAACACCCCCACAAGCAGAAAGGCCGCGCAACCGCGGCCTTCCCTTGCCTTCAAGCGATTTGTTTTAGCTCCCAGCTCCCAGCTCCAGGCTCCCAGCTCCAGGCTCCGATCTCCCGGCTCCCAGCCCCCCAGCTGCCCCTCAGAACGGATTCAGCTTATCCAGACCCTTCCTCTTCTTGTGCTGGCTCGAAGACTCATCCTTCTTGTCATACGGAGCCTTCTTCCTCTTGTTCGGCTTGCCGCTCGCCGTCGCGCCGGTCTTCACCTGCGCGTTCTGCTCAGGCGCCGGCACCTCGTTGATCTGCTGCGGCGCCTCCGCCGGCTTGTCAACCGCCGGCAGCGGCTTCTGATCCGTCGGACCCACCGGCGCGACGATCGGCTGCGCGTTCACATTCGCCCCAGCCCCGCTCGGAACCCCGTTCCCCGGAGCCTCCGTCGCATCCGTGGCCCCCCCATTCGGCGTCTGCACCGTCACCGTGTTCCCCGGCGCGGCCGATGCGTCCGGAACCTCTTCAAATGTCAGCTTCTGCGTCGGAGCCTCCCCCCCCTCCGCGCCCGGCGGCGCCTGCTCCACCGTCGTGCTCCCGGTGCCATTTCCCTGCGCCTCTTCCACCGCCGGCTGCTGCTGAACCGCGCTCGGCGCCGGAATCGGCTTCCCCGCTAACGCCGCCCGGAACGCGACCCCGCTCTGTTGGATCACCTCCGGCGCCGTCACCGGCGGCGGACTCTGCAGAGAAGGCTCCCCGACCCGCGCCGACTTAATCGTGCTCGGTCCATGCCCCAGCAGCGCCAGTGTCCGCGTCCCCAGCCTCACGCTCACCCGGCTGTCTTCTTCCGCCTGGCTTTCCGCCAGCGCCTGCGGACTCGCACCCGGGATCGGCCGCCCCATCGCGATCAGCCGGTCTTTGGCGTCCTCCACATGCGGCGCCAGCGGATACCGCGTCACCACCCGGTCCCATGCCTCCACCGCCTGATTGTCGTAGTACCGCACCAGCTCCGTCCTGGCCTTCGCCGGCAGTCTCGCCAGCGACATCTTCTGCGCTTCCACCGCGTACGAGTCCCCGATCGTGATCAGCGTCTGGTCGCTCTTGCTAAACAGCGGATAGGCGTCCGCCACCGTCTGCAGCCGTGCAATCGCGGCCGCGTAGTTCTCCCGCGACGCGTAGTATTCCCCAATCTCGAACTGCCGCTGCGCCAGCACTTCCTGCACCTCGCGCAGCTTCTGCTTCGCCCGCGGTATCAGCGGCGAATCCGGAAACTGCTCCAGCATCGTCCGGTACTCCGACTCCGCGTGCTCCGCGTTCGCCGGATCCCGGTCCGGCTTTTCCATCTGCTGGAAATAAATATCCCCCACCTTCATCTGCGCTTCCGCCGCCTCCGGCGAATTCGGGAAGAACGTGATGAAGTCCTTGTATTCCGACTCCGCCTGCGACAGCGCCGCCGTCCCGCCTTCCTTGAACCACGTGTCGCCCACCGCCAGCTTCGCCCGCATGTCGTATTCCGATTCCGGATACGTGTTCAGCAGCGTCTGCAGGTCCAGCCGGGCCACATCGTAATGGCCCTTCTTCATCGCCTTCATCGCCTTGTCGAACAGCAGCTTATCCGGCTGGTTCGACTGCACGTTCGCCAGCGGATTGGCGGCCAGATTCTCGCCCTTCTTGTGCTTCTGCTTATGCTTCGCAAACGCGCATGGAGAAAAGGCGATCGCCGCGCCCAGACAAACTACCGAAACTCGAAGGACCAACCGGTTCATAGCACCTCAAAAAGCCGCAGACCTCTGTCCCACTCCTGCTCCCGGGAAAGCCGTCTGCGATTGACCTTCCCCCGATTCTCTACCCTCGCTCAGGCCGTCTGCAAGGTCGCCCGCTGCGCCGCCTCCAGCAGCCGCCGCGCATCCCGCTCCGCATGACCCTCGCCGAACACCGCATTCCCCGCCACCAGCAGCTCCGCACCCGCTTCCACGATGCTCGCCACTGTATCGTGACCTACCCCGCCGTCCACCTCAATCCGGTAGTGCAACCCCAGTTCCTGCCGCAGCTCCCGCAGCCGCCGGATCTTCTTCAGCGAGTAAGGAATAAACTTCTGCCCGCCAAATCCCGGATTCACGCTCATCACCAGCACGTGGTGCACCATCCCCAGTATCGGGATCAGCAAATCCTCCGCCGTCGCTGGATTGATCACCACCGCCGGCTCCATCCCGTGCTGCGCAATCAGCTCCAGCGTCCGATGCAGATGCCGGCAGGCTTCGTAATGCACGCTCACCCAGTTGGCCCCGGCATCGGCAAACGCCGGGATAAACTCGTCGGCATTTTCAATCATCAGGTGGCAGTCCAGCGGCAGTTTCGTATGCTTCCGCAGCGACGCCACAATCGGCGGACCCACCGTGAGATTAGGCACAAAATGCCCATCCATCACGTCCACGTGGATCGCACGCCCGCCCCCGCGCTCCGCCGCCGCAACCTCCTCGGCCAGCCGCGCAAAATCCGCCGAAAGTATCGATGGAACCAGCTCCACCACAGTGCCTTCAGTGTATCAGCGCTGGTGCCCCGATCTGGGCGAACCCTGACCCCACAGCCCCTCGCAACCAACTCCAGCTCACGGTCGCAAGTGCCGATGCACCGCTTCCTGTCAGCATCCCCGCCAGGCTCAACAAAACAGATTAAATCTGTCATCCTGGGCGAGCCTTCCGAATTCGTTGCGCCCGCAGTTGGCGCAACAGGCAAATCAGCCGCAAGTCGAACGGCCTGCCCTGAGCGAGTCGGCGCCAGCCGACGAGTCGAATGGGGACCTGCATTGTCGCATCATCGACAGCGACTGTTCCGAGTTGCCGGTGTTACGTCCGCAAGGCTGCGCCGACCGAAAGTGGCATTCCTTCGCGTGAGACGTCAAACGTACGATAGCTTTCCGTGGTGCCTTTTACGCCGCGTGCGCGGTTCGAATCATCCAATCATGGGAGCAACGAAGATATGTTCCGGGGGCGATTCCTACTCATTCTGCTGGCGGTGAGTGTCACCGCTCCTCCTGCGCCGGCCCATGCGCAGGCGTCGGCAACGCCTCAGATCGTCCTTCCTCCGCTGCACACCATCCAGCCACTTGAAGTCGGTCCTCCCCGGGGGCCGCAGGACGAAATCGAATTGTCGCCGACTCCCGTCGATCAGGAGGTCGAACATCCCCTGCTTGTCGAAATCACCATATTCGAGCGGGAGCCGGCTCCTGAAGGCGAGGGGCATTCAACCAATCCCGCCGATGGCCGAATCTATACGCGCAGCGTGCGAATTGCGACAGACGGAACCCTGACCGGCGGGGGATATTCGGGCGACGTTTTCGCGGGTGAATTTCAAGGGTGGAGCGGGGGCCGGCTTTCTGTCGACTCGCTTGCAAAAGTCAAATTCCTGATCGCTGCATTGCCTCCTGATCATGGCCGCATGCCACCCCGAAATCACAAAGTGCAGGTGGCGATTGCAGCGCCGCATGGCACCGAGACGCGGATGTACGACGCGGACAATCTCCCCGAGGCAGTCTTGGAAATCTTTCACCTGACCGATATGCACTTCACTCCGCCGCCGAGGTGACGAGTATCGCAGAGCCTGGATGAGCTTGGGGCTGGGGGCGTGCGGTCGGCAGTAACGGACGTTTCACCAACCTGCCGGTCCGGCGAGGCTTCCCCGGCCTGAAATGTCCGAGTTGTTTGAATGCTGGAGGAGGAGCACGAGGTGTTACAAGAAGCTGAACTCAGCGGCAAGCTGATTCAGAGAACAACCTCGGAGGCTCCTCAGAGACGACATGTACTACATCGGACTGGACGTACACAAGAAGACGATCAGCTATTACGTGAAGGACGCGGCTGGTCGTGTGCATCGGGAAGGTAAGCTCGGGGCCACGCGCTGTGAGCCGGATGCGTGGATAAGGACGTTACCCCAACCCCGCAGCATCGCGATGGAAGCGACAATCTTTACGGGCTGGATTGACGACCATCTGCTGCCACAGCCCCTCGCAACCAAACTCCAGCTCACGCTCGCACGTGCCGATGCACGGCTCTCTGTCAGCATCCCCGCCAGGCTCAATGAAACAGATAAATCTGTCATTCTGAGCGAGCCTTCCGAATTCGTTGCGCGCGTCTTTTGCGCGCAACAATCAATGCAGACGCGAGTCGAATGGACCTGCATTTCGTCGCCGCACCCGCCGCCCCGACTGTGTCGCGGTAGGGGCGCCCATCGCTGATCGCCCCCCCGCACGGATCCGTACGCGCGCGTCTACGCATACGGCTCTTCTGAAGGATGAATGACGTGAGGACCAGCCGGTACACGCCCTCATCCAGCCCGCGGAGAGGGGGAAGCGCCTCGTTACTTCCGTATAGCCGGTCATCCGGCAGTCTCCTGAAGAGACGCTGCGCGAGGACCACGCCCAACTTTACAGAAGTTCTCCTTCGCCCTTCAGTTCGTTCGGGATTAGCTCTTTGTGCCTTCGGTAGATCGGATAGAGAAGTGCCCCGTGCCCATATATGACATACCGCACAGCCCTGCTGAATTTCTCATATTCCTCAGCCGGCTCACTCTCCCGGGCTTTCTCCAACAACTCAGAAAGCCGCATATCACAATCAGCGACTACATCGACCACTTCCTTCGCGAGGGCGCATTGTGACAGCAGATTTGTAGGCATTTGGCTGGATTTCGTCTGCTCGGCAGGGGGATCACCAGGCCCGTCCTCAAGAATCCGTAGCTCGACCACATCCCCAACGGACAGACTGATCGTTCCCCAGTTCATGCGCTCGTTCTCGGTGGCCTCAGAAGTATCGATGGCGTCAACTTTCAACTTGGTGCTAAAGTCCTGCTCCTTAGGGATGTTATGCATGTTCAAAATCGCTTTCATATAACCGACCCCTGCGAGCGAAGCCGTTAGGGGGGCCGTTCCATTCACCGCAACCGATAGGCGCAAATTCGGAACTCCTTTATTTGAGATCGACTGCCAAATCATCACCGATTCTACTCATGCGTTGTGGCCGGATTGTCGGCGATACGGCAATTTCAGCCCACGAAACGTCCGTGTAGCCGGTGATCCAGCCGGGCCGGGCGCTTTTATTCCATTACCGAGGCCGGTCTCATCAGAATCCGCAGACCGCTCTGCTTCGCCGCGGCGTTAATTGTTACGGGTTGCACCGTATATTCCAAACCGTAGCTGATGAAGGCGGCTACGTAGTCGCCTGGTGGCAACTGGGCTGAAAAGTGGCCTAGCGCATCCGAATGGAGTTCCATGACAGGCCGGGGTTCGCCGTGCAGCCGGGCCACCGCGATGGCAACATCCGGAATGCCTCCACTGCCCGGACCAAATGCAACCACTCCTCTGAACTGTTGTACCTCCGCCATTGGCTTTGCTTCCGCGGCTTTCGGTGGCTTAATAGCAAGTGCGGCTGCCAATGCCGCATCCCCCGGGTCTGGATTTGGCGAGAGTTCCATCGTGAAGTGATCCTTCGCGGCCGGATTATCCGGGCGATACTGGATAACGAGGCCAGCCGCCAGGTCCGGGATTGTCATCGAGCCGGAATTCCAGGAAGCATCAACCGTAATCACCGCCCGCGATAGTTTCGGCAGAACCACTTCCCCCCTGGCGTCCGTCCGCAGGGTTGCGAATACGCTTTCCATGCTGTTCACCACCCGTGAGAGCTCGACCGTGATCCCCGCGGCCGGCTTGCCATCCCGCAACACCGTAATGCGCGGCTGTTGTGAGCAAGGGTGAAGTGGCTCGACTCGCACTGAGCCCGCCTTCGCCGATGCTGTCGCCCAAAGAAACGCCAGCGCGCACACGGCTGCACGCCACTTCGACATCTTTAGCCCTTTGACCGGAGTTCGCATTTCGGTGTCCAGCTTTCGCATCAGTCTAGCTCACACCGCGCTGTAATTAGCGGATTGTCGGCGATCCGGAACTTTGCATTCACTCAAGCATTCAGGCATCCCGTTCGGATGCCGAACAAGCCCCGAAAAGAACCGGGCTTCAGCGTCTCCGTGAAAGCTCGCTTCAGCGTCTGCGTGAAAGCCCGTCGCAGACCCACAAATCCCGAATCCCCCGGCCAGGTTCACCCCACAGCAAGAAGCAAACTCCTCCAGCGTCGCGCCGTCCAACCACTTCCCTCTCTGCTCTCGCCTGAGGTACTCCACGCAGAACCGATTTGAAACATCAGGCTCTCCGCAGCCTCGTTCTCACCCACACTCTCCAGCCCCCGTCCCTGCCCCGCCGGTAACCCTCCCCCCGGTTTTTTGGTTTCACATCCCAATTACTGCGCGCCTGTGGAATTCGAATCGATCGGGGCATGGAAGCCTCGCCCGGATCGCGCTACGTTATTGCATATCCCCGGAGGATCGGAGCCCAACGACGTTTCCCATCCCGATTCACTCCAGGAAGCCGGACTTGAGCCCAGCCGTTCATGAGTGAGGCCAACCCGGCATGGAGGACGCGATGATGAGTGCCTGCCTTGAATTTCTCTTCGGATGTGTTCACCGCAGCCAGACCCGTGCCTTCACCCTGAACAAGACCTGCTACACCGTCTGCCTGGATTGTGGCCGCGAACTCCCCTACTCCTGGGCGGAGATGCGCCCCCTCAAACAGGCCGAGTGTCCCAAAGGCCATCCCGCTCCCTGCGAAGAAATGGGCGCCGCCGCCTGAAAAGCCAAAGCACCCTCATCCATGGTGACGGGGATCACGGACGAAACTTCGGCCAGAGAGCAGACTTGAGCCAATTAGAGGTGGGCCATGCTATTCCTCATCTGGCTCCTGCTCTGCCTTGTCGCTCTTTCCCTCATCCTCCTTTTCCCCGCACTCTGGCTGCGCGACCTTTACAGGCGATCCTCCGGCTGGCGACAAGTGACCTGCCCCGAAACCCACCAATCCACCGCCGTCAGCCTCGATGGCCGCCATGCAGCCGCCACCGGTATGCACGGCCTTCCGGATTTGCGCCTGTGCGACTGCACCCGCTGGCCTGAGCGCTCAAAGTGCGGCCAGCCCTGCCTCTCCCAGGCGGTTCAGGCAGACGCGTACAGGCCCGGCGAAGTCAAAGTCGCCACCAAACGAATCCACCACTTCCCCATCCTCCTGGCGGCGTTTGCCGCCTGGTGCCTGGGAGCCATCTGGCACGCGCAATACACCTTCCGCGCGCCGTGGATGCACGCCGCCGGACTCACCCTGGCACAGGTCCACCAGATACGGTGGTGGTATTCGCCCCACCTGCTCACCTTTGCCGTCTGTCTTCTCTTTGCCTACGGAGTCGCGTGGCTCCTGGCCGTGGCCCATCGCAAAGGCGTGCTCCAGGGACTCCTCATGGCCGTCCTGCTCAGCGCAGCCCTGGTCGCAGTCAGCTGGGTCGGCCTCGCCCGACTGCCTCATACCCTGCTCCTGATTGAAGCCGGCTACATCCTTCTGGCAACCCTCACTATGGGAGCCATTGTCGGCGGCCTGTATGACAAGCTCGTACTGCCGTAGCAGTAAGGGATAACGGCTGACCCGCCGGCTGAACCGCGTGATTCATTGCCAGGCCGCACTGATCGCCATAACTTTGCCCTCCCGCAGGCCCTTCACATCGCGGCCAGGAGGCTGGCCGAACAACCGGCTGTACTCCCGGCTGAACTGGCTTACGCTCTCGTAGCCAACTTCATACGCCGCGCTCGAAGCATCCATGCCCTCCATCAGCATCCGCTGCCTGGCTGTCTGCAGCCTGAGCTGCTTCTGATATTGCAGTGGGCTCATGGCAGTCAGAGCGCGGAACTGATGATGAAGAGTCGACACGCCCATCCGCGCAACGGCTGCCAGTTCCTCCATGTGGAGTGGCTTTGCATAATTGGTTCTCAGCCAGGTGATGGCTCTTGCAGTTCTATGGGTCAGGTCGCCGCTGGTGGCTATGGCGCACAGGCGTTCTGCCTGGGGAGTGCGCAGAATGCGGTAGATCGTCTCACGCTGGATCAGGTGACTCAGGAAGGGTATGTCCTCCGGCGTATCGAGCAGATCGATCAGGCGAGCGCACGCTCCCAGCAACCCCACACTCGTCTTGCCCACCGCAAGTCCGCGGCGATGCGCCGACGCTTCCGGCTCCGGCAGATCTTCCCGGCTCAGAACTTCCCGGACCGCCGGCATGTCGAGGCGCAGATGCATGGAGAGCATCGGCGCCTCGGCGGAAGCTTCGATGATCTGGCTCTCCACCGGAACGTCAATCGAAGTGAGGAGAAACGACGATCCGTCGCACAGGTAGACGGTTCCTCCGAGGTTGATGCGCTTGCGTCCCTGGGCAAACACGGTGAGGCTGGGCTCGTAGGTGGCTCGATAACAGGGGGTCGGGCTGGTTCGGCGAAAAAGCCCCAGACCGGGGATCGATGTTCGATGCTCCCCTGGCGTTGGCGCGTGCGCAGCAATCCTGCGGGCCAGTTCTTTCCGCAGTTCGATAACCCCTGGATCCACACTGCCGCGCTTTCCTCTTTGTCCGGGCACCTTATCTCTCCTTCCCCCAGCGTACTGCCGGAGGCGTCCCGATCTGCACAAAATTCAATTTCCAGACAGAATCAGGCAAAGAATCGGCAGGATCGGGGAAGCGCCTGAACCGCGTCTCTCGATACCTTCGGAAGTGAGGAGACAGTATGCAAAAGCGCTTGTTGGGAAAGAAGGGTCTCGAGGTTTCGGCTCTGGGCTTTGGCTGTATGGGATTGAGCTTCGGCTATGGGCCCCCCACGGAGAAAGAAACCGCCATCCGCGTGATTCGCACCGCTGCGGAGCGGGGCGTGACGTTTTTCGATACCGCCGAAGTCTACGGCCCCTTCACGAACGAAGAGCTGGTGGGAGAAGCTCTGGCTCCGTTCCGCGACCAGGTGGCAATCGCCACAAAGTTTGGATGGGAGGCGAATCCCGCCGACGGCGGCAAATGGAACGCGCTGAACAGCCGCCCGGAACACATCAAAGAGGTTGCCGAGGCGTCGCTCAGGCGGCTCAGGATCGAGACCATCGATCTCTTCTACCAGCATCGCGTCGACCTGAACGTGCCGATTGAAGACGTCGCGGGAGCGGTGAAGGATCTCATCCAGGCAGGCAAGGTGAAGCACTTCGGTCTCTCCGAAGCAGGAGCGAACACCATCCGCCGCGCCCATGCCGTGCAGCCGGTAGCCGCGCTGCAGAGCGAGTACTCGCTGTTCTGGAGGCAGCCGGAAGAAGAGATCCTCCCGACGCTGGAGGAGCTCGGGATTGGCTTTGTTCCCTTCAGCCCTCTGGGCAAGGGCTTTCTCACCGGCGCCATCACCGCGGAGACGAAGTTCGACAGCACCGATTTCCGCAACATCGTCCCGCGATTCACCGAGGAGAACCGGAAAGCGAATCAGGCGCTGGTGGACCTGCTCACTCGATTTGCGGAACAGAAGAAGGCGACCCCCGCTCAGATCGCTTTGGCGTGGCTGCTGGCAAAGAAGCCGTGGATCGTTCCCATCCCGGGCACAACGAAGCTGCATCGTCTGGAGGAGAACCTTGGCGCAGTCAACGTTCAGCTGACGCCCGAAGATCTGCGCGCGATCGAAAGCGCATCAGCGCAGATCGAGGTCGTCGGCGAGCGGTATCCCGCGTTCCACCAGAGTTTGGTGGGTCGGTGATCGGCAGGCGCCGCGCGGACTCGGCAAGGACAGCGTTCCGCCGGATATCGATTGTTCTTGTGATCTTCGGCGGGATCGCATCGGCGCAGATGGGGCGGGGAAAGCCGGTTGCTCACTCTGACAAGGAGAGACTAATCGGCGCGTGGCGCCTGGTCTCGCTGCAATCGGCGGGCGCAGATGGAAAGGTGATGAGTGTCCCTGGTCTGAGGGGCACTCTCATCTACACCCGCGACGGACACATGTCGGTGCAGATCATGTATCCCGCCTCCGCGGCCTCTCTCTCCAACGACTATGTTCGCAACGGGTATGAGGCTTCCTTTGGCAGCTATGACGTTGATGAAGCGAAGCACACGGTCACTCATCATGTGCAGGGTTCAATTACCCGCGCGCTCGTGGGCAAGGACCTGGTGCGCGTGTATGAGTTCACAACCGACGGGCGCCTGACGATCAGGTCGACTCGGCCGGATGAACACTGGTCAGTCACCTGGCAGCATGACTGACCCACCGACAGCGCCAAATCACCTTCATTGCGTTCTCGCTGGATTCTTGCCAGCTGACGCCCGAACATCTGCGCGCGATCGAAAGCGCATCGGCACAGATCGAGGTCGTCGGCGAGCGATATCCGGCGTTCCACCAAAGTTTGGTGGGTCGGTAAGCACCAGGCGTCGCGCGGAGTGACCCATAACGTTTCGGACATAAGCCCGGGAAAGACTCCGTGCTCTCTGTGTCCTCTGTGGTGAGTATTTGCCGTACGACCGGCAAACCGGAACTTTCAGGACCACTCCGCGCCCCATCCCCGCCATCTGTAACCTGGCCCCGCACCCCGAATACGCCCTTTTCCTCGCTTCTGTGGAAATCCTGTCAAGCCCCCCTCCGCCCTGACTAAAGTACCGTTTTCCCCGCAATTCCTTTCGAATGAAGCCGCCATTCGTAACCGTCACAGGTCCAAAACCTGGCAGTAAACCCATCCGAACTTGGTATTCTGAACTTATAGAGTGAAAAAAGAAAAAGAGCCGCCTGCGGGCGGCTTTTTTCGTCCATGGAACCTCCTGGACTCGAAGGGTTCGCCTCGGACAGCGAACCCTTCTTTTTTTCCGCTCGAACGCTGTTACTCGCTACCGGCTACTGGCTACTGGCTGCCAGCTACCGGCTACTGGCTCCCCGCCACCAGCTACCCAAGGAGAAAACCATGCTCTTCGAATTCGATCCCAACGACCGCCGCTGTCGCTACCTCCGCATCAACGGCGCCCGCTGCCGCTCCGCCGCCCTCGACGGCCAGGATCTCTGCTTCGAGCACAAGCTGCGCAAGCTCCGCACCGCCCGCGGCCGCAAGCCCACCCTGCTCCCCGCCACCTTCAATGAGATCCCTCTCGTCAGCTTCGCCTGGGTCGAGGACCACACTTCCATCCTCAGCAACATCAACCACATCATCGAAGCCTTTGCCCACGGCGTCATCGACCACCGCCAGGCCACCGCCTATGCCTGCCTCATGCGCACCGCGCTCAAGACCCTCCGCCAGATGCGCGACCTCGAAGACTTCGCCGTCAAGGAAAAGGAAAAGCCCGCCCAGCGTTTCGAGCTCGACGAGTGCGACCTGCCCCTCGCCATCGACGAATCCCCACGCGTGCCCCCTGTCAGCCCCACGTTGGCAGACACAGAAAGCCCCGAACCTGAAACCTGTAACCTGCCCCCAGGCCAGCAGATCGATGAATCCCCTCGCGTGCCCCCTGTCGGCGCCACGTTGGCAGACACGGAAAGCCCCGAACCTCCCCCAGCCCCCTGTAACCTGCAACCTGTAACCTGTAACCTGCCCCC
>JBAUOP010000047.1:0-1850 GCA_049579805.1 Acidobacteriaceae bacterium
GCAACCTCCTCGTCGTCGGCTTCGTCGTCCTCGGCCGCTAGCGGGCGGGCCTGCTCGGCCGCGTCTTCGCCGGGTGTTTCCATATTGAGCTCACTCACTGCGAGACCTCCCGTGACCGTAGAAGCGCTGCCCGTTCCCATCATCGCAGTCCGGCCGGGGAGCGGCCGAGCGGCCGGGCACCGGAAATCGGCCTTCGAAAGCGTTGCCGAACCAGTAAAACCGGACAACGCCGCATGTATCAGCATGAGCATGTTGGGGGTAGACAGTAAGGCATGCGGAGCATCTGGGCTGGGGCGATCTCATTCGGCATGGTCGTGATCCCGGTCAAGCTCTACGCTGCCACCGAGCAGCGTGACGTGGCGTTCAGGCAAGTCCACGCCGAGGACGGCGGCCGGGTCCAGTACCGCCGGTTCTGCTCGCTTGACGGCCAGGAGGTCGCCTACTCCGACGTCGCCAAGGGCTACGAGCTGGCCACCGGCGACGTCGTCGTGCTGACCGACGACGACCTGAAGGAGCTGCCGCTGGCGACGGCCAAGCGGATCGACGTGCTGCACTTCAGCCCGGCCGGGCAGCTGGACCCGATCCTGTCCAACAAGGCCTACTACCTGGAGCCTGAACCCCCGGGGGTCCGCGCCTACGCGCTCTTCCGTGACGCGCTCGAGCGATCCGGGCGGGTGGCCGTGGCCAAGGTGGCGATCAGGCAGCGGGAGGCCCTGGCGGCGCTGCGGGTACGGGACGGCGTGCTCGTCCTTGAGACCCTGCTCTGGCCGGACGAGGTGCGAAGGCCGGACTTCAAGTTCCTCGACGAGGACGTCGACGTCCGGTCGCAGAAGCTGAAGATGGCCGCCTCGCTGATCGACACGATGACCGAGGACTTCGACCCGTCGCTGTACAAGGACGCCTACCGGGAGGCGCTGGAGGCGCTCGTGCAGGCCAAGATCGAAGGCAACGAGGTCGTCAGGCCGGTCGGGCCGACGGCGCCCGAGGGCAAGGCGGGCGGCCCGGCCGACCTCGCGGAGACGCTCCGCGCCAGCGTCGAGGCGGCCAAGGCGAACCGTGCCAAGACGTCAGACAAGGCAGCCGACGAGCCCGAGTCGCCGGCCAAGGCACCTAAGCCTCGCAGGCCCGCCTCCTCGCGCAGGAAGGCGTCGGCATGACGATCAACCGGCCCGTTCAGCACTGGCCGGGACGGATGGTGGATCTCGGCGGGGGCGAGCAGGTCTACCTGGCCGAGCCGCCCTCGCCCGGTACCGGCGGCAGGGATCTCGTGCTCTGCGTGCACGGAATGACCGGCGCGGCGACGAACTGGACCGACCTGATGGCCGAGCTCGCCCCGGACTTCGACTGCGCGGCGGTTGACCTGCCCGGGTCCGGGTCTTCACCGCCGCCGGCCAAGCGGTCCGGTTACTCGGTCAGGGCTCTTGCCGCGAACGTGATCAGGCTCATCGAGGTGCTGGAGCGCGGCCGGGTGCACCTGGTCGGCAACTCGATGGGCGGGGCGATCTCCATTCGGGTCGCCGCCAGCCGCCCGGACCTGGTGAAAACGCTCACGCTGATCTCGCCGGTGCTTCCCGACCGGCGGCCGCACCGCTCGACCGCGCACTTCCCGATCCTCACGCTCCCCTTCGTCGGCGGGTGGCTGACGCGCCGCTGGGCCAGGGTGCCGCCGGAGAACCGGGTAGCAGGCGTGTACAGCAGGTGCTACTACGACCCGGCCGCCCTGCACCCCGACCGCTTCGCGCAGGAGGTGGCCGCGCTGCGCAGGCGCGACGAGCTCGGGTACGGGGTGGCCTCGCTGGTCGGCGCGGCGCGAACGCTGGTCGGCGAGACGCTGGCGCCCCGACCGCTGT
>JBAUOP010000048.1:0-106270 GCA_049579805.1 Acidobacteriaceae bacterium
GTCTCTACCGGCCACAAAAAACGGCTCGCAGCGCACGAAAACCAACGCTAAAGCCTCACAGAAACACACGAACAAGACACACAGAATGGATAACCGCAGCGCCAAACGCCGATTTTCAGCACCCTGCTAATGAGCGCGTCTCCTGCAGTCACCAGTTGAGAGCTGCGATGAGACGATTCTTCGTGCCTGCAGCATCTGGAGGTCTCGACTCTCAAACGGCGCCTGTGCCACGAGCAGGGAAACAATCGCATAGATTCATGCGTACAGGAACATGATGAAGCTGGGAGCCGTCGCGCTGCTGAAAGGCGAGACTTCCAAAACGCTCAGTAGCGGGGGCTGGATCCAGTCCTTGTTCACGGCGGCGCGATTCCCGCGCAGAACGTCGATTGCCATCCGTGTTGCCGCGCGATAAAGCCAGACATTTTGGATTCCGAATTAACAAAGAGAACCCCCAACGGACAGGACAGTCGGCTCTCCACGCAAGCTGGCACGGGTACTCTCGATACCTTGCGAATCGCTGGGTATGGTCAGAGGAAACGGCCGCCGTGCGACGTTGCGGATCTGGACCGGCTTACCCGATGGATTGGCTGTCAAAGATCGTGTCCCCCCGCCGCGTCATCCATTACGCTGGCCGCTTACCGCATACCAAGGCTTCGTGGAGGACAGACAATCTGCCATTTCATGGATTCCTGCCAAATCAGCCGTCGTGGCTTCCGAGAATCCAGCCGTTCGCAACGGGACGGCGACCGACCCCACCGGGCTCGCCTTCGCCCGCGCTTTCGATTTCTTTGCCGCAGGCGTCCCAGCAAGAGAACTCCTCGAGTTGCCGTTCACCTAACCAAGATTCGACTTACCCTCCTTTTGTTCGACGACAATAGAACGCCGGAGTGCCGGTACAGGACAAGCGAACGCTCGTGAAGGTGGGTCCGCCTACGGAACCAGCGGCAGCACGATGTGCGAAGGCAGATACTTCGAGCAATACACGCGTTGAGTCGCGGGTACGTAGTCCTTTGCGGTGGCCTGATAGATGCTCGGTACGAATTTCTGCGGATTGCGATCGATCACGGGAAACCAGGTGGACTGCACCTGCACCATAATGCGATGCCCTCTCAGGAAGACGTGATCGTGGTCGCGCAGCGGAATGACCCACTCCTCCGGCTTGTTCGGAGTGAGCGGCCGCGGATGCTCGTAGCTGTGAAGGAATCGGCCGCGGCGCACCTCCATAGCGATGGGCAACTCATAGCCGTTCATGGACTGAGCGTAGGCGGGGCTCGGAATGCTGTCGGTGGCCGTGGCCTGGCCCGACTGCGGGAAAACATCGATCAGTTTCGCCACGAAATCGGAATCCGTCCCCGACGTGGAAGCAAACAGATCGGCGACGATGGGGCCGGTTATGGTGATGTCGTGGTCGAGCGGCGCGCTCACGAAGCTGAGCACGTCAGGCCGGTGGTCGACGAACCGCTGATCTGCCATCTCCCAAGTGCGCCATTCGGGCCGGGGATAGGTAGGTGAAATGGGCCGAGTGCGATAGGGCACGGGATTCGCAGGATCGGATACGTATTGGCGGTACCGCGGCCCGGAGCGGCTTTCGGGCGCGAAGGAAAGGGTGCCGTCGGCATGGAGATAGAGGTTCGTGGGCTTCTCGTTGCTGGGCGGCCACGCGGTATAGGTGTGCCAGGAATTCGATCCGGTCTGGAAGGTCATCACTTTCCACGCGGGCTTCGATCCGATGCCGTGCAGGTAATAGTCGAAGAAAGGCGCCTCGATGTTCTGGCGGAATTCGAGCGCGGTCTTGTGGCCGCCGAAGGGCAGCAGGCCGATGTTCGCGCCTTCGGGCGTCTGCCACTCTCCGTGGAACCAGGGGCCGACAACCATGAAGTTGTCGTTCAGCGGATCGTGCTGCTCGGCATGGCGGAAAATTTGCCACGGGCCCCAGGGATCTTCCTGATCCCAGAAGCCGGCCACGTTGAGGTCAGGAACCGTGGAGCTGTGGAGGTGATCGACCCAGGCGTCGCTCTTCCAGAACGAATCGTAATTGGGATGCTCCATCATATCGTTCCAGAAGCGGATCTTGCCGTGCAGATACCGGGCGTTGACCTGGATGAGCGGCCCCAGATTCAGATACCACTCGTACGTGTCATAGGTGTCGAAAGGGAAATGGGTGTTCTGATCATTGCTCGCCTCCTCCATAACGGAATAAAAGAAGGCGTAGCTCTCGCGCAGGGCGCCATAGTGGTGCATGTCGTCATTCATCCACCAGTCGGCGGGCGAGGCCTGCTCGCTGACGGCCTTGAGTGCGGGAGGCGGATCGAGGAGGGTGAACGCGGCGGTCAGCCCGTTATAGGAGACGCCGTAGATGCCGACGCGGCCGTTGTTATTGGGAACGTTTTTGACCAACCACTCGATGGTGTCGTAAGCATCGTTGGTCTCGTTGGCCTGCATGGGATTGTGCGGGTCATAGCGCCAGGTGAGCTTGAAAACGCCCTGGGATTTGAAGCGCCCGCGTATATTCTGCCAGACGAAGATATAGCCGTCGGCGGCGAGTTGCTTCCAGCTGTCCGGTACCCAGTCCGGACCGTACTTCGCGGCGCCCTTGTCGAACATGGCCTGCGTGGGGATGCCATAGGGAGTGCGCGTGAGCAGGATAGGCAACGGCTCCTTCTGATCGCGGGGCGTGATCACGACCGTCTGCAGACGCACGCCGTCGCGCATCGGGATCATGAAGTTCTGAACACGGTAATTGCTCTTCGACACGGCCGCGGACGATTGAGCATGCAGCGCCACAGGCCACGCCAACAGCGTCGCGCCCAGCACCAGCAGCGCTGTTCGCCTTGCCAAAGTCGTCCGTCCAAACGGCTGCGGGAATTGCCGTACTCCTCCTGCAGAATTTAGATCTCTCGAACCACTCATACGTCCTCGCTCGCAGTCAAATTTGCCCCAGACCCTGACTATGCCCGAGGGTGAAATGAAGCACATACCAGTGCAGAAGAAGTAAAGGAAATCGCTACCTGCGCAACAGGTCACTGACCGATGGCCGCCGTACCGGCCAGAAACAACAGCACCGAGGAACAACGCGCCAGAGACACCCATACGGCGGGAACGCCACGGGAAGTCCCCAACACCGCGAGCCTGGTTCATGACGATTTCTCCGCTGTCAGAATCCCTCGGCATAGTCTCCAGCAGCTCCGGCGTGGAGTCTCCTGTCGCGGAACCAGAACAGAAGAGCCACGGGGTTCCCGGGCATCGTGCGATTCGACATTTCGCATCGAGCCCGAGAAGATAACTGCCCCCGCGGCGTTACGGCAGTCTGGGACGGGACCAACAGCCAACAGCCTTGCAACGAGAAAACTCAAAATTCGAGGCGGATGCTGGCCTGCAAACGGCGCGGCGTCCGGTAATCTCCGTCTGCTGAATCGCCGGGTGACTGTTGATTACGCCGAAGGCAGCCGGATCCAGATAGTTGGTTTCCGGATTGTTGAAGAGCGGGTGATTGAGGATATTAAAGAAGTCAAATCCGAATCGTGGGTTGAGGTTCTCGTAACCAGAAGAAAGGAATATTGGCCGGAAGCATTGGAGACCGCAGCGACCGCCGCCCCGCCGGAATTGGATCGCAGGGAAAGGTGCGCTCCAACAACGACGGCGCCAGAGGAATCGGTGACGATCCCGATCACGATTCCGGTGCTGCTGGTTAACTGCGCCTGAAGCGATCCGCCCGTCGCCAGCAGCAGAAAGGCGACGACGAGACTCCAGTGGAGTCGCACGATTCGAGCGAATCTCATCATCAAAGTTCTCCCCCGTGCCATCGGGATTCCTGAGTACCTGAGGAACAAAAGCGAAGATCGAATTAGCCGATCTGAGATGGGTACGTCAGATTGCTGCAACACCTGTTGCATTCTGCGATTGATGGATTATGAATGCCACTCGAAATTTAGTCAACAGAAATTCGAAAAAAGTCTGTCCGAGAGCGAAATCGGCCGACGGGGCCGCAGGCATGATTCACATTGATCCGCAGCCGCTGGCGAAGCAGCCGCAGCCGCAGAGTGTTGCTGCCCGGTTCCTCAGTCCGGTCGACGATCCAAACTTTACCTGCCGACAGCGGTCGTTGAATTTTTTGCTTCCTGGATTCCGGGGTTTGCCGTGACAGCAACGTCTGTTGCACAATTACTGTCTCTGCAGTATGCACAAACGCTGGTTGCCAGTCAACAGGTTTGTGGAAGCGGCCAGCGGCGCGGGGCAATAGTGCCGGAAGAATCTGGGTATCGCGCTGTTCCGGTTCCGCGTCCCCGACGGCGGGGCCTGGTTGCCCGGAGGCAAACAAGGTGAGACGGAGCGTGCCAAAGTGCGCGGAAAGAATCTGGTTCTGTCAACACGAAACCCAATCTTTTCAGGAGGAATCGAGATGCAGCCTATTCAAACGGAAACCGGATTGCCCCGCTGCTTCAGCGCTGTTCAAATCCGACGCCTTTGCATTCTGATCGGAATAGCGGCACTGAGCGCAGCATCACTGACGGCTCAGGACCCCTTCGCCGGCGTCCGTGCGGACATTCATCACCAGATTGTCGACGATTCGACGCTATCTGTCGCGGTTGCCGTGGCAAGACACGGAAAAGTCGTGTGGGAAGAGGGGTTCGGCTGGGCCAATCGCGAGAAGATGATTCCGGCAACGGCGAACACACTGTACTCTCTGGCCTCTATCTCGAAGCCGATCACGGCGACCGGATTGATGACGCTGGTGCAGGCAGGAAAAATCGATCTGGATGCACCGATCAATCGATACCTGGGAGATGCCAAGCTGAAGGCGTGGGTCGGAAACGCCGACGACGCGACGGTTCGCCGGGTTGCCAATCATTCATCGGGGCTGCCGCTGCACTATCAGTTCTTCTTTAGCAACGAGCCCTGGCAAAAGCCTTCATATGACGAAACCATCCTGCGTTATGGCAACCTGGTCACTGTTCCGGGCGAACACTATCAGTACTCGAATCTTGGTTTCGGCATCATCGGATATGTGTTGTCCCGAGTCTCCGGGGAAAGCTATGCGGATTTCATGAGAGAAGCGGTCTTCGAGAGGCTTGGCATGACCCATACGTCTGTCGGTATTGGGCCGGGTCTGGCGGAATTCCAGGCCATTCGTTACGACGATCAGGGGAAGCCGATTCCCTTTTATGACTTCGATCACCCGGGGGCTTCCGCTATCTATTCGAGTGCTCATGACCTGGTTCGCTTCGGAATGTTTCATCTGAAGGATCACCTGCCGGATCAGGCGCAGATCCTATCGGACGCCTCTATCGATGAAATGCATCGGCCCACGATGAAAATTGGCGATCACGCCGGATATGGAATCGGCTGGGTTTCCGAGGATCGGCCCGATGGTTACCACGTGGTCTGGCACAACGGCGGCATGCCCGGGGTGTCAACGGAGCTGATGCTGGTCCCCTCCGAAGACATTGCGGTCGCGGTTCTCCTGAATGGAAAAGGCTCTGCGACGCCCATTATGAATGAGATCATGAAGGTGCTTCTGGCGAATTGGCAGATGCCAAAGCAGGAGCAGCCTCCTGCTGCGCCTCCCTTCAGCGCGCCTGCGGAACTGATCGGGACGTGGAAGGGCAGCATGCACACCTACCAGAAAGACTTGCCTGTCACAATCAGCGTCCTTCCGTCCGGAGACATCCATGTTCAGATCGCGGATGAGCTCCCATCCGTGCTGAATAATTCGCATTTCCGGGACGGGTATCTGACGGGCGAGGCATGGGGCGATGTGCAAACCGGCGATGCGCACCGCCACGAGGCCTACACGCTGCTCTTCACGTTGAAGCTGCGGGGCAATAACGTCCTGAACGGCGACGTCTCGGCAACGGAGGACGGACCCAACCCAGTTGCGCTGTCTCAGTGGATAGAAGTGAAAAAAACGCTGTGACGAGCAATTCCGGAGGGAACGCAAGCCGACCTCGCAGGGCCGGTTTGCGTCTTAGTTTTTAGTGGAACAGGCGGCCTGTCCTCCTGAACGGGACCGCTGCTCACACGCGCGTTCGCTGCCCAGGTTTCGGTTCGAGCTGTTTGACGATCGATCGACTCGAGGTCGAGGGCGAAACCGAGCCCCTCTGTGGTGGGTACCTGGATCGTGCCCGAAGGACTCACCGTGACTTCCGGCTGGATAATGTCCCGGGCCCAATAGCGCCTGCTCGCCGAGACATCCCCGGGCAGAACAAAACCTGGGAGCGACGACATGGCGATATTATGAGCGCGGCCGATGCCCGATTCGAGCATACCTCCACACCAGGCAGGAATGCCCTGCTCAAGGCAATACCACTGGATTCGGCGGGCTTCGCTGTGGCCGGAAACACGACCCAATTTGATGTTGATAACACGGCATGCGCCAAGCTTCACAGCGGCCTGAGCATCGCGGAGGTTATGGATGCACTCGTCCAGACAAATGGGCGTGGATAACTGCCCCTGCAACGTTACGTGTTGGAAGATCTCATTCCACGCCAGCGGCGGCTCAATATAATCCAGCGCGAATTCATCCAGGCGCCGCAGAAGATCGGCGTCCTCCAGCGTGTAAGCCGAGTTGGCGTCGACAGTCAGATGAATGGTGGGAAATCGGTGCCTGACGGCCTTCACAACATCCACATCCTTGCCGGGCCGGATCTTCAGTTTGATGCGGCGATATCCGGCATCCAGTTCAAGAGCAATCCGATCAAGCAACGCTCCTACATCGTTGTGAATGCCGAGCGAGACCCTGGAATCGATTTCCGCCGGCGTGCCGCCCAGCATGTGGCTCAGCGACACCCCATTGGCCTGGGCACAGGCATGCCAGGCGGCGTTTTCGATACCCGCCTTGGCCATATCGTGACCGCGCACAGAAGCCATCATGGCAACGAGTTCGCCAGGGCCGTCAATAGTTTTGCCAAGCACGAGAGGGGTCAGAAAGTCGCGCAACACGACCCAGGCACTATCCGTGCATTCGGGGCTGTAGAAGGGACCTTCGCCGGCCGTAACCTCGCCCCACCCGTTGCCGCTGTCGGTGATGAGTTCCACCAGGAGTAGCGGCGATCATGAGTAACCCCAAAGCTCGTCTCAAAGGGAGCGATGAGACGCATCGATAATTCGCGGAAAACAAGAGCTTCGATTTTCACAATGTCTCCAAAAGATAAGTATCCCGGCCCTGATCGGAAACGAATCCAGTCAAGGCATAGCCCCTGCTGAAGCATTCCTGAAAGGCTTCGCGCACACGCTGCTGCTCCCCGGAATCCTTCCGCCCCTCGGGAGGCGGCAATTCGATGCGCACGGCGTCGGGCTGCGGCGCCCGCTTCCGGCCTCTGAGTGTCTCAACCACGCGGGGATCTTCCAGCAGCCACTCGATCAGGATGCGATCAGTGGGCAAACCGGCGTGCAGAGGACTACTCGTTTCGCCGTAGAGGTTGGGTATGTAGGTGCGAGCAATGCCGCCAAGGCGAGATATGTTGAAGTAGGCATTGCGCGATTGCAGGGGATCAAAAGTCCACTGGATGGTGCTAATTCCCCGGGTAAGAGCCTCGTCGCGCTGCGCGAGCTTCAGACGATAACCGATCCCCTGATTCTGGTACTCGGGCAAAACACCGACGCGGTGAGAATGAAGGCAAGCCGGCTTGTCTGGGTAAAAGGCGAGAGCCATTCCGACCAGACGGTCTGCATCATAGGCGCCGAAGATCTGGCCGATGAACCGACTGGCAATGATCAAAATGGCGCGGGAATCGATGTCGAGGTCGCGGTACCCCCAGATCGTGCGCTCCAGTTCCACCGCGGCGTCAAAATCCCGCAGGCGGAAGAGGGGCTCGATCCTCACGGTCGGGGGGGCAACCGGTTTGCTGAATGGCATGTGAGAGGCTCCTGGTCGCGGCAATGCTGCCAGAACAAATGGAACAAACGTTGCATGCTCGATCACCCTCTCGCCACATGCACAGGTCACTCTAGGGAGAATTTCGATCGCTGTCAATTGCAATGGCCGATGTACAGAGCAGAAAGGGTGATTGCGAGATTCGTGCGTGGAGGAGAAGCGGCGGAGATGGAATAATTCTGTTGACAGGCCCGCGAGTGCGATACAGACTAGGCGAATACTGCGCTACCAAATGCAACGTATGTTGCCCTTTGGAGACGCGCACGGAGGTTCCAGTTCTGAGCGCCCGACCGCAGCCGAACCCGTCCTCTGCGCTTCCTGTACCGCGAGAGACTCGCCGCAGAGGGGAGGGCCTGGCGCGCGAGCTGACCGCGGCCGATGGCTTTGCCATCGTAGCCGGGTCCGTGGTCGGCTCGGGCATTTTCCTGGTGCCGGGTGCGATCGCGCGCGATCTCAGTTCGCTGCCTGAGGTGCTGGGTATTTGGGCAGCAGGCGCCCTGCTGACTCTCTTTGGGGCATTATCGCTTGCGGAAATGGGCACTATGTTCCCGGCTGCTGGTGGCCTTTATGTATATTTGCGAGAAGCTTACGGAAAGCCGGTCGCATTTCTGTACGGATGGGGACTGGCCAGCATAATCCAGACCGGAACTATTGCCACGCTCGCCGCTGGTTTCACGCTGTATCTGTCCCAGCTAATACCGCTCTCGCCTCTGCAACAGAGGCTGCTGGCGATGGTTCCGATTCTTGCCCTGACCGGCTTCAACCTGATGAGTCTTCATCGAGCCAAGCTGCTGCAGAACCTCTGCAATGTGGCTAAGCTATTGGGTGTAGCAATGCTGGGAGTGCTTCTCTTCTGGCGGGGACATGTCGCGACGCTGGGCGCGAACTGGAAGATACCCGTGCGCTCAAGCCCGCTTGAATTTGGCGCGGCGCTGATCGCTGTTCTGTGGGCGTTTGAAGGATGGCACGTCGTTTCTTTTACGGCGGGCGAGTTCCGATCTCCGCAGCGCGATCTTCCCCGGAGTCTGTTGTCGGGAACATTGACCGTGGCGGCGATCTATCTGGGCCTGAACGTTGCCTATTATGCGGTCCTGAGCTCACACGGCATCGCAGGAATGCCGAGCGCCGCGGCGGGCGCGATGCAGAAAGCCTGGGGCGCTGGAATTGTACGGGTTGTTTCTATTCTGATTCTCACATCCATTCTGGGTGCGATGAACGGAATGGTCCTTACCGGCCCGCGCGTCTATTACGCCATGGCTCGCGACAGATTGTTCTTTCCCTTTCTGGCGCGAACAAGCGAGCATTCACAGGTGCCCGTAGCTGCCATTCTCACGCAGGGCATCTGGGCATCACTTCTGACCCTTACGGGAAACTTCGAGCAGCTTTTCACCTGTGTGGTCTTCACTGCGTGGATCTTTTATGGGCTGGCAGTTGGCGGGGTCATCGTGCTGCGGATTAGATACCCGCAGATGCATCGGACATTCCGAACTCCAGGATATCCTGTTTTGCCTCTGCTGTTTGTGGCTGCGGCCGGGGTTGTGGTCTGGAGCACGGTCGCCAGTACGCCGGGTCATGCACTCATCGGAATCCTGTTGATTCTGACGGGCTGGCCTTTCTACTTCCTCTTCCGCGCCCGATCCGGGCGCGAGCAACCAGAACCTTCTGCCGTGGAGATTGACTGATGAAGAACTTTGTTAGGACGATGTGTGCTCTCCTCATTGCATTCACCTCCGCCACAGCGCAGCCGCAACAGACCGAGGCAACGACCGGGACCTTCACTCAGGCTGTCAGAACGATCATGGACCGACCTGAGTTCAAACACGTGAGCTTCGGCCTCGAGATCTATTCGCTGAACCAGGAAAGGGTGCTGTTTGCTTTGAATGGCGACAAGTATTTCACCCCGGGTTCTACGACCAAACTGCTGACGATGGGCACAGCGTTGCACTACCTGGGACCTGATTTTCGATTCCACACCTCGGTTTATCGGACGGGGCCCGTCAGGCATGGAGTGCTGGACGGCAACCTGGTGCTGGTGGCAAGCGGTGATCCAAATCTTTCCGACCGGCTGCAGAGCGACGGGTCGCTGGCCTTTGCCAACGAAGACCACTCCTACGGAGGACACGATTCCAGACTAATCCCGGGGAATCCGGCCATCGTCCTGCAGGAATTCGCTGACCAGATCCGGAAAGCCGGCATCCGCGACGTACAGGGCCACGTGATCATTGACGTAAACCTCTTCCCCGAAGGTACGAGGGAGTTGGGCACAGGGATGGTCATTTCGCCGATCTGCGTCAATGACAACGCGATCGATGTGACGGTCACAACCGGCTCCGCCCCGGGCTCTCCAGCAACGGTTGCTTATTCCCTGCAGGTTCCCTACATCCACTTCGTGAACAACATCAAAGCGGGTGCCGCCGGCAGCCAAACGGTTCCAGTCGATTCAGATACAACGACGAATCCCGACGGCACAGAGACCGTCACCCTGACTGGGTCGATTCCGCCGGATCAGAGTCCGTATATCTATGGATACGCCATTTCGTCCCCGTCGCGGTTTGCGCAGGCGCTCTTCACGGAAGCATTGACCAACGACGGCATTCGGATCAGAAATAAGAACATCGGTGCAGCGGACCAGAAGAGCTCCTACACCCCGGATAATCGGGTAGCGGAGCACATTTCGGCGCCGTACTCCGAAGAGGCGAAGGTCACGCTTAAGGTCAGCCAAAACCTGCACGCCAGCATGACCCCCTATATCCTGGGAGCGCTGGTGGGAAAGGCAACCAAAGACGTCGCGACGAAGGGTTTCTCGCTGGAGCATGACTTCTTCACGCAGGGAAACCTGAGCACAATTGGGGCATCCCAGGGCGACGGCGCCGGCGGTGCACTCTCCGCGTATTTCACTCCGGATTTCATGGTGCACTATCTGGCATTTATGTCACAGCAGCCGAACTTCTTCGTTTTCAAAAAAGGTCTGCCGATTCTCGGACGGGACGGGACGCTTTTCAACGTCGAGACGAATTCTCCGGCCGCAGGAAAGGTGTTTGCCAAGACGGGAACGTTCGGTGCCTGGGACGAGTTGAATCGTCGCCTGATGATTTCCGGGAAAGGGCTGGCTGGCTATACAACCACCGTCTCCGGAGAACCGGTAGCCTTTGCGTTCTATATGAATCATCTTGAGCTGCAGGATGAGAAAGCAGATCCGGCGGTGGTGGCCGGCGCCGCACTGGGCGCAATTGCCTCGGCTATGCACGATCTGCCCATTGACCACCCCTCCCTCAGCCAACCATAGCCCACCAGAGCAGGTGAGCTGAACGAATGAAGAGGACATGAAGAAAACATCGGGAGGAAAGGCAGCACCACTGGAACTCGTAGAGCAACTGCGGTCCGCAGCCGAACGGATGGAACCGCAGATGTTGAAGCATCTGAAGCGGCTGGTAGAAATCGAGTCGCCGAGCGATGACAAGGCCGCCGTCGACAGGGCGGGGGAGCCGATAGCGGAGTGGGCCAAGGCGCTGGGAGGCCGCGTCCGGGTCCATCCCTTCCCTCTTCACGGCAACTCTCTCGAAATCCGGTTTGGCTCCGCGCGGAGCAGGAACGCACCGCTGATGCTGCTCGGGCATCTGGATACGGTGTGGGCCAAAGGCACGCTGCAGCAAATGCCCTGGAGAGTTCTCGACGACCGTATCTGCGGTCCCGGGGTGCTGGACATGAAGGCCGGCGTGACAATGATGTTGACGGCCATCGCTATTCTGCGGGAGTGCTCGGCGGAGCCCTGCCCGGTCGTCATCCTGCTTCATGGAGACGAGGAGATCGGCAGCCCTGCATCAAGGTCGCTAACCGAGTCGACAGCTCTCACGTGCCGCGCGGTTTATGTTCTGGAGCCGGCCCAGGGAACAGCCGGAGCCTACAAAACAGCGCGCAAAGGTGTAGGTCATTACCGAATCACGGTCAGGGGCGTGGGGGCTCACAGCGGCGTGGACTTTACCGCGGGACACAGCGCGATTGTTGAACTCGCGCACCAGATTGAGCGCATCAGCCGGATCACAAACCTGGAGCGGGGCATTACCATCAACCCCGGAGTCATCAGCGGAGGGAGCCGCTCGAATGTCGTCGCGTCAGAGGCATGGACAGATGTGGATGTGCGTGTTGCTCGTGCCTGCGATGCGGAGCGCGTGAATCGAGCGCTACGCCGCCTGGGCCCGCTGGACACTGCCTGCAGCCTGGAGGTGGAAGGCGGGACGAATCGGCCGCCCATGGAGCGCACGCGTGGCACGGTAATGCTGTTCCGGCATGCGCGGGCACTGGCCGCCAGAATCGGACTGCCTCTCGAAGAAGCGGCGACCGGCGGTGGCTCCGACGGCAATTTCGCTTCGGCGCTGGGCATTCCAACCCTGGATGGCATGGGAGCCGCAGGGGCGGGGGCCCATGCTGCCCATGAGCATGTGTTTCGACGGGATCTGGCCGCGCGTACCGCTCTGCTCGCCGCAATGCTGCTGTGATGCCGCGGCCAGCCCGGATGTGCACGGCGCCCGAAGCCGGGGGGGGCGGAACAGGAACGGAGGAGGGAACGATGAACGGAAGACGGCGTTTTGTTCTGGGCGTGGCCACATTCGCGATTACCTGCGCACCGGCAGCACAGTCGCAAAACATCCCACCACAGACGGAGTACGCTCCGGTGGCGCGGATGATCCGCACCGAGATTGCCAAGGAAATGAAGGACAAGAACCTGCCGTCCCTGGCCATCGCGCTCGTCAGCCATGACCACGTGGTATGGGCGGAAGGGTTCGGCTATGAAGATCTGGCACAGAAAACACCCGCCACGGCACAAACCGTTTTTCGCATTGGTTCGGTTTCCAAGCTTTTTACCGATATTGCGGTGATGCAGCTGGTTCAGCAGGGAAAGCTGGACCTGGATGCACCAATCACCCGGTATCTCCCCAACTTTCATCCGGACAACCCATTCGGAGGAACTATCACCCTGCGTGAGTTGATGTCGCATCGCGCGGGACTGGTCCGCGAGCCCCCGGTCGGCAACTACTTCGATGCCACGTCTCCCGGGCTGGAGGCCACAGTGATGAGCCTCAACCGGACGACTCTGGTCTATCCCCCGGGAACGCATACGAAATACTCCAATGCCGGCATAGCCACCGTGGGCTATGTGCTGCAGCACGTAACCGGCACCCCCTTTGGGGCGTATTTGGAGCGCGCCGTGCTGACGCCGCTGGGCATGCAGGACAGCGCCTTCTATCCGTCACCCAACCTCACAGGGCACCTGGCTCAGGCCGTCATGTGGAGTTACGACGGACCCGATGTTCCGGCGCCCACCTTTCAATTAGGGGAAGCGCCTGCCGGCAGTATGTATTCGACGGTTGTGGATCTCGGCCGCTTTCTGAGCTCATTATTCAATGGAGGGCAGGGAGAATCCGGTCGTATTCTGCAGGCTGCCACCCTGGATTCCATGTGGAAGCCGCAGTCGAAGAACGGCCAGTTCGGGCTCGGATTCGCCCTTGGAACCCTGAATGGACACCGGGAAATCGGCCACAACGGGGCGATCTACGGCTTTGCCACCACCCTGGCCGGATTGCCGGACCAGGCCCTCGGAGCGGTTGTGATCACAACTGCCGACTGCGCCAACGCCGTAACCAGTCATATCGCCCAGGATGCGCTGAGGCTGATGCTGGCGCGGGGCGCGGGAAAAGCTCTGTCGCTGCCTGATTCCGACGTTGCACTCAATCCAGCGCGATCGCAGGCGCTCGCAGGGGATTATGAGGTCACCGGCCATCCTGGCAGCCGTGTGCGGCTGGACGATGAGGAAGGAAAGCTGTTCCTCAGGCAGGCTCGCGGCGGCTATCAGGTCGAGCTGAAGGCAGTCTCTGGAACGTATTCATCGGACGAACTGGTGGAGGACAGCCGCCTTGTCCGCGAGGCAAAGCCGTTTCTGGCTCCCGCCAGCACAAACACCCTAAACCTGGACGGCACAACTTATCACAGAATATCTTTGCCGATGCCCGCGCCGGCTCCAAAGGAGTGGTTGCCTCTCATCGGCGAGTATGGCTGGGACTACGACAAGTTATATGTTCTGGAAGACCGTGGAACGCTGAAGATTCTCGTGGAATGGTTTGAATTCGATCCGCTGAAAGAGTTATCTCCGGACCATTTCCGGCTGCCGGCACGCGGTCTGTACGATGGGGAATCACTGACGTTTCTGCGCAATGCCGGAGGCGACGTCACCGGCCTTCGCCTAGGTTATGTTATTTTTCAGCGCCGCCACACCAATGCTCGAGGGCAGATTTTCCAGATCACACCACTGAAGCCTGTGAGCGTCCTGCGGCAGGAAGCCCTCGCGGACCGTCCTCCCGTGGAGAAGGGAACTTTCCGCAAGCCGGACCTGGTGGAACTTACGTCGCTGGACCCGACGATCAAGCTCGATATCCGCTACGCAACGACGCGCAACTTCCTCGGTTCGCCGCTTTACCTGCAGGCGAGAGCATTTATGCAGCGACCCGCGGCGGAGGCGGTTGCAAGAGCTTCAGCGTATCTGCATACGCTGGGCTATGGTTTGCTCATCCATGACGCATACCGGCCGTGGTACGTAACCAAAATGTTCTGGGACGGGACTCCAGAGGACAAGAAGATATTCGTTGCCGATCCGAGCCAGGGATCGCGCCATAACCGCGGCTGCGCTGTCGACCTTACCCTATATGATCTGAAAACCGGCAGGCAGATCGACATGACCGGGGGCTACGACGAAATGTCTGAGCGTTCCTATCCGTTCTATCCCGGTGGAACTTCTCTGGAGCGGTGGCATCGGGACCTTCTGCGGCACGCCATGGAGGCGCAGGGATTTACGGTTTACGGATTCGAATGGTGGCATTTCGATTACCGCGACTGGAGGCAATATCCGATCCTGAATCTTACTTTCGAGCAGCTGGAGCACCAGAAGCACTGAAACGAGGCGGTCTGCGTCCGCGAAGACCCGCTTTGGAGTTACCAACCCGCTCGGCAGGCATACGATGATGTATTCTGCTGTTCCGACTTGATATTGACGGAAAGAGTCCCTGAAAGGATCTTGCTTACGATGCCGGGAGCGCGAAAGCGGGAGAAAGTCCTGGCACTTGCAGGGCTTACAAACTCGATGAAAGAACTAAGCCCGCGGCGGCGAGAACTGATTCGCCCGGTCCTGGAAAATCCCCGGGAGTTTGTTCTGCTCAGCGTACGGGCCGCTGCCGGACGTCTCCATACAGACCCGGCAACGATGGTTCGCGTCGTGCATCGGATGGGATTTGAAGGATACCGAGCATTCCAGAATTTTCTGCATGACCTTTCGATCGCAAATGCCACCTCGTTGGAAGGCATGGAGCAGACTACCGCCCGTGATATCCCTGCCTATCTGGAGGCGAGCCTCCAGCAGGATATTCGGAACCTGAATGCGGTGCGAACGAGCCTGGATCCGGCACGGCTGGCCTCGGTAGCGCAGCGCATCCATTCGGCGCGGCGCATTCTGCTGCTGGGAGGCGACCTCGCCGAAAACCTGGTCCACTATTTCGAGCACCATTTGACCATCGTTGGTCTGCCGGCGTTAGCCGCCACCACCGTAGGGCAAACGCTGCATGTGTCGAGGTCCATGGGTCGCGACGATCTCGTGATCGCGATCAGCTTCCGCAAAGGACTTCGCCAGACAGTGGAAGGCATGAAGCGGGCGAAGCGGAACGGAGCCTACTGCATCGGGGTCACGGGCACACACGTGTCGCCGATTGCCAGATTCGCCGACGAATATTTCATCGCTCCGGTCGAGAGCAATTCGTATATCGATTCGTATGTGGCCCCGATGGCACTCGCTAACATGATTCTGGTTGCCTGTGCGAACTACAACCGCGAAGTCAGCTTGTCTTTTCTGCGCGAGGCTGCCGAAGAACAGCGAAATGGCTTTCGCTGGTATGAACCAGATTAGACCGTTTACTTCAATTTCGTGCGCTACAGAAAGTTGCAACAGTCTGGCGCTGAGACCCTATGATGATGCGCCTGTGCAGGCACTTAAGCGAGGCGGGAAGCGATCTGAGGCCGTCTCCAGAACTTTTGGTGCTTTCTGAATCAGTCGTGACTCAGGAAGGTTGTTGGTTGGGATTGATCGGTTCTGGTGCCCATGGGCAGGAGCCGGCGGTCATGCGCTGGCCGAGTGGCTGGGCCAGCAGGTTCATCTACAGGTAGCGTTTGGTTCCCCAGCGTCTCGCGGCGATATGGGGCCATAGCGCCGCGACCGGCATCAGCACCGATTTGCCGTCTTGAAAAGTGCCCACCACACGCCTTCGGCGCCAGATGTCCCGCATCAGCTGTTCCGGTCGATTTCTCGTCGTAAGCGTCTCGTCTCCGATCTGCACGGTGGCCAGCGGTTGTCCGCGCCCGCTGTGGACCAGCGCCTTATCACGGCGCACAACACAGTAGTACTTAGAACGTTAACTGACCATAAACCTGCATGGTTCGCTGTTCGTTTTCGGTTGAGAGGACCTGGCCGAAGGTCGGATCTCCAATGTATGAGTCCGGCTGAGCCCAAACCGGATGATTGAAGACGTTGAATGCATCCGCTCCGACCTTCAGGTGCAGGCGATCTATCAGTGGGACCTCCTTGGCGAGAGTCATATCAAAATCCTGAGTGAAATCCGCACGCAGGCTGTTGCGTCCCATATTCCCGTAAGTATAGGGGTTAGGAGTGGCGAAGGCTGCCGTGTTGAGCCAGTTGGTTCTTGATTGATTGCCTGGGTTTGTGGACCCAACGATGTTCGGCCGCTCATATCCCGTGGTACCGATATTTGCGATATCGATATATAGATTGACGTCGTAAGGAGCCCCATTCGCAAACTTGGCGAAGCCGTTATAGTGCCAGCCGCCCAGCAGGAGATCCAGGGTCCTGTTCTGAATATTGAACATCTGCCCGCGGCCGAACGGAAGCGTATATGTCCAGGTAACATTAAGATTCTGCGGAACATTGAAGGCGGAGACGCTTCGCTCGGCCCTGATGTTATAAATCTGCTGAATGCTGCAACCTTCAGTGCCGAAAAATCCTGAGCATCCTTCGTCGATGGATTTCGACCAGGTGTAGGCGACGGTAGCACCGAGATTTTTCGAATAATTTCTCGTCAGCTGAACCTGCAGCGCGTTGTAATCGCCATTGTTGCCGCTCCAGGAGTAGTACGTCGGGGCGATGTACGGATATGGACTGCGGCTTGCCACCACGGCGGAGTCGCCCGGTCCAGGAGTGAGAGCCACGTTGTAGAGACCTCCCACAGAGCTTCGCCGGTTCACCGAACCTACATAATTCGCGCCCACCACGGTTGAGGTACCGAACTGGTGCTGCACTCCGAAGTTGTATTGCAGAGAGTAGGCATCCTTTAAGTTGGGCGCGACAAACCAGTTAAACTGGTTGAAGGGCGTGGCGGCTGGCAAAGCAGTAAGGGCGGGCAGGTTCGAGATGGTGTATCCGGGAAATGGATTTCCGGGTTGAGGAACGTTGATGTTCAATTGCGCGACCTGTTGAACGGACGGCCAGTTTCCGCTGAGTCCGCGAATGTTCTGGACCAGTCCGGCAAGGTTGTCGAAGGCCAGGCCGGCTCCACCACGCAGCACCGTTGTCGGTGTCAGGCGGAACGCGATGCCCAACCTGGGCTCCACGTTGTTGTATTGGGTTTGGACAACCTGGCTGCCGTCGGTGCTGGCAACGACATGATCCGGGAGCGAGCCATCCGGAGTCGGGATACACGGCGCATTCATCAGCACTGCGCAGGAGCCGGGGACCTTGTAGACGATATACGTGCCATTGCTGAAGTTGAAGTTGCCTGTGTACTCATTGCCATCGGCGAATGTTCCGAAGCGCGGGGCGAGGGCAATATCGTAGCGCAGGCCGAAGTTGGTGGTTAAGCGCGGCGTCATCTGGAACTGATCCTGGCCGTAAAAGCCTACCAGTCCGCCAAAGCCCAGCGATTCGGTGACGTTCCGCTTGGTGAAGGAATCCGGCACGCCGATAAGGAAGGAGGCGAGAGCGGTCCCTGATGCGTCATCGCCAGGTACAAGACTGTTAGTCTCCTGCTGGGCAAATTCTTCCTGGCCGTCCTCAATCCTCTGGCCTTCGCCGATGCCATTGAAGTCGGCGCCCACGGTGATGGTGTGCCTGCCGAGCACGCGGTCATAATCGAACGACACGGAGTCGGAGTTTGCCGTGGTTTGAGGATTGGCATTGTCACCCGGATCGTTAAAATAGCCGTTTACGTCGAAGCCCGGTGTGATATTGCCGAGCGTGACATAGCCCGTCGACAGTCCTGACGGGAACCCCGATTGCGCGCCGAGGTTCGCGCCGACTCCGGTCCAGAGCTGCGTGTAAGGGCGAGTCTCATAGGTCTTGCCCGCCTGCACGTGCAGGACGCTGGTCGGGCTAAATATGTGCACGTAGCTCCCTACATAGGAGTATCCCGTGGTTCCCGTCGTTCCCGGATTCTGAACTCTCCCCGACGTTTCGTTGCCCCCGATCCCCATCCATCGGAAAAAGAACGAGTCATGTTGTCCCAGGGTTTCGTCGACGCGCGCGTCGTATTGATAGAGCGACTGGATGTTTGGCGCGTTCTGATAGGAGTTGCAGCCGGGGGAACAGGGCAGAGTTGCATTGGTGTAGGTCGGCAGAGCGTGCTGGACGTAGTAGATGGCTCCCTGATTGAGCCTGTTCGGCGGAATCATATTCAGGACGCCGTTGTACTGGAACTGTGTGCGCGTGCAGTTTCCGGCCGCGTCGCACGTCGTGGAAGCAGGATCATAAATGGGCGCATCGGCTGTGAAATCTCCTGCGAGTTCAGCCGGAGTCGGAACGAGGTCATAGACGGTGCCGGGCCCGTTGTACCGAAGCCCTCCATACGCGGCGAAAAAGAACGTTTTATTTCTGCCGTTATAAAGCCTGGGCAGGATTACGGGACCACCTATGGTTCCCCCAAACTGATTCTGCTTAAAGGGAGTTGAGGAGGTACTGAAGTACGGAATCGCCTGGAGAACGGGGCTTTTGTAGTACTCCCAGGCAGACCCATGGAACTGGTCTGTCCCGCTCCTGGTGGAGGCATTGATGGTGCCACCGGAACTGCCGCCGAAGGCCGCACTGTCCGTATGCGCCTCCAGCTTTACGTCCTGCAGAGCCTGGAGAAGCGGCTGAACAGCATAGGAATTCCCAAAAGTTTCCGTATCCATGATTCCATCGACGATGAAGATATCACTGCGATTCGTCTGTCCATCGAACGAGGGGGTCATCATAGGGCCGACGGAGGTGGTGTAGTATCCCGTCTGGCTGCCGCTGACCACGATGGGCGACACCCCCGGGGCAGCCACAAACAATTGCGACCAGCTCTCGGAGTCGACGGGCACATTCTGGATCTGCTCCGTATCGAGCGTTAGTCCCACTTCGGCCGTGGACGACTGCAGACCCTCACCCACCGCGGTGACCCGTGCCACCTGGCTCACCTGGCCCACGGTCAAAGCAAAGTTCAGTGTGCTGGCCTGATTCACCAGCAGCTTGAAGGGCTGCAGTTGCTGGGTCGCAAACCCCTGCTTGGACGCTTGCAGCGTGTAGGTGCCTGGATTGATGTTCAGAAAAAGGTAGCCGCCGCTCTCATTGGACGTCGTGGTTGAGTTTACATGGGTCGCCACGTTGGTGAGAGTGAGGGCCGCGCCGGGAACGACGGCGCGGCTGGAATCATACACAGTGCCGCGAATGGACGCCTGCGATGCCTGCGCCCTGGCAACTCCGGGGAGAGTCGCCAGCAGGAGCGCTGCGAACATGCCCGCACCTGCATGTCGGAAGAGACGAGATGTCTCCTTCCTTTCGCGCTTTGGCGATGTAGTCCTGGTCACATTGCCTTGTCTGGAGAAGTTCATTGCCATCGAAATGTGCCTCCTAACCTGTCGTCTCTATATCCCGATTGCCGGTGCGGAAATCATGCGAAGCCATATCTGCGGTCATGAGCGCAAAGGTCATCCCTGTTCCGGGGTAGAAAACATTTGCTGGCCACGCCGCCAGACCAGGGCACAACTGTAGGAGGATAAAAACCGATTGTCAAGTGTAAAACGATGCCGTTATCGTTTACTTAAACAATAACGCAAACGAGAGCCGAGGGCTGGACAGAATCACTCCTGGCCAAAATGGTGATTCGGTTTCCACCGGGCTTTGATTTCAGGGCACATACCTCTCGTTTCCGGCAGCGCCTGTCGTACGCGAATGGATCTGGATGGGTAGTCTCTAAGTTCCAGGCGGGGGATAGAACGGATATTTCCCCGAACTCCATCCGCGGGAGCGGTCATGCCGGACATGCGAGGTTCGTAGATCGCCGCTCGTCAACTGCCCAACCCAAGTGAAGCTTAGCGCCAGCCGGGCGAAGCGCTCTTCAGCGCCCGATGACCTCCAGGGCCTTCACCGTGTCCACATCGCTGGGATTGAGGCGGAGCGCCTCATGCAACTCGCGGCTCCCCTCGTCGACCTGCCCGTTCCTGCAAAGGGTGAGCCCCAGGTCCCTGTGCAACCCCGCCTCGATAGCGCAGCCGTTGCAGGCTGCCAGCGCCTTTCGCAGCAAGTCGATTGCCCGATGCCAGTCATTCTTCCGCGATGCCTCCACACCCTGATTGCCGAGCGCGATCGCGGCTTCCTGGTCCGCATTCTTCTTCCTGAGCGCGAGGAATCTTTGCGAGAGTTTTTCCGCTTCGGCCGGGTGAGTCGCCCGCAACTCGCGCGACAACATGTAGAGCGCCTCGCCTGACTCGGGATTCAGCCGGATCACGGTCCGCAGGGCCGCAATAGATTCCTGCCGGCGCCCCTGTTGCTCGAAGCTTCGGCCAAGCAAGTAAAACGCCTGGTCGTCGGCTGGCTTGAGCCGGGTGAGACGCTCGAGCAAGTCTGACTCTTTGCCGAGCCGACCTTCCTCGCTCTCGAGCAGCGCCCAGTAATAAAAGACGTCAGGATTGCGCGGAGATAGCCGCGCCGCCACCGCGAACTCGCCTTCTGCCTCAGCGGCCTTACCCAAACGGTCGAGGATGCGCGCGCGGTTCAGATGCGCCTCGCCGGACCCCGGCTCAAGTTTTTCGGCAGCGCTGACCTCCTCCAGGGCGCGGGGAAAATTCTCCGCGTCGGCGAGCGCAATCCCGAGCTCCAAGTGAATCTGCGGGTCCAAAGGCTGCAGCGCCTCGGCCCTTTGAAGCAGGTTGACGGCCTCATCCATATGCCCAAGACGCCCCTCAACTTTCCCGGCAATGCGGAGCAGATCGACATTGCCAGGAGCAAGGGCTAAAGCCCGCCCCAGCGGAATCTCCGCTTCGGCAAAGCGCTGCTGAGCGGCCAGCGCAGCGCCTTCGGCCTGCAGGGCGTCAACCTCCGGCTTGCCTGCGCCCGGCGCAGCGAGCGCCTGCTGTGCCAGCATGGGTGCGGAGCGCAAAAGCGCCGTGCAAAGCACCAGGAAGAAAAACCGATGACCCCAACGCCCGCTCTGCGTTGCATTGACCCAGCGGCCATGCGTCACCGAAAGCAACGCCCCCGCATGCCTCGGTTTTCTCCTGTCCCTCATGTCACTCCTCTCTTTCGAAGCCGCCCGAGCGTCAGTGGGTATGGCGGCGGTATTCCCTCCTCGTGCGATCACTTAAGCGCTTAGGCTGACTCCAGAATCATATTGGCATAAGGAATGGTATCGCCAGTGCGGATCAGCCCAATCGCGTGCGGCACGCGCCGCTTAAACTCTACGTGCGGGTCATAGATAATTTCGGTCGGTCCCGTCGCGCGTTTCAAGTTTTCCAACACGGCAGCAGGATTGTGCTGCCGAAATTCTTCCGCCATGAAAAACCGGCCGGCCGTGAAGTTGGGAAGGATGGCCTGTAGTACATCGAGGACGCGCGGAATATCGTCGACGAGAGCGAGGTCAACCGTCTCCAGGTCAGGCCAGTAAGGGAAGCCTCGGTCGGCGATGACAAGCGTATTCGTATGCCGGACGCGGCTGAGCAGCGAGTTGATCCGCGGGTTCAGAATTCCCGATTTCAGCATAGCTCAATGACTCCTGCCGAACGGACCACGCCGCTAATCGAGCGTGATCATGATCTTTTTGAACTGGCTCGGGTGTGCGCTCCAGGCCGCCAGAAGATCCGGGGCCTCGTCCAGCGGCGCTACCCTGTCAATCACCGACGCCACAGGAAAGCGGCCCTCTTCCAGCATCCGTATCACCTGACGAAAATCCTCCGGCAGAGCGTTGCGTGTGCCCCGAATATCCAGTTCCTTCTGTACGAACAGCCTGGTTTCGTAAGTTACGGGCTCTTTGGCATACCCGATATACACGACGCGCCCGGTAAACGAAATCAGTTCCACTGCGGCGCGAAAGCTCTCGGCCATGCCCACGGCCTCGATGATGACGTCCGGCCCGTCCGGCCCCACAATGGCAGACAAAGCAGATCCTAATTCCTCCCGGTGCGAGTGGATCGTATAGTTTGCGCCCGCCTCGCGGGCCAGCGCCAGCTTATCGTCATTCACATCAATGGCAATCGTCACCGCGCCACGAAAGGCCGAGGCCGCCACCGCACCCAGCCCCACCCCTCCGCATCCGAAAATGGCCACTTTATCCCTTTCTCGCACTACACCGCGTGCCACCGCGTGCGCGCCCACCGTCAGCGGTTCCACCAGACACAGTTCGTTGAGGCTCAGATTCGCACGATAGAGCTTCTCGATCGGGACCGCGAGGTACTCTGTCAGCGCACCATCCCTCTGTACGCCCATAGTCTCGTTGCTCTCGCAGGCATTGGGCCGTCCGTTGCGGCATGCGCTGCATGCTCCGCAATGCGAGTACGGCGCAAGGGTTACATCCATCCCCGTGCTGAATTCCGGATGTGGCTCGCTCAAAGCCATGATGGTGGCCGCGATTTCGTGGCCCGGAATCCGCGGATAGGTCATCAGTGGATTGCGGCCCCGGTAAGAATTAAGATCGCTGCCGCACAGGCCAACGCGGCGAACGCGGAGCAGCGCTTTCCCGGTCCGCACCTGTGGCTCGGCAACGGACTCGACGCGAAGATCCCCGGGGCCATGCATGACGAGGGCTTTCAATGGCTGCCTCCTTCAGGGTGTGGTCGCAAAGCAATCGGGCCGTGATGCGCTCACCGTTCGGGGAAGTCGTGGTTCTCCGGACGGCCTGAAAGCCAGACGGAGTTGAGCGCCGGGGCCATAATCTCGCGAATCTGCAGCACGAGCCAGGGATCCGCCGGCGCACCGAATGCTTCGATGTTGCGCCGCACCTGGGCAGCGTTTGACATCCCCACCAAAGTGCTGGCCACGAAGGGATAGCCGAAACAGTAGCGCAGGGCCACCTCAGCGAGGTCGATACTCCTGCTGCGGCAGAATTCGAGGGCTCGCTGTCCCGCTTCGGCAACAGCCGGCGCAGCGGGATGCCAGTCGGGTGCGCCGCACTCGGTGAGGATGCCCATATGCAGTGCAGATGCGTTGATGACGCCGATGCCATGCTTCTGCGCAAAGGGGATAAGCACTGTATCCATATCGTCGATAAGCAGGTTATAACGGCAATAACTCAGGATCGTGTCCACAGGCGTCGCCTCGGCGATCCTGATCAGCATTCTCAGCGAATACCCGGTGATGCCGATGTAGCGGGCTTTCCCCGCTTCCTGCATCCGTCGCATCGCCGGGATTGTCTCCTCAATAATCTGCTGCGCGTCACCGAACTCCACGTCGTGCGCCTGGAGCAGGTCCACGTAATCGGTCCGCAGGCGGCGCAGCGACTCCTCGAGCCGTTGCGTGATGCAGCCGGCCGAGAAGTCGAACTCGTCGTCGCCGTATCGGCCGCACTTCGTGGCTAGAATCACTTCGCTCCGCCGTCCAACGAGAGCCGCGCCGAGGCGCTCCTCTGCCAGCATGTGCCCGTAGTAGGGAGAAGTGTCGAAGAAGTTAATGCCCTCGTCAATGGCAAGATGTACGGCGCGCGCCCCCTCCGCCGGATCGATTTTTCCAAAGACGTCCCCGAGCGGAGAAGCGCCGAATCCGACCGCCGAAACATCGAGATCGGTTTGACCGAGACGGCGGTACTGCATGCGGCCGGATGTCGGAACGGATTGGCGCGTTGGCAATGGACGAGACACAGTGACCCTCTTTCAAAGCACCCTAAAATTCCCTAACTGCAAGTATTCGATCGCTAGTATACGCTAACTTTATCGCTGCAAATAATTCAGTCTACGATAACTGTATCGTTGACAAAAGGCATTCCGGTCCGCTATATTCACTCCTCACGTGAGGTGCTTTCGATGCGACGGCGGGATTTCTGCAAACTGATGGCGGTTGCGGCTGCCGGTACGGCGGTTCCGGGCGTAGTCGGGGCTGAGACGTCAACTGCGGACCAGGCGGACCAGGCGGCACCCGCGGTGGAAGCGACCTCGGCCCCTGGTTTTGATACGCCGACCGTGGACTACGCGCAATTCTGCGCCACACCGCCCGGTCAGAGGATCTTCTACTCCCTGGTGGATGGAAAGATCGCAGCGGAAAAGCTGGACGAAAGGACCTGGGAGCCGACCGGGTGGGGCAAGCCGCCCGAACTGCCGGTGCCGGGAGGATCGTGGGATGGTGTGCCTATGCGCTCCCCCATCCCCGGGCTCGCCGGTAATGGACCCTACAAGCCAACATGGGATTCGCTGCTGGAGTACGACACGCCTGACTGGTATCGGGACGCGAAGTTCGGAATCTGGGCAGCGTGGAGTCCGCAGAACGTCGCCGAAGACGGCGACTGGTATGCGCGCAACATGTACATCGAGGGAACGCCGCAATACAAATTCCACCTGGAGCGTTTCGGCCCCCAGTCGCGGCTCGGCTACAAGGAACTCTGCTCGGAGTGGAAGCTTCTGAACTGGGATCCCGATGCGCTGATCGACCGCTTTAACAAGGCGGGAGCTCGTCTGTTTCTCGTGATGGTGAATCATCACGACGGTTTCGACGCATGGAACTCGAAGCACCAGCCATGGAATGTGATGAATTACGGTCCCCGGCGCGACGTCACCGCCATTTGGGCTGAGGCGGCCCGTAAACAGGGGATGCGCTTCGGCGTCACCGTGCATCAGGCGCGCAACTGGTGGTGGTTTCAGCCCTCGCACGGAGCGGACACAACCGGTCCGCTGGCAGGCGTTCCCTATGACGGACGACTGACGGAAGCACGGGGCGAAGAACAGTGGTGGCAGGGGATGGATCCGCAACGGTTGTACGGCGTCAAGCACCCAAAGAACGCTCTGCCCGACGTTTCCTACGTCAAGAACTTCTACGACCGCACACGCGATGTGATCGATCAGCACGATCCGGATCTGCTGTACTTCGATAACGCGCTGTTCCCTCTGGGCTGGGGTGGCATGAACATCGGCGCATACTACTACAACCACAGCATGCAGACGCACGGCGGGAAGGTCGACGGCATCATCAACATCAAGAACGTGCCCGACAAATGGGCGCGCAGCGTCGTCGCCGACTATGAGCGCGGCCTCACCAGCGGGATCATGCAGTACCCCTGGCAGTCGGAGACGTGCATCGGCGACTGGCACTACAGCCGCGCGCTCTACGATAAGCCCGGCGAATATGGAGGGTATCTGACGCCTCGCGATGTCATCCACTGGATGATTGATACGGTGAGCAAGAACGGCACTTTCATCCTCAACATCCCTGGCAAGCCCGACGGCACCATCGACAGCAAAGAGATTGCCGTGCTCGATGGCATCACCGCCTGGATGCAGACCAATAGCGAAGCGATCTATGCCACGCGCCCCTGGAAGGTGTATGGTGAGGGACCGGATACGGTGAACGCCGGTGAGTTCCAGGGCGCGAGCGTCAGCAGGCTGGGCGACAAGGACATCCGCTTCACCCGCAACAAAGCGGGCAATGTTATTTACGCCATCGTGCTGGGCTGGCCGGAGAACGAGATCGTAGTGCAATCGCTGGGCGCCCACAGCGCGACGGACCCGGGGAAAATCAATCGTGTGCAGTTGCTCGGCACCGACGAGAAACTGCACTGGCGACAGGCCGCCGACGGCCTGCGCCTGACCCTGCCGAAACAATACCAGCCCAAAGTGAACTTTGCCGCAGCGTTAAAGGTCTCGCTCGCCTGATATGGATACTATTGCGGTTACACACTCGTAGTTGGAGAAGAGGCGGATGACAACGCCGCTCTCATCTGCGATGTGCCACTTGTCTTTCTCCCGCAACTTTGTGCGCTGCGGAGCGCGACGAGTTAGTCCGACCGGAGGCGCTAGCCGGATGCGCTTTCGCTGAGGAGGCGCGAACCACCAGCGCCGGATTCAGAATGACGCTCACTGGTTGCGGTCGCGCCTTCGCGCTGAATATGTTCAGCAGGATCGCGCCAGCCCGCTCACCCAGCACGCGGCTTTGGTGATCAATGCTCGAGAGCGGGACCCGCAGCGAGCCATCGAAGTGCAGGTTGCCGCAGCCCACGAGCGCGATGTCTTCCGGGATACGCAGTCCCGCATCGAGAATCGCGTTCATGGCCCCGATCGCCAGAGGATCGTTGTAGCAGAAGACCGAGTCGGGCCGCGGCTTCCGCTTCAGCAGCAGCCGCATCGCCTCATATCCATGATGTGTGCTGTCAACGTCGACGGTGGATCGCGCAATCACGAGGTTTTCCGCATAGGGCAGGCGGTTCCGCAGCAGCGTCTGCCGGTAGCCCTCGAAACGCAGTGTGCCGGTCGAATTATTTCTGCCGCGAATATGCGCGATGGTCAGGCATCCCTGGTCAATCAGGTGCTGCGTGGCAAGTCGGCCTGCAGCTTCATCGTCCGACCCGACGAAATTGGCGGGGAAACCGGAGAACTCGCGATCGATGAGCACAAACGGCTGCTCCATGCGATTCATGCGCTCGAAGGATTCCGTCGAATTGGCCGTGGATGCCACGACCAGCGCGTCAAGCCTGCGCGCCACCAGCTGCAGGATCTCCTTCGCTTCGAGTTCTGGATCTTCCTGCGAAGAGGCAACGATCAGGAAGTATCCCTGCGCGCGAACAGCTGTGGATAATCCCTCGGCGACTTCCACAAAAAAGGGGTGCAGAAGGTCGGGAACCACGAGGCCTATCAGATAGCTGCGCCCAGTCACCAGACTGCGCGCCAGCACGTTGGGCTGATAGTCCAATTCCTTTACGCGCTTCAGAATTCGCGCGCGCGTTTCCTCGGCGATATCAGGGTGATTGCGAAGCACTTTCGAAACGGTGACGATGGAAACACCCACGTCCTTCGCGATATCCTTCATACGCACCGGCATAAATCGAACTATACAGCCATTCGCCGGCATTTTGAATGATGATTGCGCGCGACCATGGCAAGCGCTAGTTTTCCGCGACCGGCACCGGTTCAGCGAGAGAATCGGATTGTGCTGGCACGGACGCCTTCCCCTGCGCGAAGAAGGAATAGCCTGCGATGCAGACGTAGCCGAGCAACGGAATCGTATAGGCGAATGCCAGGCTGTTCGACGCATCCGCCACAATCCCCATTAGCGGCGTCAGCACCGCGCCGCCGATAATCGCCATCACGATCAGCGATCCGCCGACCTTGCTGTCCGCGCCAAGACCGCGCAATCCGAGAGCAAAGATCGTCGGGTACATCAGCGACATGAAGAAGCTGGTAATGAAGAGGGTCCACACGCCCAGCCAGCCAGCATGAAACACCGCGATGGAAACGAGACCGATGTTGATCAGCGCGTAGGTACCCATCAGCGTGGACGGCCGAATATATTTCATAACGGCGGCGGATACAAACCGGCCCACGCCGAACATCGCAAGAGTTCCGGTGAGCAGGTATCCCGCCATCTTGTCCGTCTGGCCGGTGTACGCCTGGATGTACTGGATGAAGTAACTCCACGTGCCCACCTGCGCGCCAACGTAGAAGAACTGGGCCACAATTGTGAGGAGGAGGTGCCTGTTCCTCAGTAGTTCTGAGAGGTCGGTCACGGGGTTTGCCCGGGCGTCTTCTTCGTCCCGCATCACCGGGAACGGAGTTCTCCAGATGACAGCGGCGATGGTGAGAGCTACGAGGCCCAGAACAACATATGGACGCACCACGCGCAGCGTTTCGGAATGCAGATAGGCCTGATACAGATGCTGCGCCTGCAGGCGGCTCGCCGCGCTCACGCTCAATTGCACTCCCGAGAAGATAAAGGCCGTGCCAATAAAGGCTCCGGTGATGGACCCAAGAGGATTGAAGGCTTGCGAGAAATTGAGCCGACGTTCTGCCGTTTCGGGACTGCCGCATAACGCGATAAACGTGTTGGAAGCAGTTTCCAGGAAGGCGAGACCGCTCGCCATGACAAACAGTGCGAACAAAAAGAAGGAATAGCGCCCGACAACCGCCGCCGGCCAGAATAGAAACGTGCCCAGTCCGAAAAGCGACAGACCGGTGACAAAACCTCGCTTGTATCCCGCCTTGCGCATGTAAAGCGCCGACGGAAGTGCCAGCAGAAAGTACCCCATGTAAAAAGCCGATTGCACGAGGCCCGCCTGTAGCCGACTCAGCGAGAACGATTTCATGAACTGGCGGATCAAAATGTCGTTCAGATTATTCGGGATTCCCCATAAGAAGAAGAGAGCCGTCACCAATATGAAGGGAAGAAGAAGTCGCCGCGCTACCGCCGGCCCCGCCGTGGTTCCGGGCCGCGATGTATGGCTGGTGGAGTGGGTAAGAGCCATCAGTCGCACCTCGGCAGATATCTAATCTTCATTGTTTCCTTTTTTGCGCATGGACTCTCTACGCGTGACATCCTGCGGTCAATGACGGGGTGTCCTGATGCTTATACATTACGAAGTATTCACGATGGCCGAGCGCTTCCGGTTTGCTCGGAGCGCCCGCAGCGATCTGGCCCACCAGATCGAGCAATGCCGCCGCAGCCTGGTCCAATGTCTGCTCGCCGGTCAGGATCGTACCGGCATTGAAATCCATATCCTCGATCATGCGCTCAAACGTGCGGGAGTTACCCGTCACTTTCACCAGTGGAGCCACGGGGCTCCCAATGACCGACCCTCTCCCCGTGATGAACAGGACGATCTGCGCGCCGGTCGAGATCAGATCCATGATTCCTTCAGTGTCATTCGGATTTGTATAGCCGAACTGCATAAAGTGCGGATCGGGGACAGAGTCCAATAACCACAATCCAGAATGCGGCGGGATCTGCGAAACGCGGAGGACACCCTGGATGGGGCGACTTCCTGACTTCGCAAAGGCCCCCATGCTCTTCTCTTCAATTGTCGTGAGGCCGCCCGCGAAGTTGCCAGGTGAGACCGAGTACTGGCGAACCGCTCTGCAATACTCCTCCACCTTGCGATAGGTTGCGTCCAATTCGTGCGCGACCTCGAGGCTTGCGGCGCGCGCCTGCAGTACCTCGTGCAGGCCTATCATCTCCACCACTTCTTCAAAGACGGCCCGCCCACCCTTGTCCACCAGCAGGTCGAAGAATTTTCCGACCACCGGATTGCCAGCCAAGCCGGAAGTCCCATCGGATCCTCCGCATTCCGCGCCGACGGTCAGATCCTGCCAATTCATGGAAACCGGCAGCGCCTGCTGGGCCATTCGTGCCCGCAGAGCAGTTAGCGCCGCCTTGCCTCGAGCGATGCCGGCCCGCGTCCCCCCCGCATCCTGGATGCTGAACCAGTCGGAAGGGCGGCCGGATGCCGCTGCGGCCTCCGCCAATCTAGCCGGCTGTGTGTATTCGCAACCGAGGCCTATCGCGAGACACGCACCGACATTGGGGTGCGTCGCCAGCGCGAGCATCATCCGAATGGCGTAAGCATTGTCGTAGCAACCTGGAAATCCGATCACATGGACGTCTTCCTCGTGCTGCCCCACGGCATGCGCAACGAAGCTCGCGCATTCGACCGTATAAATGACGAGGATCAGGTTTCGGATCCCCTTGCGTCCGTCGGTCCGCAGAAAACCCTGCCACTCTCGGTCAGACATACGGCGTATCCAGTGCTGCTCCGGTCTTAGGATCGAGTTGGTTCGAGCGGTCATCCACCTGGCTACGGCAGTTGTGCAGATGCACCCAGGTGCCGGGCGCGATCGGCACGGTAGCCAGCCCAATGACCACGCCATACTTCACAATCGGCTCACCAGGATCGACAGACGCCAGCGCAATCTTATGTCCGAGCACGATCGGTTCCAGAGCGGTCACTTGCAGCGGAGTCGCGGCGCCATAGACCGTCACCGGCCCGCCTTCGACATCCCCCAGCATGGTCGCGACATTATCCACGGCCTCTACCTGGAACGCCCTTCCGCAATTTGCGCTGGATGCAGCTCTCATAGAATGCCGTATTTGCGAAACGCTTCAGTCGTCGACAGGCCGCCTTCGATTGCTTTTCGCACAACTTTTTCGCCGGCTGCCTTTTCGAGCGAAAGTCTTACTACCTCTTCTTCCACCTCGCGCGGAATCACCACAACACCATCCAGATCGGCGAAAATCAACTCCCCCGGCGAGATGCGCACATCGCCGACCTCGACCGCACAGCGGAAATCGACCACCCTCGACCGGACCGCTGCATCCTGTGCGAAACGGCCGCGGCTGAAAACCGGCCAGTTCTGTTCCAAAACACGGGGCGTGTCCCGATGATAGCCGTCTATGATCGCACCTACTCCGTTTCTGGTGCGCGCTGCCGCTGTCATAATTTCACCCCACGCCGCGCAGTTCATCGAGCCGCCGGTGGCAACATAAATCTCACCCGGCAAAATGGAATCGAGCGCCTCCGTCATTCTTCCAAATGGATGCTCCTGCGGACCCCACGCATCCGCAATCTGCACCGGCAGCGCGCGGCCAACCAAGCACATCTGTGGCGTCAGCGGCTGAATCGCCGGGGGAAGGAACTGATGACAGTAGCCGAGGCGGTCCAGGATGTCTCCCACCACCGGCGAATAGAGGTGCGAGACCATCGCGTCAAATCGCTCTTCGTCCGTAGCCATATGCATTGCTGGATTCCGATTCCGGGAGTATCGGGGGGTAATTCGACTGAAACAGTATATCCTTTACTTTAGCGATTTTTATGCGCGCAGTCCAGTGAATGACAGAGCGCCTGTCCTCTCGCCCGGAAGGAATTTATGCTCACCTCTCTCTTCGATCTGAGCGGAAAAACAGCTGTCGTTGTCGGAGGCACAACCGGGATCGGCCGCGAGATCGCTCTCGGCTTCGCCGACGCCGGCGCTTCCGTGATTGCTTCGTCCCGCAGGCCCGACCAGGTGCAGCGTATGGCGGCTGAACTGGAGGCCCGAGGAAGCAGAACGCTAGCCATCCCTTCGGACGTCACAGACCGCTCCTCGCTGGTCGCGTTACGCGACCGGGCGCTCGAAGCGTTTGGCGCGGTCGACATCCTCATCAACTCCGCCGGCAGAATCAAGCGGACGCCGACACTCGCCCTCAGCGAAGAGGAGTGGTGTGGGATTATTGACACGAATCTCACTGGAGCGTTCCGCGCCTGCCAGATCTTCGGCGAGCCCATGCTGGAGAGAGGCTGGGGACGAATCATCAACATCGTCTCGCTCTCCAACTTCGTTGGATTGTATGAGGTCGCGGCTTACGGAGCCAGCAAGGCCGCTTTAGGATCGCTGACCCGCTCCCTCGCCGTCGAGTGGTCCAGCCGTGGTGTACTGGTGAATGCGATCGCCCCTGGAGTATTTCGCACCACAATCAATGCCGACCTGCTCGACAACACCGCCCGCGGACGGGAATTCCTGGTGCGCACGCCAATGGGCCGCTTTGGAAGGACGGAAGAACTCGTCGGGGCGGCGGTTTACCTTTCTTCCGAGGCGGCGTCATTTGTGACCGGCCAGATTCTTGCCGTCGACGGAGGCTTTCTCGCCAGCGGCGTGAACAGCTAAACGCCATGAGCGCGGCTTAGAATTCGGATTCTTTCCATCTTCAGCCAAGCCTCGCGCCGAACTGCGTCCAATCGCTTTTCAGCTTCCTTAATCCAGTGGCGGTATGTCTTGCGGATTTCCTTAGGCGACGTACCAACCATGTCCGCAACGTCGTCCACACGGTGGTCTTCGCATCCGCACCGGGGATCGCAGCGGTTGGTGCCGTTGCAAACGTCCTGGTTGTGCCGTCTCCAGACGGTGAAGGCCATGCGTCGACGAACCGCTGCACACCGGGTTCAGGTGAACCTCTGGCGGTGGCTTTAGGACGATTTTAGGGACGGTTTGAAGAGGAAGTCACTGAAAAGCAGTGTTTATGCGGCGGAAGACTTTGGCTCCTCAGGTAGGACTCGAACCTACAACCCTTCGGTTAACAGCCGAATGCTCTGCCATTGAGCTACTGAGGAGTGAGTGAAACGCACGAATTGTCTCCCCGATTATAACAAAGCAGGGTGCAGGGTACAGGTGCAGAGTGCGGTCAGGGTTTGGCCAGGCCGGTATCGCGGGCGAGAAGGATGACGAGCAGGAGGCCGGCGAGCATCACGGCTTCCTCGGCATGGACGGAGAGGCCGTGGAGGCGGTCGAAGTCGGCGTGGAGGGGGTTGGTTCCGGGAACAGCGTCGATGGCGCCGCCGGCGGCGATGCGGTCGTGCTCCATGCGCGGGATGATGGAGAACTGTGAGTACGCGGTGAAACCGAGCATGACGAGGGTGACGACGACGCCGATGATCATGCTGCGTCCATAGACGCGCAGGACGATGCCGACGAGAAGAAACAGGACGATCCAGCAGCCGGCGACGAGGCCTTCGTGGTGGAGAGTGGTGAGACATTTGGCGACGATGGTGCCGGCGAGGTGGGTGTCGGCGATGGTGCCGAAGGCAGCGGCGGCAACGACGGGGAAGAAGAAGAGGCCGCCCAGCCAGATCACAAGGGCGATCCAGACGAGAAAGCGGATGAGGGTTTTCATGGCCTCAACAGCGTACAACAACAGCCGGTAGCCTGTAGCCGGTAGCGGGAGCACGCTCGCCTTGAGAAAGAGCGCCGCGGGCAGTATGGTGGGGGCCTATGAAAAGCAGAGCGGGTGCGGTGGCACTGGCGGTAAGCATGTCTTTGGCGGCGATTCAGGCAGTTTGGGGGCAGCGGCTGCTGGTGGCGAACCAGGATGATCGCACCATCAGCGTGATCGATCCGGCGGCGGGCCGGGTGGTGGCGACGGTGGCAGAGCCGGTGGCGGGCGAGTGGGTGCATGAGGTGGCCGCGTCGCCGGATGGGCGGACGGCGTATGCGCCGGTATACGGGAACAGTGGAGTCGGCAAGCCGGGGATCGACGGGCGCACGCTGCTGGTAATCGACGTGGCGTCGGGGCGGGTGATTCGGACGCTGGACTTTGGACATGGAGTACGGCCGCATCTGCCGGTGCTGGACGCGGCGCACGGCCGGCTGTATGTGACGACGGAGCTGGACGATGCGGTGACGGTGGTCGACACGAAGACGCTGCGCATTGTGGGGAAGGTGCCGACGGGGCAGGCGGAGTCGCACATGCTGGCAATCTCGCACGACGGGCGGTTCGGGTACACGGCGAACGTGGGCCCGGGTACGGTGTCGGTACTGGATCTGATGGGGCGGAAGACGCTGGCGGTGATTCCGGTGGCGGGTACGGTGCAGCGGATCGCGATCACGCCGGACGACCGGCATGTGTTCACGTCGGATCAAAAACAGCCGCGGCTGGCGGTGATCGACACGGCGACCCGGAAGGTGCAGCAGTGGGTGACGCTCCCGGGAATCGGATATGGAGCGGCGGCGACTCCGGACGGGCGATGGCTGCTGGTGGCGCTGCCGGGAAGGAATGCGGTGACGGTGGTGGATTTGCGCGCGATGCGCGTGGCGCAGACGATTGCGGTGGGTAAGGCGCCGCAGGCGGTGCTGGTGCGGCCGGATGGGCGGATGGCGTATGTGTCGTGCGCGGGGAGCGGACAGGTAGCGGCGATTGATCTGACTGAGTGGAAGGTGGAGAAGATGATTCCAGCCGGCGCGTGGGACGACGGAATGGCCTGGGCGCGGTAGGGGCAGAGGGCAGGGATTACGGACCTGTGAGCGCGAGAGTCGTGAGGGCTTCGGGGGCGCCGAGGACTTTGAGGAAAGCGTCGGGGATGCCGTGGCGCTGCTGGAGCCAGCCGGGACTGTTCCAGGAAAGATGGACGGCGCCGGCGGGATCCTGCCAGACGAGGATTTTGAGGGGCAGGTCGAGGGCAGCGCTGGGCGCGGCGAGCATCACCGGCGTGCCGGCGGCGGGATTGCCGAAGATGAGGAGCTGGGTGGGCGGCATGGAGAGGCCGGCTTTTTCGGCTTCGCCGCTGTGATCGACGAGGGCGAAGAGGCGGATGCCTTTGGCGGCCAGGGTTTTCTGCAGGCGGTCAACGGTTTCGCTGACGCTGAAGGGGCTGGGCCGGGTGACGATGCCAGGGTCGGTCTGGGTCATGCGCGCCTCCGCGAGATCGATCGACAGGTAGATAGAGGATGCACCACTGGGCGGCGGGGCGGCAAAAAAGAAAAGGTTGCAGGTGACAGGTTGCAGGTTACGGGGGATTGGTTGCAGGTTGCGGGGAATCGCAGCGGCAGACAGCTTACGCCATGATGTCCAGATCCGGTTTCGGCTCGGGAGGGTCGTTTTCCTGGCCGGATGCCGCTTCGTCGGATTCGTCCTGGACTTCCGGTTCGACCTCGGACACAAAGCGGCGGCGGCGCAGCTTCTCTCGTGTCCAGGCAGGCGTTCGCTCCGATGCCAGCGGTCCCATTCGCCCTACACGATCGACTTCCATATCTGCCCTCGCCGCATTGCATTCACTGTGGGTATCGGCTTCGGCGTGGGAGAGTTCAGCAAGGCCGGCACAATCGAGGGGCCATGGCCCTGGGCGTGCGCGGGCACCATCGTCCGACGCCAGGTTCTCCACCATCTGCCCCAACTCTGCACAGCCTGCCCCGGCTCTGCACAGCGCGGCGGAAGGTATGCTTGAGCCAGCATGGGCCGCATCCGCATTCTCTCCGACCAGGTCGCTAATCAGATCGCCGCCGGCGAGGTGGTGGACCGGCCCGCGTCGGTGGTGAAGGAGCTGCTGGAGAACGCGCTGGACGCGGGGGCGACGCGGATTCGCGTGGAGATCGAGGCGGGCGGCCGGAAGCTGATTCAGGTGGCCGATAACGGCTGCGGCATGGTGCGCGACGACGCTCTGCTGGCTTTCGAGCGGCACGCGACATCGAAGATCCGCTCGTCGGACGACCTGCTCTCGATCGCGACGCTCGGCTTCCGGGGCGAAGCGCTGCCGTCGATCGCGTCGATTGCGCGGCTGGAACTGACGACGCGGCCGCCGGACGCAGCGACGGGCACACGGATTGAGATTGCCGGGGGGAAGATACTGGCGGTGGAAGACGCGGGCGGACCGCAGGGAACGGCGATTGCGGCCAGGGACCTGTTCTTCAATACGCCGGCACGGCGGAAATTCCTGCGGGCGGAGACCACGGAGCTGGCCCATGTAACCGCGCTGGTGACACATTATGCGCTGGCGCATCCGGAGATTCACTTCGAGCTGCACTCGGCGACGCGTGCTCTGCTGACAGCGCCGCCGGTGCGAGACGCCTCCGAGCGGATCTACCAGGTGTTTGGACGCGAAACGCTCGACCAGTTGCTGCCGCTGGCTGCCGAACGCCGCTTTGAGCATGCCGGCCTGCCCGAACCGCCGCCGTGGCGCCGGGACGAGCACTACACCCCGCCCGATCCCGGATGCCTGCGTGTGAGCGGATTCGTTTCGCGGCCGGCGCTGCAGAAGCTGAACCGGAACTCGATCTATGTTTTTGTGAACCAGCGGCTGATCCGCGATCGGCTGATCCTGCACGCGATCACCGAGGCGTACAGGAACATCATTCCGCCGACGTCATTCCCGGTGATTCTGCTCTTTCTGGAAATGCCGCCGCAGGAAGTCGATGTGAATGTGCATCCGGCGAAGACGGAGGTGCGGTTCCGGCAGCAGTCGCTGGTGCATGATTTCGTGCGCGACTCGATTCGCGTGGCGCTGATGAAGGCGCGGCCGGCGGCCAGTTTTGTGGATGCGCTGAGCGCGAGTCCGCGGGCGTCATCGTCGCTGGTCCTGGACTCGGCGGTCGAGCAGCCGCCATTGGAGATCCCCGGCTCCGAGTCGCCACCGCAAAGTGCCGACGCCGAGGCGTTCACGCTGGATCCGCCAGCACAGAGACCGGAAGACGTCCCGCTCCCGTTCGCCGCAGCGGCCGCACTGAGAGAGACTGGACGGAGCGAGCCGGCGAATGGAACGGCTCCGGCGAACGGCCACGCCTGCGCTGCGCCCACTCTGCCGGAAGGCGGCGAGCCCGCGCCGACGCTGCACTCGCTGGCTTCGCTGAAGCCGCTGGGGCAGCTGCGGGAGTCGTTCATCCTGGCCACAAACGACGAGGGTCTGTGGATCATCGACCAGCACGTGGCGCACGAGCGGGTTCTCTTTGAGAAGATCCTGCGCGAGCGTCAGACCGAGCGCGTGGAGCGCCAGCGGCTGCTGATGCCGATACTGATCGACCTGCTTCCGGCGCAGATGGTGGTTTTCTCGGCGCTGGCCGGCGAACTGGAGCGCAATGGATGCGAGGCAGAGCCGTTCGGCCCGCACACCATCGCTATCAAAGCCGCGCCCTCCGGCCTGAGGGGCAGCGAGTTGGAGCGCATGATCCATGAAGTTCTGGAGCAGCCGGGGGCCGCGTCGCAGTCGGAGAACCTGGAGACGGCGCGCACGCGGATTGCCGCCTCGATTGCCTGCCATGCCGCCATCAAGGTGAACATGCCGCTCGATGGGACGCGGATGGAGTGGCTGCTGCAGGAGCTGGCGAAGACCGATCATCCGACCAGCTGCCCGCACGGGCGACCGATTGCTTTACGATATTCATGGAAGGACATTCAGCGCGCCTTCCAGCGGATTTAGCCACTCACCAACCTGCACAGCGGACAAATCTTGAATCAGCAACAATTACAAATCGCGCGCACCGCGCTCTGGCATCAGACCGCGCCGCTGCTGACCGCCGACGAAGCGACGGCCTGGCTGGAAGACCTGGGGCTCTGCCTGTTCCTGCCGCGGCACGCGCAGCTGCCCGCGCCCGCTCCGTCTTTCGTGGAGGCGGTTCACGGGGCCGCGAGCGCGGCGCCGCCTGCCGCTGCGCTGGAGCACGCCAGCGAACTGACCGCGCGCCTGGTGGACGATGACCGGGTTGTGCCCCTGAACCTGCTGGGCACGTATTCCGAGCAGGCCGATTTCCTGATCACCCCCGAGGTTCTGCCGTGGGTAGCGGCCGTGCGCGGAGATCGCCAGTGGACGGCGGCGCCGGGCGGTCACACGTCGCCGCTGGTGGTTCGCACGTGGCAGACGCTGGATCGCGAAGGGGAAGCGACGGCGGTGCAGGTGCGCGAATTGCTGGGGCGCGAGCTGACCGAAGGCGCGGTGCTGCGGGCTCTGATCGAGCTGTGGACGACGGTGCGGGCGATGCCGGTGTACAAGCGGGGCGAGCCGACGCGCTGGACGCTGCTGAAGCACCGCTTCCCGGCGCAGCTGACGACGGGGGCGAATACAGCGCAGGCGACGGCGCTTTCCGCGCTGCTTTCTATTTATCTGCGCTCCGCGGTGGCCGCGACGGCCGAGGAAGCGGAGATTTTCCTGTCGCCACTCACCGCGCGGTCGCGGATCCGGGAAGTGATCCACGGAATGACGGCAGCGCGGCATTTCGGCAGCATGAGCGTGGCGTCGCAGACGCTTCTGTTTGTGGAGGGGTCGCTGCCGGAGAATCTGCCCGCGGAGGAGCCGGAGACCGCGGCACCGGTGGAGAAAGCGCCGCGCGCGCCCAGACCGCCTTTCAGGAGGGAATTCCAGGACAAACGCCGAACCTCGCGTCCTCCTGGCGCATCCGCGCGAGCGCCGCGGCGGCCTATCGCAGACGGGCGGCCGGAGAAGCGTGCAGACGCTCGCCCTCGAGAAACATCAGCCTGGGAGCGACGGCCGGCCTTGCGCAGACCGGAGCGGCCAGCACCTACGGAAGGGGCGGCGACTGAATCGCGCCCCGGGGCTCGTGAGACGCGGCCCTCTACCGGATTCCGCCCGGGGGCTCGGGGCGAGAAACGTCCGGGGGCTAAGCCGTGGGAGCGCCGTCCAGCTTTTCGCAGACCGGAGCGCCCGGCACCTAAGGCAGGGGCATCGACTGAATCGCGGCCCGGGGCTCGGAGCGAGAAGCGGCCCTCTACCGGATTCCGTCCGGGGCCTCGTGGCGAGAAACGTCCAGGGGCTAAGCCGTGGGAGCGCCGACCGGCCTTTCGCAGACCGGAGCGGCCAGCGCCTGGGGAACGGGCGTCGGCTGAATCGCGGCCCGGGGCTCGGGGCGAGGAGCGGCCAGGGACCGGATTCCGCACGGGGCCTCGTGGCGAAAAACGTCCGGGGGCTAGGCCGTGGGAGCGCCGACCGGCCTTTCGCAGATCGGAGCGGCCGGCGCCTGGGGGACGGGCGTCGGCTGAATCGCGGCCCGGGACTCGGGGCGATAAACGGCCCGGGACCAAGCCATGGGAGCGCCGTCCAGCGTCCGGCACGCGGGGTGAGGAGCGGCCGAGACCCGGACGGAGTGCGGGGGACGATCGCCGCCCGCGCTTCGAGGGAGAGCGGTCGCCGAATCGGAAATTCGGTCAGAAATTCGAGAATAAGTCCGGACAGAAATTCGGGCAGAAGGGCGGCTTTCGCCCTTCCAGTCCGAACCGATTCGGGGAGAAGAAACCGGGGGCAAAGCCCTTCGGCGGTCCGCGTCCGAAGTTTCCGCCCAAGCGCGAAGAGGGTGGAGCGGCGGCAGGAGGACCAGCAGAAGGCGGCGATCGCCGACCCCGCTTCCGAAAGCCGTCGGCCAGGGAGGATTCCGCCCGCCCGTCGGCTCGGGGCAAAGACTACAAAGGCCCTGGCAAGAAAAATTTCCGCAAAGCCAACCCGGGCGAACGAAATCCGCGCAAGAATCGTAGTCAGGAAGAGAAACCTGAATGAGCCGCGGCCCCATCATCGCCATTGACGGTCCAGCCGGAGCCGGCAAAAGCACGGTCGCGCGGCATCTGGCACAGCACTTCGGGTTGCTGAATCTGGAGACGGGGGCGATGTACCGCGCATTTGCGCTGAAGGCGATCCTTTCCGACATCGACTTCGACGACCCGACGGCGCTGGAGCGGCTGGCGCGCGACACGAACATCACCCTGGAGGCGGATCGGCACGGCAACCGGGTGTATCTCGACGGGCAGGATGTGACGGAGCGCATTCGCGATTCCGATGTGACGCAGGGGGCGTCGCGGGTGAGCGTACATTCTGCGATTCGCTGCTGGATGGTCGATCTGCAGCGGGAGCTGGGGCGCCGGGGCGGGGTAGTGATGGAGGGACGCGACATCGGGACCGTGGTTTTCCCGGACGCGGACGTGAAGGTATTTCTGGACGCGTCACCGGAAGCCCGCGGCCAGCGCCGTTACGAACAGACAGCCGGGGCCAAAGAGCTCATGCCTCTCCTGTCCGGATACGAGCAGAACGCCGGTCCGGGCGGACAGCCGAGGCCCTCCAGCGCCGCCGACCGCGCCGCCGTCTCACAGGAGCTGCGGGAGCGGGATGAGCGCGACCGCAATCGCGCTAGCTCGCCGCTGCGGCCGGCGGCGGATGCGATCGTCATCGATTCGACGAACCTCAGCCTCAACCAGGTTCTCGCGCGCATTGAGGATCTGGTGCGGACGCTGTTCGCGAGCCGGGATCAGGCGGCCCACGTCGGTTAGGCAGGTTAGGCCCTATTCCTCTTCGGTCTTGACACCCGGAGGCCCGCGGAAGTGCTTAGGCTTGCCCGGCGGATTGGGCGGGGGAGGGGGCGTCAGCGCCAGCGTCGCGTTCTCGCCCTTACGCAGCTCGAGGTTGCCATGGTCGGTATCGAGCTGCAGCTGCACACCCCCATGGCCGACGGTTCCTTCCAGCGTCTGGCGGCCGCCTTCGGTGGTCATCTTCAGAGGAAAGTCGGTGCGGATCGCTTCGTCGCTGCTGGTGCTGCCGCTTACCGTGAAACTGGCATTCTCCGGCATGGAGAGGATCACGTTGCCGGTGTGGTCGGCGACCTGCACATTGCCGAGCGGGTTGGCGAGGGTCATGTTGACGTCGCCATTGCTGTCTTCGATGTGGGCGTCGCCGGCGATCTGAGTGAGGTCAATGTCTTTGGAGCGCGCCTGCACGCGGATCGGACCCATGGCCTGGCTGACGCTGAGATCGCTCTTGTCGAGAGTGAGCGCGCCCACCAGGTGCGGGATGTCGAGGTTGGTCATGCTGGACTGGTAGTGCACGGCGCCGGCGATCTGCTCGAGGTGAATGTCCCCAAAGAATTCTCCGTTGATCGACACGGGGCCCTGAATCTGCGAAAGGGTGACGTCATCGCCGCGTCCATCCACGAGGACGCGTCCCTGCACGTTATGCGCGGCAAAGTCGCCGTGATCGACGTGGCCCTGGACGTCGGCGCCGATGTCCTCCAGCTTGATCTCGCCGTGACTTCCGGTGACCTGCACGCCGCCATTCAGCCCGTCCACGGTCACATCTCCCTGGCCGGCGGTCACCGTAGCATAGGCGGCTGCGGGCAGCTCCACGGTGAGATCGACGCGCGCGCCTTCTTTTTCAGGGACGCTCAGAACCGCGCCCCCGCCTGAGGCTTCGATCTTCGGCTGAATCTCGGCGAAAATCTTTCGCGCCTCGGAGTCGGAATCGCGGTGCACCATCTGGTGGGCGCGCACATACATTTTGCCGTCAGTCGACGCAGTGATGGTGACGTCGCCGGCAGGATCATTGATGGTGACGATGGGTTTGGCCGCGGTGAGGGTCTGGTTCATCTGGACGTCGTTGTCATGTTCGGCGCCCATCCAGCTCCAGAAGTTATTCCCGTTGTCGCCGTTGAAGTCCCAGGCGAAGGGACCTACCAGGTGTCCTTCCCGCGAGACCCAGCCGAGGCAAATCATCAGGATCACGAGCCAGACGATGCCGCCCATCGAGCGGCGGCCGGCCCAGGGGCTCTTCCAGTCGAGAAAGTGCTCGGCGAGCAGAAGAGAGCCAAGCACGATGAGCAGGAGCGGCCACCAGTGCGCGTACCACGACCAGAACTCGACCGGGTCGAGTCTGCCGGTCTCCATGAGCAGGGCAATGATGCCGATGGTGAGAAGGACGACCGGCCCGGTAAAGGAGGGCCGGCGCCAGCCCCGCCAGTAGGTCCGGTAGTAGTCCTTCTGGGCGCGCGCGGCAGCGCGCCACTGATCCCGCTGGGCGCGTGCGGCTTGTTTGGCCTGCCAGCGCGCTTCCCGCGATCCCCAGGATGGAGGTGTGCTTACCATACTTACCTCCTCTCCTCGTCCTCATGGGACGTTGCGTCCCAGGGAACGATGGAGGTGCCCGGAGCGGTGGTTTGCCCGGGAGTTGAGGACATCGCGCCAGGCGCGCCATACCCGGGGGCTGCCGGGTACTGACCCGGCATCTGGCCTGGGTACTGGCCGGGCAGCGTCGGCGGATATTGGGCGAGGATCGCATTCTCGGCCAGTTTCAGCAGACCGAAGACGATCAGGTAGAGGGGCCAACTCCGCCCGTAACCGATGCCGGTATATTCGTCGAGAATCGCAGTGATGCCGAAGGTGAGCAGAACGATCGGTCCGCGCATGCGCCGCAGAAAGAGATACTGATTCATTGCGCACCTCCCGCCGGCGGCTCCGACTTCGCGACGGGCGGCGGAGGTGGAGGCGGATAGCCGGCTCCCGGAGGCGGAGGCGCATGGAAGCCGCCCCGTGCCCGCACCAGCAGCCACACGGCGATGCCCACAATGATCAGCGGCCATCCGTGGCTGACCCAGCCGAAGTTAAAGAAGCCGAGGGTATTGAAGAGAAAGAGCATGCCCAGCAGGATGAGGACGATGGCGCCGATTGGCTCCCTTCGGGCGCGCTCCAGCTCCCAATCCGGCGGCGGCACCGGCGCGGCGCCGGGCGTGGGAGTCCAGCCGGGAGGGGGCGGAGGCGGCGCATAACCAGCGCCGGTGGGGGGCGGGACGGGCGGCACGGCCCATCCGGTGGGCGGCCAGGGCTGCCCGGCCTGGTGCGCTGTCTGGTGCGCCTCGGTGACGATGCGCTGGCGGAGCTGCTCGCCCCACTGGCCGGCCTGCTGGCCAAAGGTCTGCGCGCCCTGCTTCAACTGCTCGGCCCAGTCGAGCTGGCCGGGCGCTGTGCCCGGAACGGGGCCGGGAGCAAATCCGGAAGCGGCGCCGGGAGGCACAGGACCGGCTCCAGGAGGAGGCGGCGGCGGTGTCCAGGGCCGCGGCGGCGTGTGACCGCCGATGGCATTGCCCAGCTCATTGAGGCCGAAGGGATCGGGCAACGGCATCCCGTCGCGCCGGGCTTTGGCGGTCTGGTGCGCGTCAAAGACCTGATAGAAAACCCAGGCCGCCAGGAAGATTCCAAAGAGACCGTAGTGTTCGGTGATGCCGATGAGGACGACAAACACCAGGACGTGGATGACGGCCTTGATGTATTGGCCGTTGTACATGGCGCCCACGCCAGGGATGAAGCCCAGCACCGCCGCGGTACCCGGATTCGGAGCGCCAGGGGGGGGAATTCCCGGGGGGATGGGACCGGGGCCAAAAGGTCCGGGAGGAACACCGGGACCCGGCGTGGCGCCTGTGACCCGCGCCGCGAGACAAGGCTCGCAGAAGATATTCCCCTGAACATCTTTCGCGCACGCCGCGCACAGGGCCTTGCCGCAATTCTGACAAAAGGCGGTTGCCGCCGCCTCGGGATGGTTGACGCAGTTCATACCAGGCTCCTTCTGTCGTTCCTCTCCTGCAGCCCGGCTCTGAGTTGACCCGTTCTGGGTTGATCCAGGGAAACGCAATGCGAATGACCCGCAAACACTGTTGCTTCTGCCTCTGCTTTTGTAACTAAGATTGATCTTAAGCGACGAGGCCCACGGAATGCGGTGCGCTGCTCGACAGGTTGCGGCGCGAGCGTGGTGGCGGCGCGGCGGCCGGCATTGAGCACGTCTCCGCGCGGACCGCTCCCCAGACTGCCGCTCTTGTCGCCGCTTTGCTTCGAGGGCTCCTGCTTTTTCTGCGGCTGTCCTGCGCCGGGGGTGGTCTCCACAGTCCGGCGCAGTTCCCGCATGCGGGATTCGAGCTGATAGACGAAGCGGAGATTGTCGTAATACCGTACCACCGAGCCGCGCGCGGCATAGAACTGGCGCGAAACGGTGCTGCCGATGGTGGAGGGGCTAAGATCGGCGAGGCGCAGATCGCTCACCTTCACGCCGATCAGATTCAGCGTGAGGGCGATGGAGAAGAAAGCCATGGCCACGGTCATGAGCAGCCGCGCCTCGTGAAAGTTACGCCGCCAGGGCAGGGCCATCGCTGCCGCGCCCGCTCCCTGGCCGGCCGCGACGACCGGCAGCGGCATGCTGCCCGGGCCGACGGTCCGATCGAGGATCTTACCCATGAGCGTGGAGGGCACGTCGGGCTCGCTATGGAGATAGCCCAGCCACTCCCGTCCCTGCCCCGCATGAGCCAGCAGGTCGCCGCAGTTGGCGCAGTTGGCGCTGTGGGCGCGGAAGGCCACCGCTTTGTCCTCGGGCAGCAGGCCGTCCAGCGCATCCGCCAGCAGGGCCTCCCAGTCCTCGCAACGGAGCGCAGCGTCTGGCTTATTTCCGAATTGGTTGTGCTCGGCCATCGCTACACCACTTGTCCCTTGTTGCGTTCGAGGATGCGGGCCAGTTCGGCCCGTCCCCGGCTGATTCTCGATTTCACGGTACCTTCAGGAATGCGCAGGACCTGTGCGATTTCCTTATAGTCCATATCCTGCAGGTCGCGCAGGATGACGGCTTCCCGGAGCTCGGGCGAAATCTTCGTCAGAGCTTCCTGCACCATCTTTTCAATCTCTTTCTGCACTGCCTTGTCATGCTGCGTCGGTTTGTTGTCGGCCAGCCGCTGTATGAGAGGGATGTCGTCGCCGTTGCCTTCCCAGCCGGCATCCATCGAATCGGTGACGCGCTGCGCCCGCGAGCGGCGGAAGTGATCCACCAGCAGGTTGCGGGTCAGGGTGGTGATCCAGGTCTGGAAGCTGCCCCGCGTCAGATCGAAGGCCGCCAGGTTGCCGTAGACCTTCAGGAAGACTTCCTGGGTAAGGTCTTCGGCGTCGTTGGGGGATCCGGTGAAGCGATAACAAAGGCCATACACACGCCTGTGATGCGCTTTGACCAGCTCCGTCCAGGCAAAGGAGTCCCCTTTCAGGCACCGCTCCACCAGGACCTGCCACTCGGCTTCCACAGGCTTCTCCCCGAATCGATCGCCGGCGCGCTCGCCCCGATCGCCAATCCTTGCCGACGGTTGGCGCTGCCAGCGGTCCGCCGGACCCGGCTCTCCACTGCCTGGCGCCCGATACTGCCCTGGCCTTACCGCCTCGGCCCGGGCGGCACGCCGGCCTGCGGGGAGCCCTGGCAGCCCGAGTTTCCCCAGGTTCCAGGTTCCGTCCCACGTCATGGTCCCGGCGGTGCTCATGGGCAATCATACGCATTGGAGGCGGGTTTGGTTCCGCAAACCCGCGACGCCTGACCCTGGCAAATTTCGTCGTCAAACCCTGGCGATCCAGCCAAAAAATCGGCCGCGCCCCGCTGCCCCATCGCCAAAACAGGCAGCTTATCAGTATGCTTCCGCCATGCTTTCCCGGTCTGCTGGAGGGTCCGCGCGCTGGCCTCGTCCCGTCGCGGGACCGGTTGCGAACCTTCTCTCCGCCGTCCGCGCCGCGGCGGCTCTGCTGTTCCTGCTGCTGGCCGCATGGAGCCCGCTCACCGCACAGACCGCCAGCGCGTCGCAGCCGCTCGTCCGCTACCATTTCGGGGACGATACGCAGTTGGCGTCGGCTCGATTCGAGGATAGTGGGTGGGCGGTGGCGCCGCAGGGACAGGTCCCCTCGGTGGCAGGAAAGGGCGACAGCTTTCTCTGGGTGAGGCTGCGCGTGCCAGTGGCGCGTGACCTGCACGGTCCGCTGGCACTGCATCTCAGCAATCTCGGTATCCAGCCGACCGCGTGGCAGGTTTTTGTGAACGGAGAGGCGGTCGGTGGGCAGGGTTCGTTTCCACCCACGGCCGACCCAGCCGAACCTCCCGTGTCTCCGGTGATGGAGTTGCCCTCCGGACTGGTCGCTCCCGGCTCCTCGGCACTGATCGCTCTGCGCGAGTGGCAGGCGCCGTCGTTCTTCGAGACTCATGCTCCAAGCCGCCCGTCAGCGACGATCGACGAAGTGCGGGTGCTCGATCTGGCCGTGCGGGCCGGCGCCGCGGAAATCCTGGCGGAGAACGCACCGGAGGACGCGCTGAGCGCTCTGCTGGCTCTGGTCGGCGTCGTCCTGCTGTTCTTCTGGCGCAACTCTCGCCGGCCTGAGTACCTGTGGGCCGCAATCATGCAGCTGGCCCCTCTGTTGACGGCAATCCTTTCCACCGGCGCGGTGACTGCGCGCCTTTCGTTCCGTGAACAGACTCTGGCGTGGGCTGTGGTCTTCGCTTCGGGTCTGATCGCCGAGATTGAATTCATGTGGGCGGTCTTCGGGCTGCGGTCGCGCCCGCTCCACATTCTGTGGCACGCGATCTGGGTCGCCTTTATCGCGGCTCAGATTGGCGAGGGCTGGTTTCTGGGATCGCCGGGGATCGAGCACCTGTGCCGCACGGTCATCGTTGTCCTGGTTCCGGCCTTCGACGCCATCCTCTTTCCGGTTTGTATCCGCGAGATGTTCCGAAGGGGTGGCAATCGCGCCTTCGCCGCAGCAATGTGTGTGATGGAGGTGACCATCGGGCTGGCGGCTTTGGGATACTCCGTTCACGTCGCACTCGGGCCGTTCACGGTCGATCTCTTTCAGCTGACCGTGACCCTGGTGGATCTGGCCATCGCCGCCCTGCTGATCGGCCACGCAGTGCGGGCCTGGCGCGAGGCCAATGGTTTGCGCGTCGAGCTCGACGCCGCCCGCGAAGTGCAGCAGAACCTGGTGACTGCGCCGCCGGCGACGCCCGGCTTCCGCATCGACAGCGCCTATCATCCGGCCACGCAGGTCGGTGGCGATTTCTATCGCGTCCTGCCTGACGACGACGGTAGCGTCCTGATCGTCGTGGGCGATGTCAGCGGCAAAGGCCTGCGCGCGGCCATGACCGTTTCGACCATCATCGGCTCTCTGCGCACGCTTCCGGCGCAGGGTCCGGCTCAGATCCTTCGCGAGCTGAACCGGTCGCTCGCCGGCAATCTGCGCGGCGGTCTGGTGACGTGTTGTGCTGCACGCGTCTCTGCTGAAGGTGTCCTCACCCTGGCTAATGCCGGCCATCTGGCGCCGTATCGCAACGGGGAAGAACTCACCCTGCCGCCCGGGCTGCCGCTCGGCATCGTCCCTGACGCCGAGTATCCGGAAACGATCGTCGAACTCAACCCCGGCGAAACCTTGACGTTCATGTCGGACGGCGTTGTGGAAGCCCGCAACCGTAATGGCGAACTGTTCGGATTCGACCGCACGCGGCAAATCTCCGGCCAGCCGGCCGAAGCCATTGCGCAGGCGGCGCAGACCTTCGGTCAGGAAGACGACATTACCGTGCTGACCCTCGCGTTTGCGGGAGCAGGAGTGCCCCATGCGTAAGGTCTTCCCTGCGCTCGCGGTGCTGCGCGCCTGCCCATCCTCAGCGCTCTGCGGGCAAGCGGCCTCCCTGCAGCCCTGGCCCAATGGCTCTGTCGCGCTCAATTCTTCACTTTTCAGGCCAGCTAACGGCTTTTCGCAAACCACTCGTTAGCTGCGCTGCGCTGCGACCGCGCCCCAGCTCTCCGGGCTCACATCCCGCGCGTGCCGCGAGAACAGCCAGTGGTGGCCGTCCAGATCCTGCGCCGCATATTGGTATTCGCCATAGGCGGTCTCATGCGGCGGCTCGAGAATCATCGCGCCGGCAGCCTTTGCTCGCACATAATGGCCATCCACGTCATCGACAAAGAGGGTCAGCGACTGCGTACCGAAGCCGAGCTCCGCGGGAACCTTCTGGCCGCCTTGCGCCTGGCGGACCTGGATGACGGCGCGGCCCGCCTGCATCTGCCCGCCGTCGGGGCCGCCACCGTAGCGATAGAGCTCCGTGAAGCCGAAGGCGCGTTCCAGCCAGGCGATCGCCGTCGCCAGGTCGCGATAGGCAATGTGCGGCATCACGTCATGGGCCGGGACAGAGCGGTTGGTCTGGGCCATAGCAGAGAATTGTAGTCGCGCGAGCGGCCTGGCATTGCAGAGGCTGCGAGAATGTCTGCTCAGAATGATTCGAGAATGTCAGCCACGGCGGCGCGCGCGAATTCCTGGGCCAGGCGCTGTGTGGCCGCCGAGTCTTCCTGGATGTAGCTGGCGAGATCCTGGATCTGCTCATACTGCTGACGGAAGACGTAGGACGGATTCTGCCAGATGACTTTGCCGTGGCGATCGACCAGCTCAAGCCGGGTGGTGATGGTGACGAGGTAGCTCGAGGTCTGCCCCGTGGTGTTGTCGTAGTTGAGCGGAGCGATCAGGAAGCTGGTGATCGTGCCGCGCAGGGTGGCATCGGCGCCGGGATCTTCGCCGCTCACGATGCGGTACGAGGTGCGGCTGGTGAACTCGTGGATGACCGCCTGGGTGAAGACCGCCTGGGTTTGATACGACTGCGTGTTGTTCCGGAAGGTGGGAATGGCCAGGGTGTGCACGGTGGCGGGCAGGTGGACCGCCGAATCGACGGTGTGATAGTTGCAGCCGCCGAGCGCGAGAAGGGCCGCGCTGAGGAGGGCCGCGCCTGGAACCGAGAGGCAGCGACGGATCATGCTGGAATTATTGTCGCAGAAGCAGAAAGGGCAGCTCCGGAGAGCTGCCCCTGGGAAAAAGAGACGAAGGCTACGCCGGCGAAGGGCTGCCTTCCGGCAGGCTGCCGGTGCGTCCCGGTTCCGGCTTGAGGACCTGCTGCACGTCGGCGTTCGGCGAACCCGGTCCGCCGGAAGGCCGCAGCGGCGGCAGTTCCTTGCCGTCGATGATGGCGCGAATCTCGTTCGCGTCCAGCGTCTCCCGCTCCAGCAGAGCCACAGCCAGCCTGTGCATAACGGGCTGGTTGCCGTTTAGGATGTCCCAGGCTCCTTTGTAGGCCTCATCCACCAGGCTCCGCACTTCCGAATCGATCTGCCGCGCTGTCTCCTCGGAAAAGTCGCGGTGCTGCGCGATCTCGCGGCCGAGGAAGATCTGCTCCTCCTTCTTGCCGAAGGTCAGCGGGCCGAGGCGGCTCATGCCGTACTCGCAGACCATCTTGCGGGCGAGGTCGGTGGCGCGCTCGATGTCATTCCCGGCGCCGGTCGTCATCTGCTTGAGGAAAATCTCCTCGGCGATGCGGCCACCCATCAGAATCGCGAGTTGCGTCTGGAGATAATCCCGGGTGACGGTGTGCTTGTCGTCCTCGGGCAGCTGCATGGTGACACCCAGCGCCATACCGCGCGGGATGATGGTGACCTTGTGCAGAGGATCGGCGTGATCGCGCAGGGCCGCCACCAGCGCATGGCCGGCTTCGTGATAGGCTGTGACGCGCTTCTCCTCGTCGGTGAGGAGCATGGACTTACGCTCAGCACCCATGAGGACCTTGTCCTTGGCCTGCTCGAAGTCGAGCATGAGGACCTGCTTGCGGTTGGCGCGAGCGGCGTTCAGAGCGGCTTCATTGACCATGTTGGCCAGATCGGCTCCGGAGAACCCCGGTGTGCCGCGGGCGAGAACGCGGAGATCGACGTCATCGGCAATCGGCACCTTGCGAGCATGGACGCGGAGCACTTCCTCGCGACCGCGAACGTCGGGGCGACCCACAACCACGCGGCGGTCAAAGCGGCCGGGGCGCAGCAGCGCGGGATCGAGCACGTCGGGCCGGTTGGTGGCGGCGACCAGGATAACGCCGTCGTTGGATTCAAAGCCGTCCATTTCGACGAGGAGCTGGTTCAGGGTCTGCTCGCGCTCGTCGTGCCCGCCGCCCAGACCGGCGCCGCGATGGCGACCGACCGCGTCGATTTCGTCGATGAAGATGATGCAGGGGGCGTTCTTCTTGCCCTGCTCGAAGAGGTCGCGAACGCGGCTGGCGCCGACACCGACGAACATCTCGACGAAGTCCGAGCCGGAGATGGAGAAGAACGGGACATTCGCCTCGCCGGCGACGGCCCGGGCCAGCAGGGTCTTGCCGGTTCCGGGAGGTCCGACGAGCAGGACGCCCTTGGGGATGCGTCCGCCGAGCTTCTGGAACTTCTGCGCCTCGCGCAGGAACTCGATGATCTCCTTCAGCTCTTCCTTGGCCTCGTCAACGCCGGCCACATCCTTAAAGGTGATCTTCTTTTGCTGCATCGAGAGCAGGCGCGCGCGACTTTTTCCGAATGAAAGTGCTTTGTTTCCTCCACTTTGCATCTGGCGAATCATGAAGAACCACAGCAGGATGATGAGGATGAACGGAGAGAACTGCAGCAGCCATCCCCACCAGCTGTTGCCGTTATCGTTCTTCACCGTAACGTTGACTTTGTTCTGGTTGAGGATATCGAACAGGTGCGGATAGTTGGACGGAACCACGACGTGGAACGCGCCCTTGTCGGCGCGGAAATGCCCGCGCACTTCAGGGCCGGTAATCGTCACGTCGGCCACCTGGTTCGACTGCACATCGTCCAGGAATTGCGAGAAGTTGATCTCCTGCTCATGGCCGCCCATCGCGCCGTTCTTCTGGAACAGCTGCCACAGGACCAGCAGGCACGCAATAATGAGCACCCAGAACAGGATCTGTTTAACGGTTGAATTCACCTGGGGAATCCCTCTCTTCTCAGACACGCCTCTCCACTCATCCCGGACGGGCCGTCCGCACCAATCCGGATCCTAGCTCTCCAATAGAATTAGACGCCGCAAAGCGGCCCGCGGAGTCAGCCAATTTCCTAGCCGGAATACCCCCGTTGCAGGTCCCGGCGGGGAGCCGAACGCGTATCCTGAATTGTACTCCCTGACCCCTCGCCGGCATGTGGAACTTAGGTGGTACGGCGAAGCCCCCCTGAAATGGACCTGCCTCCTTAATCATGGAGATCCTGCGGCGCCGAAATGCGCCGAGCTGAGGGGGGTCGCAGGCCGCCCTGGCGCTTCTCAGCAGAGCAGGAAGTTGGCGTTGCGGCCGCCTGCGCAGTACTCTATCGGCCATGTCCCTGGATCGCCGCGAGTTCCTCGCCATCAGCGGCCGCTTCGGCCTTGCCTCCACCCTTTTTCCCGGCGCTCTCTACACCCTGGCCGCGCAGGCCCAGGCGCAGACCGGCGCAGGGTCCGGCTCCGGCGTGGAGCCGCAACGGCCAAAGATCACGCCGGAGATGATCGACGAGGCCGCGGCTCTGGCCGGGATCGGCATTCCTGACGAGGATCGCCAGGCCATGCTCGACGGCCTGAACGAGGATCGCCAGGGATACGTGGAAATTCGCAAGCTGCACCTGCCCAATGCTGTGCCGCCCGCGTTTGTCTTCGATCCTTTACCGCCCCACGTGAGCGTGGACAGCGCCCGCCAGCCGGCCGTCTACGGCCAGGCGCCTGCGACACTGACGGTTCCTTCGAACCTTGAGGATCTGGCCTTTGCCTCGGCGATGGAGCTGGGCAATCTGCTTCGCCGGCGCAAGGTTTCTTCGACCCACCTGACGGAGATGTACCTGGCGCGGCTGAAGCGCTACGATCCGCTGCTGCATTTCTTGATCACCCTGACGGAGGAGCGCGCCCTCAATCAGGCCCGCGAGGCCGACGCGGAGATTGCGCGCGGGCATTATCGCGGCCCCCTGCACGGTCTGCCGTGGGGCGCGAAGGATTTGCTCGCCGTGAAGGGCTACCCCACAACGTGGGGCGCAGGCGGATTCGAGCATCAGGTGATCGATACGGACGCCACCGTGGTGAAGCGGCTGGATGCGGCCGGGGCCGTACTGATTGCAAAGCTCACCCTGGGAGCGCTGGCCATGGGGGACTGGTGGTTCGGGGGGCGCACGCGCAACCCCTGGAACCCGAAGCAGGGCTCCAGCGGTTCGTCGGCGGGTCCGGCTTCGGCCACGGCGGCGGGATGCGTGGCCTTTTCGGTGGGATCGGAAACCCTTGGCTCCATTTCCTCGCCTTCGACACGCTGCGGCTGCGCCGGCCTGCGGCCTACCTTTGGCTTTGTTCCGCGCACGGGCGCCATGGCCCTGAGCTGGACGATGGACAAGCTGGGACCTATCTGCCGTGCGGTGGAAGACTGCGCCGCGGTCCTGGAGGCGATCTACGGCCCCGACGGCGAGGACCTGTCTGTCCGCGATGCGGCGTTTAACTGGAATGCCGATCTGGACTGGAAGAGCCTGCGGGTTGGCTATCTGAAGCAGAGCTTCGAGCCGGATCAGCCGCAGCCGGCCGCAAAGCCGGCTCCGGCGAATGAAACACCTGAGCAGGAGAAGCAGCGCGAGACGCACGAGCGACAGCGGGCTGCGTATCGGGCGCGCCGCGCCTATGACCGGAAGTACGATCGGGCCGCACTCGATAAGCTCCGTTCTTTGGGGTTCAACCTGATCCCGCTCGATCTGCCCCCGTTGCCGTACGGTGCAATGGTGCCCGGACTGAACGCCGAAGCCGCCGCGGCCTTCGATGAGCTCACGCTCACAGGTCGCGACAAGCTGCTAACCCGGCAGACGCCGGAAGACTGGCCCAACGTCTTCCGGGTAGCTCGTTTCATCCCTGCTGTGGAATACATTCAGATGAATCGCGCCCGATCGCTGGCCATCCGTCAGGTATCCGCGGTGTTCGACCAGGTGGATGTCGTCGTGGCTTCCACGAACAGCGAGCAGCTGGTAGTGACGAACCTGACCGGGCATCCCGCCTGTATCGTTCCCAACGGCCTTCGCGGTCCGGACGCACCGCAACCGCCGGCGGTGGACAGCGGGGAGGATGACCAGATTGGGGGACCCGGTACCCCGGTGAGCATCACATTCCTGGCGAACCATTATCAGGACGCAAAACTCTGCGCGCTGGCGCGGGGCTATCAGCAGGCCGCCGGTTTCGAGAAGCTGCACCCGAAGCTTCCGGGCTGATTGCGATGCAAGCCAGCTGCCCACCAGGGCCCTGGATGAACATTGAAGGAATTCCGAGAAGTTACCGGCGTCCAGCGGAAAGCCGATCCTGGCCGCGGTTTCCCGGTGACTTTTCAGGTTACTTTCGAGGTAGCGGACCGCACGAAAAGATTCCCTGGTGATTACCTTGACGCTGCCCTGGACGGTGGTTATGATTCACGCACTATTGCATATGGATCGCGGTAGTTGCTGCTCATCCCGCTGACGGGCGAATTCCCTCCCCAGTAGCCCGGAAAAGTGGAGCGGCCTAAGGCCAAATTTCTTGATCAGGGGCTTGCCGCGTGTGAGCCCCGGAGGGAACCCATGACATTCCTGAAGTCGCGTCGAAACCTGTCCCTGGTGGCTATGGCCGCGAGCGTTGCTCTGGCTCTGGGATCTGCTGCTTCATCGGCGCAGCAGATCACGTATTACGATTTCGACGCGCCTCAGGCGAACTCCGGGCAGATTTCCCGAGACTGCTCCGCAGGGCCTGGTTCCGCCCTGTTTTGCCTGAACGACGGCGGCAACAACGTGCTTCCGTATTTCTTCTCGGACACCTATCCGGCCAGCATCGATCCGAACTCGGCCGATAACCCACCGGTAAGCAGTTCGCATTACGCGACGGAGATGACCCTGGCGTACGGGCAGCATTCCAGCATGTGGTTTGCAGTGCCCCAGAAGGTCGCCGATGGGTTCACCGCATATTTCGCCTTCAAACTTACGCCGAACCCGACCAGCGGGACGACGGCGGACGGTCTGGCGTTTGTCCTCCAGAACGCACCCGGACCCGGTGACGATACGGCCGGCGTCTGCACCAGCACAGGCAGTGGATTGACGGCGGTCGGCGACGGCGGCGGATGCCTGGGCTACGGGGGCATGCCAAACAGCCTCGCGCTGGAATTCGATACCTACCAGAACGGCTACGATCCCGACAACAACCACATGGCTCTGCAGAACTGCGGCGCCGGTTTGCCCAATTCGCCGGACATCGCCGCGTGCAATGTGAGCCTGAACGGGGTTGGGGCCTATGCGGCTAATCCGCTGACCTCGGCTTCGACTCCCACAGCACAAACGCCGGTGACGCTGGCGGACGGCAATGTTCATCAGGTCGTCATCGTTTACAGCGGCCCGACGGAATCGACGCCCAATCTGCTCCAGATTTATCTCGATCCGGCATTCGTACCTGGAACGCATACGCCGGTTGCCGGATCCATTCCGGTCTTCTCCGGCACCTATGACCTGACCACGGCTTTGAACCTTCTGAACAGCGGGAGCGCCAACGACAGCGCTTACGTCGGGTTCACATCCGCTACCGGCTCAGACTGGGAAAACAATGAACTGATGGCCTGGACCTTTACGCCGCACACCACGGTCACCCAGCAGCAGCCGCTGAACCCTCCGGGGACACCGACCACATTCGACTTTGGAACGCACAGCTACACGACCAACTTCCCCACGGGCACCGATACCTCAGACATCACGATGGGCCTGATCGCGACCACCATTACACCGGCGCAGTTCACGGCATTGCTGGGCCAGGGGGCGACGCAATATACCGGTTCGACCTGTCAGGTTTACGACGACACCGGCGGGAATTGCGTCATCTATTCCGCTTACTGCTACTACACCGACACCGGCACGCCGACGGCGTGCCCCGCTCCGACAACTCCGCCCGGCGACTGTTTGGACCCCGGCGCGACCGACTGCGTCGATCTGACGTCGGCTTATAACAACTCCGTCCAGCCAACTTCGCCGGGATATCTGCAGGGCGACCCATTCTTCAGCCCAATTACTTCCATCAGCACGACCGGTACGACCGCAACGGTGAACTGCACCGGTGAATGCGCCGTGACTGCGAACCAGACCGTGACGATTCTGAACCAGTACGACACTCCTGTTGCCTCCAACGTCACGGTTCTACCGACGCCTACCCTGAATCAGTTCACGTTCACCACCTCATCGCCGGTCAACCAGACCGGTGGGTTCCTCACCTCCAACAATGTGCAGGACATCTTCACCGGCTACACTCCGCAGAACATCGACGGATCGACCACCGGCAAGACCAAGAACTTCTCCGACTTTGTGGTCACGGGTGCGACCATGATCGGCAGCCAGACCCAGATCTCGGGACCCAACAACAACACGGCCACCGTGAATATGCCGGACCAACTCACGGCAAGCATTACCATTCCATCCACGGTTGCGGAGAATGGAATTCCCGGCAACCTGCTGCAGTTGCTGCCGAACGGAAGCCCGGGCCTCACGGTCGGGGGAACGGTCAGCTTCTTTGAAGGCACGAGCACGACGCCGATCAACGGATGCGGTCCCGTGCCGCTCACCCTTAATAACTCGGTGTATCAGGCCACATGCAGCTACACGCCGACCTCAACCACCCAGGTCACGATCACGGCGCAGTATTCCGGCGATGGGTACCACCAGACCAGTTCTAACGACGTGGTGCTCACTGTGAATCCACAGACGGTCGTGGTAAACGTGGGTACCAATCCCTCGGGCCTCAGCTTCTCCATTAACGGGGCGACTTTCACCGGGCCGCAGGCGCCAACCTGGGATATCGGGACGAACTACACGCTGGCCACCACGTCTCCGCAGAGCGGCACACCGGGCACGCAGTACGTATTCTCGTCCTGGAGCGACGGAGGAGCCATCAGCCACTCGGTGCCTGCGCCGTCGAGCACGGTGAATTACACGGCCAGCTTTAACACGCAATATCAGCTGAATGCCTCGGCGGGAACGGGAGGGTCGGTCACTGCGGCCAATGGCTACTACAACTCGCAAAGCGTAGAGAGCCTCGTGGCCACGCCGAGCGCGGGCTATAACTTCGTCGACTGGACAGGCGGCACGGCTGGGGCGATCGCAAATCCCAGCAGCGCGAGCACGACGGTGGCAATGAATGGTCCGGAGACAATCACCGCGAACTTCACTCCGGCTTCGACGGTGAGCATTTCGCCCTCCTCGATCGATTTTGGCACGCTCTATCTGGGCAGCATCGTGACGAAGACAGTCACGGTCAAAAACATCGGAACTACTGCGCTGTCGATCACCGGCCCACGCATCGCAATCGTCGGGGGAGGCGATTCCAACGAATATGTCACGCTGAACCTCTGCCCGAGAAGCCTTGCCGCGAACAAGAGCTGCCTCATGACGGTCACGTTCATCGCCGGGCCGACCTACACGGCACAGACGGCAACGCTGACGGTCACCGACAGTTCACCGGGCAGCCCGCAGAGCGTTCCGCTGACGGCGACGGTGATCAATCCACGGGTGGGGCTCAGCGCCAGCAGCGTGAATTTCGGCACGCATAAGGTCGGCACCAGCACCACGACCGCGCTGAAAATCACGAATACGGGCGCGACGACCCTGTCGATCACGAGTATCGGCGTAACGGGTGCGGACCCGCTGGACTTCTCCGCCCCCAACACCTGCCCGGCGACGCTGGCGGCCGGAATCAGCTGCACACTCGATGTGACCTTCACACCGCAGGCCAAGAAGACGCGGTCGGCGACTCTGGTGATCACCGATAACGCACAGAACGGCCCGCAGAAAGTCTCCCTGTCAGGCACGGGCGATTAGCGAGAGGGGAATCCGGGGCGCCGTCGCGCAGTGGCTGCGCCCCGCTGCACCTTAAGCGATCCGTTGACAGAGGCCACGCACTCTGGACGCCACGCCGGGTGCCGACTTCATCTTTTGGGATTGATTCCGCCCCGATGCGCGAGGCGATGCTTCAGTGGCTGCCCGCCAGCGCCTTCTGCGCATCGGCGTACACGCCTTTCAGGTCCGCGCGATTGAGAATCTGTGCGGAATTGTCTTCCTTGCTGATCGCGTCCAGAATGCGCACCGCCTGGCGGTCGTGGATCGCGGCGTCGGCGGCGTGGCCGCTCTTTGCCAGCAGCGTTCCCTGGAGGGCCTGAACCTTCGCCTGCAGGATGCGCAGGCCCAGGTTCTCCGCTCGCGCCTGGGTCAGGCTCAGATCCTGTTCGGCCGCTGCGGCCCCTTTGGTCTGCGCCAGGGCCTGGTCCAGATAAAAGGCACATTCGACGGAGAGCGACTTCAGGCCCGCGGCGTCCGCATCCTGCGCCAGCTTTTTCAAGTCAGGGATCACCGCAGCCGCATGGCCCATGGCCAGATCGGTCCTGGCGCGATTCACCTTCGACAACAGGATGGTTTCCTTGTCAGAAGTCTTTGACGCGATCTCCAGCGCATGGTCGTACTGCTGGTGCGCGCCGGCGTAGTCGCCCTGATAGAAATAGGCGTCGCCCATCCAGTTGGTGGCCAGAGCCGCGGCCCAGTTGTTCTGGATCTGCTGAGCGATGTGCAGCGCCTGTTCAAGACTGGCGCGGCCGTCGGCGCTGCGCCCCACCTGCGCGAGCAGATCGCCCCAGCCACCCACCACCTCCACCGTGAGCGATGTGGTCTCCTTCGACTGCTGCAGGATGTTGAGGGCCTCCTTCATCGCTGCGAGCGCCGCGCCGTAGCGCCCCTGGGCAGCGAAGATCTTGGCCATGCCGTTATCTTCGACGGCGACGCCGCGCTGATCGTTGGCGCTGCGATAGGTTTCGATCGCTTTCAGATAGTCAGAAAGAGCTGTGTCATATTGCCCGAGTTTGGTGTTCACCTCAGCCAGATCGTGCAGGGAGTCGGCGAGATCTTCGGGGACGTTCAGCTTCTGCCGCAGCTCGTAAGCCTGCTCCAGATAGGTGAGCGAGTCCTGATAGGCGCCCTGATCCATCTTGATGGCGCCGATGTTGTGCAGGCAGAGCGCCTGGGTATCCAGATCGCCCAGCTGCCGTTCGATCTGCAGCGCCTCAGTGAAGTTCGTCAAAGCGTCCGCCGGTTTGGCATGATCGTGATAGAAGCTGCCCATGTCGATGAGGGAATTGGCGATGCCCGTCTGATCGCGAATCTGCCGCCGCAGCGCGAGCGCGTCCTTATAGGTCGCCAGTGACTCGTCGGGCTTGCCCTGCTTGTCCTGAATATCCGCGATCTGCTCCAGGCTGGCGGCCTCACCGCGCTGATCCCCGATCTGCTTCTTGATCGTCAGCGATTCCTGGTAATTGCGCAGCGCGTCGTCCAACCGGTTCATGGAGTCATAGGCAATGCCGGTGGCCTGCAGGATGGCCGCCTTCTCTTCCTGGTTGTCGAGTTCGGTCGCGAGGGGCAGCGCGCGGCTCAGCACATCGAGACCGCCCTGCGAATCGCCGGCGAGAATGGCGACCCGGCCGCTGGCCAGCAGCGCTTCCACGTTTTTGGGATCATTCGCCAGCACCAGGGTCAGCTTCTGCTTCGCCGCTTTGTAGTCTCCTTGCTGCTCGTACAGTCCGGCGAGGGCAAACTGCACGTCTGTGTCCGACGGATCGGCGGTCGCCAGCTGCCGATAGGCGTCAATGGCTTTCTGCGTATTGTGGTTGATCCGCGCGTTGTCAGCTTCGATCAGGTAGCGCTCCTGAACGGGCAGGTTCTCGCTGAGATCCACGGCGCGGCGCGAGGCCGTCTGCGCCAGATCGTCATGGCCGAGGTTCGAATACGCGTCGGCCAGTTTTGCGTAGGCCAGAGCAAAATTCGGATCGGCCGTGGTGGCCGTCTGGAGCTGCTGTTGCGCAGCGAGGTCCTTGCCGTCCCGCTCCAGCGCTACGCCGGCCTCATAGGCGCGCAGAGCGTCCACGGAGTTCGTGGTGGGACGAACGGCGTGCGCCCTAAGATCGCTTAACACCTTTGGATCGGTCGAGAGTTTATGCCGCAGGTCGCCGGCCAGCTTGTCCACCGACGCAAGCAGTTGATTCTGGTCCGGAACATCGGTGGTGACCGAGGAACGCGCATCGTGCGCCAGATCCAGCACTGTCGTGTTGATGCGGATCTCGCTGCCCGCCGCGATGTACTGGCCGAAAACCAGCGTCTGCGCGTTGGTGAATTCGGCTACCCGGCGCAGCATGTTCGGATCGGGCTGGGAGTTGGCGGAGACATGCAGGTCTTGGAGGACCTGCTGCAGACGATCCGCGGAAACCATGCGCACCTGCGCCGACTGGCCGATGTCGCTGCTCAGCATTTCCGCCAGGCTGGCGCTCAGCCAGTCCAGCGAAGTATTGCCGGAGGCGTTGTAGAAGGGCAGAATCGCGAGCGAGACGCTGGGCTTCACCACAGCCGCGCTGCCGGTAGCCGGTGAGCCGCGGAAGTGGCGGACCGCGATCGGAATCCCTGCCGCCAGGGCAATGGCCAGCACGCCGCCGCCGATCGCCAGCAGCCATCGTCCGCTGATGCCCTGGGAGGGAACATTGGCGGTAAAGCGCAGGCTCGCCGCCGCTGTCTTTTCGCGCCACAGCTCCAGATCCTTCAGAATTTCGCCGACGTTCTTGTAGCGCTGCTCGACATCGGTTTCGAGGCACTTGCCAATGATCTCGGTCAACGCGCCGGGCAGCGTGGCGTCCAGCTGCGAGATGGGCGCCGCCCGCTCGCGGGTTCTCTTCAGGAGGCTGGCGATGGCGCTCTCGGCTCTGAACGGCATGTCGCCGGTGAGCATCTCGTAGCCGATGAGCCCCAGCGCAAAAATGTCCGATCGCTGATCCAGCTCCTTGCCGAGGGCCTGCTCGGGCGACATGTATTCCATGGTGCCCAGCAGCGCGCCGGACTGGGTCATGCCGTCGCCTTCGATGGTGCGCGCCAGGCCGAAGTCCATCACCACAACACGGCCGGCGTCTTCCACCATGACGTTCTGCGGCTTGAGATCCCGGTGCAGAATGCCGGCAGTGTGTGCCGCCTCCAGCGCCGTACAAATCTGCTGCAGGATCTGCACCGCTTCGTCGGGGGGCATCTTGCCGCGGTCTTCCAGAACGCTGCGCAGATCACGGCCCGCGACCAGTTCCATGGTCACAAAGCGCATGCCTGCGTCTTCCGAGAGGTCGTACATCCGCACCACGTTGCGGTGCGTCACCTTGTGGGAAAGGCGAATCTCCTGCTTGAAGCGGTCGACGATGGCGGCGTTGCGGGCCAACTCCGGCCGGATCACCTTCAGGGCCACCAGCCGCTCCAGTTCCCTGTCCTGCGCCTTGTACACCGAGCCCATGCCGCCGGTGCCGAGGACGGTGAGAATCTCATAGCGTCCGGCAAGAATGGTGCCCGGTTCGAGCTCCGCTTCGCCCTCGCCCCAGCCGCCCGTCGCATGAGCGCGACTGCGCCCTGCGCTGGCCGGCCGGCCCGATGCCGGACTCCCCGTCTCCACCAGGGTAGGCGCGTCAGAGTGCGAAGGCGGAACGGAGGCCGGGACCACGGTGTCTCCGGGCCGCGCGTCGCCGCTGGAGCTGCTCACGGCTGTGGGAGCACCGAATTGCGTCGGCGCGTCGCTTGCCGGTCGCCTGGGGCTGTCCGCCATATCTTTCGAATCAAACGCTGCTCAGTCTCCGGCGCCGGGGAACGCCCTGGGGAAAAAGACACCTCCATCAGAGACTGTGATGACCAGAATATACCGCGAAGGCGCGCTGTGTCGCACGTTTATCGAAGAGCCGGCATTGCAGCAGACACTCGCTCGCGAAGCTCGCACCGTCCCGGCTGCTCGTTCCATTTAGGCTGGTGCGTCTTTCCCTGCTCCCTTAGAAAACGCCGCCTTTTCTTCTGGTAATCCCGTCACGAATTCAGTATCGTGGTCGAAAATCTGCCGGACCGCCTCTGCTCCTCGCCTGGTTCGCTCTGCACTGGCCCGGGAAAAGCCTGTCAGTCCGCCCCACCGAATTTGGCCGGCTGTCTGACGTTTCGTCGGGGTCCGCTTCTCGTTGCAGGTGGTGCAGGGGCTTTTCGGATCCCGCAGAGCAAATCTAAGGAAGCGACCTGTCCCCGACCGCTTCCGATTTCCGAATAAGGGGTAAGTCGCTATGTCAATCCCTGAGAATTCGCGCTGCCTCGTCGATTACTACCGTTGTCCCCCGGAATTTACATGTCTGCAGGTTCAGAATCCGAGGAGCAGCACCCCTGGGTATTTCCGCTTTGGCGAAGAAGCGACCTGCTTTGGCCGGATGGCCGGTCAGCCGTCGGCGCCCTCCCCGAGCGCCTCGCTCCATGACGCCGCCCCGGATGTGCGCGTGGAGTCCGGAAGCGTCACTCTGCCCTTCGATCCCTGTGAGGTGGCGGATAATCTGCGCCTTGAGAATTATGCCGGCGTGCGCGGGTCCGGCTCGGCCTCGCTGACCGGGCGGATTTATTATCTGCTGCGGCCGCTGCTGCCGGTCCCGGTGCGCCGGCATTTGCAGAAGTTCCGGCTGCGCAACTGGGATCAGATCCCCTTTCCTCACTGGCCGGTGGATTTTTCCGTGGACTCCCTGATGGAGAGCCTGCTCCTCGCCGTCTCCCAAGCCTCGGGTCGCCCCATCCCGTTCATCTGGTTTTGGCCGGAAGGCCATTCGGGCTGCATCCTCATGACTCACGACGTCGAGCAGGCGGAAGGACGCGATTTTTGCCCCACTCTGATGGATATCGATGAAGCCCATGGCTTCAAAGCATCCTTCCAGATCATCCCGGAGGTTCGCTATACGAACCCTCCGGAGTTCCTGGACTCGATCCGCGCGCGCGGATTTGAAGTCGCCGTTCACGACCTGAATCATGACGGCCATCTCTATCGGGAGCGTTCGGAGTTCCTCCGGCGCGTCGAAAAAATCAATGAGTACGGGCGCAGCTTTGGGGCGGAAGGCTTTCGCGCCGGCGTTCTCTATCGCAATCAGGAATGGTTCGACCGGTTCGAATTTGCCTACGACATGTCCGTTCCCAACGTGGCCCATCTGGATCCGCAGCGCGGCGGCTGCTGCACGGTGATGCCGTACTTCATCGGGAAGCTGCTCGAAATCCCGGTCACGGACGTGCAGGATTACACATTGTTCAACATCCTCAACGATTTCTCGATCGATCTGTGGAAGAAGCAGACCCGCCTCATTCTCGACCGGCACGGGCTGATGAGCTTCATCGTCCACCCCGATTACGTCATCGATCCCCGCAACCGGGCGGTCTTCGAATCGCTGCTGGCGCATCTGGCCACTCTGGTGAAGGAAGAAGGAGTCTGGTCCACGATCCCGCGCGAAGTGAATCGCTGGTGGCGCGAGCGCTCCGCCATGCAGCTCGTACAGCACAACGGCGCCTGGCGAATTGAGGGGTCCGGCAGTGAGCGGGCGCGCATCGCCTGGGCCCGCGAGGCAAACGGCCGCCTGGCCGTGACCCTGGAGGACCCGGAGGGCGATTCCGAGACAGGGCTGGCCGTCGAATCCCGCGCGCCGCGGGCCAATCTGTAACCGTCGCCCCAAGCGGCGGGTCAGCTGGATCCTGCCTCCGCGGCCAACTCCGCCTTCAGGCTCTCAATCTGATCCAGCTTCCGCAGGCTCATCTCCTGAAATCGAAACTCCACTCCGGCTTCGCGCCGCTCCACCAGGTGCGCCAGCAGACGCAGAGGCATGCGTTCGGTCCTCATCCACAACTCCACGGTCGTCCCAGGCTCCAGCCGGCACTTCGACTCGATCAGGCACCCTTCCGAACTGAGATACGCGATGCGCCCTGGATACTGCAGCCCCCGACCCGGGAGTACGATCTCCGCATCGCTGGGCAGCATTTCCCGCCCGGTGCCCTGGTACACCGAAACCTTGCGCGTCTGCATCATGACTGGCATATCGGCAGAGCTCCCGCCTGCCTTAGACCCTGATCCCAAAACCCTCGCCAAAACGGTACAATCCCCTTTCCCACTATGAATCGTTCTCCCATCCTCCTTGTCCACGGTGGCGCCTGGGACATCCCCGCCGATCTGCTCGACGCGTACGAGCAGGGTGTCTTTGACGCGCTCCAGGAAGGCTGGCGCATCCTCGATCGCGGCGGCTCCGCGGTCGACGCCGTCCAGGCCGCGGTCACGGCCATGGAGGACGATCCCGCCTTTGACGCCGGACGCGGCAGCTTCCTCACCCGCGATGGCCGCGTGCAGCTCGACGCTCTGCTCATGGATGGTGTAACCCTCCGCGCCGGGGGAGTCGCCTGTGTGGAACGCCTGCGCAATCCCATCCAGGCGGCGCGGCTCGTCCTCGACAAGAGCCCCCATGTTTACTTCGTCGGCGCGGGCGCCGAGACGTTCGCCCAGTCCCACGGCATGCCCCTGATCGACAATGCCGAGCTCGTGCTGGAGCGCGAGCGGCGCCGCCTGGCGGAAGCGCAGGCGCGCGAGCAGGCCGGATCGCCGGATCGCACCTTCTCCGGCCAGCCGCCTCTTGAATCGCACGATACCGTCGGCGCCGTGGCTCTCGACGGCGACGGCCGCCTGGCCGCGGGAACCTCCACCGGCGGCACCCTCAACAAAGATCCAGGACGTGTCGGCGACTCCTCCCTCATCGGCTGCGGCTGCTATGCCGACAACGCATCGGCGGCCGTCTCTCTCACCGGCTGGGGCGAGCCCATCATGAAGCTGGTGCTGGGCAAGTGGGCGACCGACCGCGTCCTCGCCGGCGGCTCGCCGGAGCAGGTTGCCCCGGAGGCCATGGCCTACCTGCACCGCCGCCTCGGAGGCCACGGGGGCATCATCCTTCTGGCCCCTGACGGCCGCTACGGCCTCGCCCACAACACCCCGCGCATGGCCTGGGGTCTGCACAGCATCGAGGGTCCCCGCGTCGGCACCGAGATTCCTCCGCAGACGATCGTCGAGGAGCAGGATTAAAGCCGCCCTCCGGCCGCGGGACCGCTCCCTCACCGCCGTGCTACATTCGGGGTACGCTGCGGCGGAGCCTCTCTCCTCGTACTCTCAGTCCCGCTGCCGATTCCGCACCCGCCGCATCGAATCTCTATCGCAATCAGGGGATCTATCGTGCTCAAGGGCTTTCGTGATTTCATCCTGCGCGGCAACGTCGTCGACCTCGCCGTTGCTGTCGTCGTCGGCTCCGCCTTTACGGCCATCGTGAACGCGCTGGTCAAAGACATCATCAACCCGCTGATCGCCGCCATCGTGCGCAAACCGGACTTCAGCGCCCTGGTGGTGACCATCCATGGCGGCAAGGTTCTCTATGGCGACTTTTTCAACGCGCTTCTCTCCTTCCTGATCATCGCCGCCAGCGTCTATTTCCTGTTCGTGCTGCCCGTCAATGCGCTGCTGAAAAGGTTCCATCCCGCCAAGGCCGCTCCCCCAACCACACATCCGTGTCCCGAATGCCTGTCGGACGTTCCCCTCGCGGCCAGACGCTGCGCCCACTGCGGCCAGCCTGTGCAGCCGGCTACCGCCTAGAGCGCGGCCCTCCCCCCGCGCACCGGGTCCAGCGGCCCGGTGATAAGCTTTTCTCTTCAATCCCTATCCCTCTGCCGGGAGCAGCCCTTACATGCCTTCGCGCGCTTCGTTTCTCTTCGCCTCGCTTCTCCTCACCTCACTCGCCCTGGTAGGCGCGCAGACCGCATCGCAACCCAGCTCCCTCTTCGGCTACAAGGATTTCGCCGCGGAACAGGCGAAGACCGACCAGGCATTTCTGGCTGTGCCCAGCGCGAAGCTTGCCGGCGAAGAGCTGAAGATCATCACCGCAGAGCCCCACATTGCCGCCTCGCCCGAGGATTACAAGACGGCGCAGTATGTCGCCTCCAAATTCAAAGAGGCCGGTCTCGAGACCACGATCGTTCCCTACAAGGCGTGGCTCAACATGCCGAAAGAAGTCAAAGTTCAGGCCTGGGATGCTAACGGCAAGCTGCTGATGACCGGCCCGGTGAGAGAACACGTCGCCGGCAACGAGCCCTACCAGGACGACCCCCGTGTCACACCGGCCTTCAACGGCTCGTCGCCGTCGGCCGACATCACTGCAGAAGTGGTTTACGCAAACTACTGCCGGCTCGAGGACTTCAACAAGCTCGCGGAGATGAATATCGATGTCGCGGGCAAAATCGTGATGTGCCGCTACGGCGGCAATTTTCGTGGTGTGAAGGTCTACATTGCCCAGGAAAAGCATGCCGCCGGAGTCCTCATTTACTCCGATCCCATGGACGACGGCTTCTACCGCGGCGACATGTATCCCCATGGGCCCTGGCGGCCGGCGACCTCCGTGCAGCGCGGGTCAGTGCAGTACATGTTTAAATATCCCGGCGATGCGCTCACCCCCGGCATTGCCTCGCGCCCCGACCTGCCTGCCTCTCAGCGGATCAAGCCCGAAGACGCCGCAAGCCTGCCGAAGATTCCTTCCGAGCCGCTTTCGTCCCACGATGCGGCGCCGATCCTGGAGCATCTGGGCGGACCCGACGCGCCCCGTGAATGGCAGGGCGCTTTGCCCTTCACCTACCACATCGGCCCGGGGGTCAAAGTCCACCTGCTGCTCAAAATGGACTACGAGTACTCGACCATCTGGGACGTGATCGGCAAAGTTCCCGGCACCGAGTTCCCCAATGAGTGGGTGGTAGCGGGCAACCATCGCGATGCCTGGGTCTACGGCGCAGTCGATCCCAACAGCGGCACCGCCGCCATGCTGGAAGCCGTCCACGGCATTGGAGCGTTGCTGAAGACCGGCTGGAAGCCGAAGCGCACCATCTTCTTCTGCAGCTGGGACGCCGAGGAATGGGGCCTCATCGGCTCCACGGAATGGGCTGAAGACCACGCCGATCAGCTGGCGCACGCCGTAGCCTACTTCAACACCGACGTCGGCGTCGCCGGCCCGAACTTCGACGCCTCCGCCGTGCCCTCGCTCAAGGATTTCGTCCGCGCAATCACCAAAGAGGTTCCCAGCCCCAAAGGCGGCAGCGTTTACGAGCAGTGGAAGAAAACGCAGGCCGAAGCCGCGGCCCGCCACTACATGGGAGTGCAGGAGCATGCCAGCCAGCAGAGCGCACCCGTCGAACACGACGTGCGCATCGGCGATCTCGGCAGCGGCTCCGACTTCACGCCGTTCATTCAGCACCTCGGCGTGCCCTCGACCGATGTTGGCTCCCAAGGTCCTTACGGCGTCTATCATTCCGTCTTCGACGACTACGCCTGGTTCGTCCAGAACGCTGACCCGACCTTCGCCTATGAGCAGGAGATGGCCCGCATCTTCGGCCTCCAGGTGCTGCACATGGCTGATGCCGACGTGCTCCCCTACAACTACGTCACCTACGGCAAACAGCTGACCGCCTACCTCGAAGCCGCGCAGAAAAAGGCCAGCGATGCCGGCATGCAGCATCTCGACTTCGCTCCCGCGCTGGCCGCCGCACAGAAGTTCACCGATCTGGCGCAGCAGGTGAGAGAGAAGCAGGAGAACCCCGGGGAAATTGCCGATCTGCGCTCGTTCAACAACCAGCTCCGCAATGTCGAGGAAGGCTTGCTGAACCAGGCGGGTCTGCCCGGACGCCCCTGGTACAAGCACACCATCTATGCCCCGGGCGAATACACCGGTTACTCGGCGGTAGTGATTCCCGGCGTGAACGAGGCCATCGACGCAAAGAACGGCACACGCGCCCAGCAGCAGATGACAGCTTTAAACGACGCCCTCGGCCGGGCCGACGGCACCCTGGAGGCGCTGGCGAAATAGGAGACGACATTTGTCATCTGCCTTTGGATCCGCCCTCGTCGCCCGCAGGGCTGCGCGAGCCGTTTGAGCCGTGTCTGCTTCAGACTTCCGGCGCGTCCCGCTGCAGCACGCACTCGTAGTGCTCCACCACAGGCGGCTCCGCAAAGTAGGCTCCGATGAGCTGCCGCCACTCCCCAAAGGCCGGCGACTGCCGGAACCCGACCGTGTGCGCCTCCAGCGTCTTCCACCGCACCAGCAGCAGATAACGCCCCGGCGTTTCCATGCAGCGCTGCAGCTCGTGTCCAAGGTAGCCGGGCGATCCGGCAATGACCGGCGCAGCCTTCGCCATGGCGGCTTCCAATGCGGACTCCTGCCCCGCATGCACCTTCAGCATCGCAACTTCCAGGATCATGTCAGCAGTTTAGCTGCTCGCCTCTGTCGTCCGTCCCGCTGCCCGATGATGGTAGCCACGCCGCAGCCCGCTTACAGTTGCTTTGGCGTCGGCGGGACTTCGGCTTCCATCTTTTCCTGATCCCGATTCGTGCGGTAGTCGATGATCCCCTGCCTCGCTCCGGAAACCGAAAGCGGCCCCGGCCCCACAATCAGCAGGAATATCAGCCCCAGCAGCATGCTGAAGTCGGCGCGCGCATCGTGCAGCATGAACCACACGCCCTGATTGACGTGGAACAACTCCGGAATTTTCGTTGTTCCGATTGCCGTCAGGATCACCGCCAGCAGCGGCAGCGTCGCCAGGCGCGTGAGGATGCCGATGATCAGCAGCGCGCCGCAGAAGATCTCCGCGAAGCCGACAAACGGGGCCATGAACTGCGACAGCGGAATCCCAATGGCCTGAAACCGCCCCACGCCCAGTGCGTTGGGGAACAGAAACTTCTGAATCCCCTCGGAGATGAACACCCAGCCCACCAGAATCCGAATCAGAATCACGGCCCTCATTGCATCGCCTCCGTGACAACGAAATCAGAAAGTCGCTCGAACCGGGTTAGATGCCAAAAGGGCGACTCGGCGAACCGCTCGACGCGCAGTCCCCTACCTGGCCTCTTCCTCCTCGACTGCATCGCCTTCGCCGGGCGCCAGGAAGAGATTCTCCTCGAGGCCATGCTGCCGCGTGTACAGGTCATAGTACCGGCCGCCCAGCGCGTACAGGCTCTGGTGCGTACCCCGCTCTACTACTAATCCGCCCTCGACCACCAGAATCTGATCCGCTCGCCGGATGGTCGACAGCCGGTGGGCGATCACAAAGGTCGTCCGCCCCTGCATTAAGTAACTGAGGCCATGCTGAATCATTGCCTCCGACTCGGAATCGAGCGACGAGGTCGCTTCATCCAGAATCAGAATACGCGGGCTGGCCAGGATGGCGCGCGCAATCGACAGCCGCTGCCGCTGGCCGCCCGACAGCTTCACGCCGCGCTCGCCCACTATGGTGTCGTATCTCTCAGGGAACCGCTCCGCAAACTCGTCCACGCGGGCGATGCGGCACGCATTCAGGAATTCCTCTTCCGTCGCCTCCGGATGCGAGAACATCACGTTCTCTTTGATGGTGCCGTCGAAAAGGAAGGATTCCTGCAGCACCACGCCGAGTTGCGAACGATAACTATCCAGCCGCACAGTCGCCAGATCGATGTCATCCACCAGCACGCGCCCGCTGTCCGGCTTGTGGAACGCGCAAACCAGGCTGATGATCGTCGATTTCCCCGAGCCCGATGAGCCCACCAGCGCCGTCACCGTGCCCGGCCGTGCCTCAAAGCTGATCCCATGCAGCACCGGCTTCTCTGGATCGTAGGCGAAGCGCACATCGTCGAACTGCAGATCGCCGACAATCTCAGTCAGCGTGTTCACCCGCGCCGGATCGGCGAACTCATCCCGCTCGCCCAGGATCTCCATGGTGCGATCGATGCCCGCCACCGCTTCCGTCAGCTGCGTCCCGATGTTCACCACCTGGAAAACCGGCGCGATCATGAACGCCAGAAACGCGCCGTACTGCGTGTAATCGCCGGCCGTCATATGCCCGCCCAGGGCCAGGTGGCCGCCCAGCAGCATCACCAGACCGCCGACCACTCCGAGCACCGTCGTCGCCGCCATCGACAGCAGCGAAGTCGCCGTGAGCGAGTGCATCACGTTATCCAGAAGCCGCAGCACGCCGACAGAAAACACGCCCGCCTCGCGCTTCTCCGCGTGGTAGCCCTTCACCACGCGTACGCCGCCCAGCGATTCCGTGAGCCGCCCGGTCACCTCGCCCGTGATCTTCGCCCGTTCGCGGAAAATCGGCCGAATCGTTTTAAACGCCCGCTGCAGCACAATCACGAAAACCGCGACTACAGAGAAAACGATCAGCGTCATCTTCGGCGCGCGATGCAGCAGGAAGAAGAAGGCCATGACCGCTGTCAGCAGCCCACCGACAAACTCCACCAGGCCGGTGCCGACCAGGTTCCGCACGCCCTCCACGTCGTTCATGATGCGCGACACCAGCACGCCCGTACGGTTCGCGTCATAGAAGCTCACCGCCAGCCGCCCCACATGCTGCTGCACCTGCTGCCGCAGGTCGGCGATCATCCGCTGCGCCGCCTTCGACAGCAGTTGCGTGTTCGAGAACGACGTCACCGCCTGCACCAGCGTGGCCAGAAACACCTCGACCACCAGCCGCGGCAGCAGCTCCCCGTGATGCTTCGTGATCACCTGATCGACGAACGGCTTGGTGAGGAACGGCAGCACCAGCCCCGCCACACGGTTGATGGCCACCAGCAGCAGGCCCGCCAGCAGCAGCCATTTCCGCGGCTGCACCAGCTTCCAGATCTCCGGCATCGCCTTTTTGAGATCGGTCTTCTTCTTCGGCAAATCGGCACGGGCCCGCGCGCGCGCGCCGCCACCGCGCTCGGCATTCATCCTCGGGATGGATCCCATGGCCATCGAAAAATCAGCTGCCGGCTACTCGCTACAGGCTACTGGCTACCAGTTGTCTTCTAGCCTTGATGAACGAGCGCACGCAAAGAAGCACATAAATCAGCATCAGGCCCGCCATCCACAGCTTCGCGGTTTCCGCCGAAATCAGATACGTGCCTAACGTAGGCTTGCCGTACCCGCGAATCCCCTCCACCAGGCCGCCGATGAAGCCAAGCAGCCCAATCGTTACATTGACGTGCATGAAGAGCTTGCGCCGGCCCTCCTTCGGGCTGATGGCCAGAATGCCGAAAATCCCCAGCGCCAACCCCCACCAAAACGGGATCAGCGCCGTGGGATGCTGGCTTCCGCTGCCCAGATATCCCACCAGCCCCAGCGCGACCATCAGCACCGCAAACACCAGCGTCAACTTTGCCATAAAGTCCTCCCGTTCCGTGTTCCCCCAGTCTACTGGAGTGGCGACGCACGCCGCTGCGCGTGCTCGGCCTGACCGCGTCTGCCGCAAGACCTTAAAATGGCTTCGAACATGCTCGAGCTCGCTGATCGCCTCTCTCTCCCGGCAAGAATCGTGGGCTCGGGTATCCTCGGCTTCTGTTTCCTCTGGTTCGCCGTCACAACGTTCCATTGGCCGCTGGTCGGCGACGCGTCTCTCATGCACTACGTCGCTTTCCTCATGAACCATGGCCGATTTCCTTACAGAGACGTCGCCGAAATCAATATGCCAGGTGCGTTCCTCACGGATGATGCGGTCATGCACACGCTCGGTCCCGGTTCGCTGGCCTGGCGTCTCTTCGATCTGCTCCTGATCGTTGCAGCCACGGCGGCGATGGTTGCGATCGCACGACCCAACGACTGGTTCGCCGGACTCTTCTCCGGTGTGCTGCTGGGGCTCCTTCACGGCCGCGATGGCATCTTCGATATGGGTCAGCGCGACTTCGTGGTCGCGGTGCTCATCCTCGTCGCCTATACCGCGCTTTTTCGCGCGACCCGGAGAGGTTCGCCGCAGTGGATGTTCGTCTTCGGACTTGGCGCAGGCATGGCGACGAGCATTAAGCCGCCCTTCCTCCTGTTGGCGCCCGCGGTCCTCATTTTTCTGCTGATCGCTCGCCCCACCAAGGCGCGTCCCCAACTCGCTTTCATTCTGTATGCCAGCGCAGGATTCGTACTGCCACTGGTTGCAATCTGTGTTTGGTTATGGCATGCACATGCTCTGCACAGCCTCGTCTTTGTCACCTCCGGTCTCGTGCGATACCACGCCAGCCTGGCGCGTCGGCCGCTCAGTTACCTTCTTATCCACTCGATCTCGCCGTTGCTGCCCCTCGTGGTGCTTTGGCTGTTAGTGGCGTTCTTTCAGCAAGAGGGCTGGCCGGCATGGGAACGCATGACTCTCGTTCTCGGAGCGGCCATCGGACTGCTCTCGTTCGTTGTCCAGGGCAAAGGCTATCCGTATCAGCGCTACCCCTTCCTGGCTTTCCTTCTGCTGCTGATGGGGTTGGACTTTACCGCTGCTGCCCGAAAACGCGGTCTGCCCCGCATGGCGGGTGTCGCTGGCCTGGCGTTTGGAATTCTGTTTGTCGCACCCGCGTCAGCCCGTATCGCCAGCCGCTATGACTGGCGCAATACGGACTTCGTGACATTCCTGCGACAGGATCTGAATCGCCTCGGCGGCCCAAAGCTCTCCGGACGCGTGCAGTGCCTCGACACGAACGGCGGCTGCTATAACGCTCTGTACGACAGCCGGCTGATTCAGAGCACCGGCTTCCTCTATGACGAGTTTCTCTTTGGGCCTGAACGGAATGGCGTGGTCGCAGCCAGCCGCAAAGAATTCTGGAACTCCGTTCAGGCTCACCCCCCCGCGGTCTTCATCGTTGTCAACAACCTGTTCCCGGTGGGACCTCCGGGGTTCGGGAAGCTGGCGCTGTGGCCGCAGTTTGATTCTTATCTACAGGCGAACTACCTCATCTACGACACAGTTTCCCCGCCGCCGCCCCGCTGGTGGAACCGCCAGAATCACCGCCGAGGCTATCGCATCTACCTGATCCGGGCGCAGTCACCGCCGTCCCTCAGCAAAGACGGCTCGCAGCATTGACGGATCCTGAACTCTGAATGCCGATTCTGATTCAGATCCCTATCTCTGAATCCGCGCCGAGCCGCCCTGCGCCACGGCGCGCACCTGCTCGAGCGTCGCCATCGTAGTGTCGCCGGGGAAGGTCGTCAGCAGCGCGCCGTGCGCCCAGCCCAGCTTCGTCGCCTCGTCCGGCCCAACGCCGGTGAGCAGTCCGTAAAAGAATCCCGCCGCGAAACCGTCGCCGCCGCCCACGCGATCGTAGACGTCCAGCTCGGCGGTTGGAGCCGTGTACGTCTTGCCGTTCACCCAGGCCACCGCGCTCCAGCTGTGCCGATTGGTCGAGTGCACCTCGCGCAGCGTAGTTGCGACGACCTTGACCTTTGGGTACTTCTTCACGACTTTGTCGATCATCGCGACGAAGGCGCTCGGGTCCAGCTTCGATTTGCTTTTATCCTCCGCCTTCGGGCCTTGCACGCCCAGACCCTTCTGCAAATCCTCTTCATTGCCGACCAGGACATCTACGTGCTCCACGATATGACCGATCGTCTCCACCGCTTTGTCCGCGCCCCCCGAAACCTTCCACAGCTTCTCGCGAAAATTCAGATCGAAAGACGTCACCGCGCCGGCAGCCTTCGCCGCCTGCATCATTTCCACGGTTATATCGCCCGTGGTAGGCGACAGCGCCGCAAAGATGCCTCCGCTGTGCGCCCACTTGACACCGCCCGCAAAGATCGCCTTCCAGTCGAAGTCGCCCGGCCGCAGCTGCGCCGCCGCCTCGTTGCAGCGGTTGTAGAACACCACCGGCGGCCGCACGCCATAGCCGCGATCGCTGTACACCGTCGCCATGTTGGGCCCGTCCACGCCGTTGTGCTCGAAATGCTTATAAAAGGGATGGACGCCCATCGCCCGCACGCGCTCGGCAATCAGGTCGCCGATGGGATAGTCCACCATCGCGCTGGCAATGCCTGTCTTCAGCCGGAAGCAATCGGACAAATTCGCCGCAACATTGAACTCGCCGCCGCTCACGTGGATTTTGCACTCGGTCGCCTTGCGGAACGGCACAATGCCGGGGTCGAGCCGGTGCACCAGCGCGCCCAGCGACAGAAAATCCAGTTCAGCGTCCTGTCGAATCTTCAGCACCTCGGTCATTGTGCCGTCTCCTCTTTCTCTAAGGATGCAAAGCCACGGGTTCGGTGACGGCCATCTTCTCGAAATTCGTAAGCAGAGCCTTCACGCGCGGAATAACCTCCTGCACGGCGCGCAGCGATGACATCGTATAGGGTGGTCATCTGTTTTCAGACTATGCGTGGCCCGCTTCCAGCTTCTGTAAGTCCCCCAGCACCTGCTCGGGCGTCCACTCATTCCCCGGATACCACTTGTAGAGCTTGCCGTCCGGCGCGATCACCACCGTCGAGAGCGAATGCGTGATCGTCGTATTCTTTTCCGGTGTCGCCCCGATATCGAAGAAATGCTGCACTTTCGGCAGCTCCTTCTCGCTCGGCGCCGCAAAATCCCAGTGTTTGAACGTCTCCTTCGAGTAGTTCCCCGTGTACGCGCCGCCGTAACTGCGCAAAACCTTCGGCGTGTCGTAGGCAGGATCGAAGCTCACGCTGAGCAGATGCGTTTTCGCGTACAGCGCCGGGTCTTTCTGGAGCGTCTTGTCGATTTTCGCGAAATTCCGGCTCATGCGCACGCAGAAATTCGGCAGCGGGCACCGCGTGTAGATGAAGGTCATCAGCAGCACTTTGCCTTTGAACTGCGATAACCGAATCATTTTGTCGCTCTGGTTGCGAAACGCGAAGTCCGGGATCGTCTCGCCCGGTTCCAGATCGTTGAAGCTCACCGCCGGCTTATAGTCCGGCTTCGCCTGCGCGATCACGACAATCTGATCCAGATAATCGGCATTATTCGTCGGCGTCAGCACCGCCGTGATCGTGTCGCCGGGATGCAACTCCGTCGCGATGTTCGGCTGCCGCAGCGTGTAGGGCATGGTCATTGCCGCCATATAACCGGGGATCGCCTGCGTATCGAGGGTCACCTGCCCGGACTTTGCATCGCTCGACACCACCACGCCGCGAAGGTTGTACTGCTTCACCCCCGCCTGCTGGCCGGGCACACCGCCGCCGGTCGCCGTCCCGCGGCAACCGCCCAAAAACACAACCACCGCCAGAACCGCGGCGGTGGCCAAAACAGTGGAAATATGAGAACGGATCAGCTTCACCTGCCAGTTTACACTGGATCAGCGACTCCCCATGCACCTGCCCGGGCCCATCGCCGACGCGCTCCGGCGCGGCGCCACCATCGTCGCCGCCAGCCCCCGCACCGCCCGTGCTCTCCACCTCCGCTTCGCCGAATCGCAGCGTGCCGGCGGAGCCCGATTCTGGGCCTCAGCCGCCATCCTCGACTGGGATTCCTGGCTGCGCGATCTCTTTCGCGGTTACGTTTTTGATGCGCCCAACGCGCCCATGCTGCTCTCGCCGCTCCAGGAGCAGGCGCTCTGGACCCGCGCGCAGGGCAAGGACGCCGCTCGCGTCCTCGCTCCGGAAGCCATGGCCGCTCTCGCCGCCGACGCCTGGACGCTCCTGTCTGCTTACAATGCGCACCCCGAACGCCGCCACAGCTGGGAGCAGACCGACGCCGAGCGCTTCCGCCACTGGGCCGACGATTTTGAACGGGAATGCGCCCGCAATCGCTGGCTCAGCGGCAGTCAGCTTGCCTCATTTCTGACAACGGAAGCCGCGCGTCTCACTCTGCCGCCGGAGATCCTGCTCGTCGGCTTCGATCGCGTTCCACCCTCGCATCGCGATCTTCTCGCCGCGCTCGAAAACCAGGGCGTCATTGTCGGCGAATTCCGGCCCGTACCGGAGTTCGCCCCGGACGACACCTCTCGTTCCTGGTGCGCCGCCTCGGATCAGCGTGCCGAAATCGATGCCTGCGCCGCCTGGGCCCGCGACTTTCTTCTCGAGCATCCTGGCGCCCGCATCGGCGTCCTCGTCCCCGGGCTCGCCGCGCTCCGCAATCCTGTCGACCGCGCCTTCCGCCGCATCCTCATGCCGGCCAGCGAAGACCTTCGCCAAACCTCCGGCGCCATGCCCTGGGAATTCTCTCTCGGTCAGCCGCTCGCCGACGTGCCCGTCATCCGTGCCGCCCTGCTGCTGCTGCGCTGGATCGGGGCCCCCCTCCGTGAGGAGGAGATCTCGTGGCTCGTCCTCTCGGGATTTGTCGCTGACACTGCGACACAAGATCTCGCCCTCGCCCGCCACGACGCTCTGCAGCGCTGTTCCGACCTGGGCCTCCTCACTCCCGAACGCTCCCTCGCGCGCTACCACGCCGCGCTTACCCGAGCGCCCGGCCTGGATGGTCTCTGGAAGGCCCTGGGCGCCCTGCAGCGGACCGTTGGCGCCTATCAGCTGCTCGATAAGCCGCGACAACCTTCCGCTCTTGCCGAGCTCGCGCATCGCCTGCTGGAAACCGCTGGCTGGCCGGGCGACCGTTCGCCGGACTCCGTACAACACCAGGCTCTGCAGCGTTGGCAGCGCCTCCTCGATGAAATCGCACTCCTCGATTTCGACGGCACGCGTTGCCTTTGGGCGGAATTCGTCACGCTCCTGGAACGAACCGCCCGCGAGACCATCTTCGCCCCTGAATCCCATGACACGCCCATTCAGATCATGGGTCCCTTCGAGTCCTCGGGCCAGCAATTCGATGCGATCTGGTTCCTCTCCACGGGCGAGGCTTCCTGGCCGCAGCGTGGACGCTTCCATCCCCTCCTGCCGCCCGCCCTGCAGCGCCAATTCAAAATGCCGCACAGCACCGCTACCGATGACTGGGACTTAGCCGCCGCTGTCACCACGCGGCTGCTCGCGTCAGCGCCGACCGTCATCTTCAGCTACGCCCAGCGCGATAAGGATTCGGAACTGCGTCCCTCGCCTCTCATCGCGGAACTTTTCCCTCGCCAGGACAAAGCCGATCCGGCCGCCGTTCCGCCGTCCACGTTCGAATCCCTTCCTACCGAAATCATTCCCGACGCCAGCTTCTTTCCCTGGCCCATGCAGGAGAATGCCGGCGGCGCCAGTGTTCTCAAAGCCCAGGCTGCCTGCCCCTTCCAGGCCTTTGCCCGCCGGCGGCTCCGAGCCGAGCCACTCGATGCTGCCGAGAAAGGCCTCACGCCCGCCGACAAGGGCGGGCTCCTGCACGAAGTTTTGCAGAGCCTTTTCGGCGGTACACCGGCGAAGGCTCGCTCCGATGGCTCCCCCGCGCTGCCCATTCTCCGCACCCGCGATGAGATTGTCACCGCGCAAGATACAAATCAACTGTCCGGCCTTCTCGAAAACCACATCGATGCGATCTTCCGGCTCCACTTCCGTGCCGCACCCGACGATGCCTGGCAAAATGCCTATCTGGCCGCGGAAACACGCCGCCTGCAGGCGCGCCTTACCGAATGGCTCGCCTGCGAAGCCCGCCGCCAGCCCTTCACCGTTGAGGATTGCGAGCATCGCCTTCCCGACGTCCATATTGGCGACCTCCGCCTCAGCCTCCGTGCCGACCGCATCGATCTTCTCCCCGATGGCACGCGCCTCCTCCTTGACTACAAGACTGGACGGATCTCATCCGCAGCCTGGAAAGGCGATCGGCCCGACGAGCCGCAGCTCCCCCTCTACGCCGCCTACGGCAACGTGGAGAACCTGAGCGGCGTGCTCTTCGCCAAAATTCGCGCGGGCAGCACCAATAAAAAGCCCAATACCGGCTTCGAAGGCCGCGTCCGCGATGCTCGTGGCCAGCTCTCCGCCGGCTTCGGCAACAAAACAGTAATCGTCACAGATCCTTATTCCGACGCCATGCGCGACGACTGGGCCAGAGCCCTCGACAACCTCGCCCTCGAATTCCTCCACGGCGTCGCTACCGTCACGCCCCGCGAGCTACAGGCCTGCAATTACTGCCCACTGCCCGCCCTCTGCCGCAAGGCCGAGCTCGACCTCGTGTCCGTCGCCGACGCCGACGAAGAGGACTCCGATGCCTGACATCCTCGTCGATGCGCCCGCCGATCAGGCCGCGCGCGAGCGCGCCCTCGATATTCGCCGCTCTGTGCTCGTCGAGGCCCCGGCCGGCTCCGGCAAAACCGAACTCCTCACCCGCCGCTTCCTGCGCCTGCTGGCCGCGGTCGACGAGCCCGAGGAAATCCTTGCTGTCACCTTCACCCGTGCCGCCACTGCGGAGATGCGGAACCGCATCCTCTCCGATCTGGAAGCCGTCGCCGGCCGGCGTTCCGTCGACCCTGAGGAGATCGGGCGCCCTGGCCCCGCGCAGGAAGCCTGGGCTCACGCCGAGCGGCGCGGCTGGGATCTGCTCCGCCAGCCGCAGCGCCTCCTGATCGAAACCATCGACTCCCTCTGCCTCCGCATCGCCTATGATCGTCCCCTCCTCGCCGGTCTTGGTGGCCGCCTGCAGCCGATCGATGATGCGACGCTCCTCTACCACCAGGCCGCACGCCGTACCCTCGATCAGCTGGGCACGGCGAGCGACCCCGCGCTGGACGCCGGCCTTGCCCATCTCCTCGATCTGCGCGACAACCGGCTCCAGGACTGCGAAACTCTCCTCGCCTCGATGCTCGAACGCCGCGACCAGTGGCTCTACGCCTTTCCCTCGCCCGGCGCGATGACCGAAGACGACTGGGAGGGTCTGCGCAAAAAGCTGGAAGCGCCCTTCCAGCGTGAGATTCGCCGCGTCATCAAAGAAGCGCACCGCATCCTCGCCGACCAGCCAGCCATCGCTCGCCAACTCCTCGAACTTGCCAGCTACGCCGCTTCTCAGGGAAACGGCAAAGTCGCTCTGCTTGCCCGCGTCCCCGAGTTGTTGCCCGACCTCTCTCTGGACCACTGGCGCTGCCTGTGCGATTTCCTGCTCAACGGCAAGCACGAGTGGCTCGCCCGAGTCGACAAACGTCACGGCTTTCCTTCCAGAACGCGCGAAGAAAAGGACCGTAAAGAAGCGATGGAGCGGCTGCTCGTCTGGCTGCAGCACCGCCCCGATCTGCTCGCCGCCCTGTTTGCTTTGCGGGGGGCCCCGCCGGCGCACTATACCGAAGAGCAGTGGACCACGCTGCGCCACCTGTTCACCGTCCTGCGCCAGGCCATCGGCCAGCTGCACGTGGTCTTCGCGGAGCAGAATGCCGTCGATTTTATCGAAGTCTCTCTCGCCGCGCTCAAAGTGCTCGAGCACGCGCCCGACCGCCTCCTCGCCATTGGCGGCAACCTGCGCCACCTTCTCGTCGACGAGTTCCAGGACACCTCACGCATCCAGCACAGGCTCGTCACGCTCCTGCTCTCCGCCTGGGATTCCGATCCCGACGAGCGTCGCTCCGTGTTTCTCGTCGGCGATCCGATGCAGTCCATCTATATGTTCCGCCAGGCGGAGGTTGAGCTCTTTGCCCACGTCCGCGATCACGGCATTGGAGACCCTGCGAACTGCATCCGCTGCGAACCTGTGCAACTCTCGGTCAACTTCCGCTCCCACGCCGGGCTCACCGATCCGCTGAACGACATGTTCGCGCGCATCTGCGCCGGCGAGCCGTTGACCGGCTCCGCCGCAGTCGCTTTTGCCCCGGCGACAGCCCGCGACTCGGCGCCGGCCGACCCCGCGCTTCACCTTCACCCGCAAATTCTCGGCACTCCCGATCGCCGCCCCGGGCCCGACGAAGTGCGCGATGCCCAGCAGCACGAGGCCCAGGAGGTTCTTCGCGTCCTCGAGCAACATCTGCCCTCCATTGAGGCGGCGCGCGCGGCGGGCAGGGAATATCGGGTTGCTGTTCTTGTCCGCGCCCGTCCGCATCTGGCTCAACTCGTGCCGCTGCTGCGACGCCGCGGCATTCCCTTCCGCGCGGTCGAAATCGAGCGCCTCTCCGAGCGCCAGGAGCTTCTCGACCTTCTCTCCCTCACCCGCGCCCTCCTGCATCCCATGGATCGCATCGCGTGGCTCGCCGTGCTGCGCGCGCCGTGGTGCGGGTTGACTCTCGATGATCTCCATTGCCTCACCGGCTCCGACAATCGCTCGTTCAAAAAGGCCTCCGTCCTCGAGCTCATCGACCTGCACCAGCATCTCCTTTCGCCCGAGGGCCAGCGGCGCCTCGCTCGCACCGGGGAGATTCTTCGCCGCGCGCTCGATCTGCGCTGGCGCCAGGCCGATGTCCCCTCCTTTGCCTCCTGGATCGAACGGACCTGGCGCACCCTCGGCGGTCCTGCCTGCCTTGATGCCGCCGCTTATGAGAACGCCGAGGTCTTCTTCTCCCTCCTCGACGCATTGCCGCCGGATGGCTTCGCCCCTTTCACCGGCGACTTTTCCGCCCAGCTCGACCGCCTCTTCGCGCAACCCGATCCCTCCGTGAGCGAGACCTGCGGCATTCAGCTCATGACCATCCACAAGGCGAAAGGCCTCGGCTTCGATGTGGTCGTTGTTCCCGGCCTCGAGCGAACCGCTTCCGGCGACGACAATCCGCTCGTCTGCTCGCTGGAGCGCATCGACCCGTGGGGACTCGGCGAAACCGAATTTCTGGTTGCCCCCATCGGCCTGCACGGCGATGAGACCCATCCTCTCTATCGCTGGGTCCGGCGCCAGCGGCAGATGCGATTCGACGAAGAGCGCAAGCGCCTCTTCTACGTCGCCTGCACCCGCGCCCGCCGCGAGTTGCATCTTTTCGGCGCGGCCGTCTCCGGCGCTGCCGGCCTGCTTCGGCCCCCGAAAGACAGCCTGCTTGCCACCGCCTGGCCCGCGCTCGAGGACGACTTTGAGGCCGCTGCCCGTTCACCACGGCCTGCCGCCGCGCCGGCGCGGGTGTTTGCCTTCCCCACGCCCGGCGTGCTCGAAGAGGTCGCCGCCGTCGCCGATCCTGGCTCTGCACCCGGTCCGCGCCGGCTGCTCCTTGACACTGAACCTCTGTCCCCGGCTTCAAATGTCACGGTGGCAGCTACGTTTCTTGCCGGCTCACCCGACCCGCCCGACTTCCGCCGTCCCGAGGGCTCCCGCCAAGCCCGCCTGATGGGCTCCGCTGTGCACAATATGCTGCAGCGACTGGGGCCGGATCTGTCAGCCCTCCCGCCGGCCGATCTCCGCGCCCTAGCCGCCGGACTGCTCCGCGCCGCCGCCCTCACCGGCGACGCACTCGCTTCTGCTGCCGCCGCCGTGACAAAAATGCTGCGCGCCTGCGCCGAGGACCCCGTTTGCCAGTGGATCCTCGCTGCCCATCCTGACGCTCAGTCGGAAACCTCGTGGTCCGGCTACCTCGATGAATCAGGCGCGCGCCTTCGCACCCTCCGCGCCGACCGCGTCTTCCGCGCCGGCCCCGCACCCCTGGCCGAAGGCTCCGATGTCTTCTGGATCATCGATTACAAGACCAGTCCCGGCCCCTCCGGAGCGCTTTTCCTCGCTCAGGAGCGAGCCCGCTACGCACCCCAGCTCGAGGCCTACGCACGCGTCCTCCGCGCGCTGCACGGTGAGAAGACACCTCTGCGCTTAGGTTTGTACTATCCTGCCCTGTCTGTGCTCGATTACTGGGATCCAGCCACCGGCTGATTGTTGTTCCCGGCCGCGGCCGCGCCCATGTGGTGCCGCACATCCGCCGCCCGCACCCAGAAGATCACGTCCTCCGCGATATTCGTCGCGTGATCGGCCACCCGCTCCAGCGCGCGCGAAATCATCAGCGCGTTCAGCGCCTGCGGCGCCAGCGCCGGGTCCTTTTTCATCAGGTTCAGCAGCGTGTAATGGGCCCCGCTGTTCAGCTTGTCCACACTGTCGTCCATCGACAGCACCGAGTCCGCCATCTCCGCGTCGCCCTCGATGAACGCCTGCAGCGCCCTGCGCACCATCCCGCTCGCCAGGTTCGCGATGCGGGGAATATCGATCGGCAGCTCCGCCACCGGGAAGGCCTGCAACTCGCGCACGCGGTCGCTGATCACCCGCGCCGAATCCCCCACCCGCTCCACGTCCGCGTTGATCTTGATGACCGACAGGATGAAGCGCAGATCGATAGCCATCGGCTGTTCCATGGCCAGCAGGTCCAGGGCCATCTGGTCAATCTCCCGCTCCAGCCGGTTAATCGCCATCTCGCCGCGATCCACCAGATCGCAGATTGACAGGTCGCGCACCCGATAGGCTTCCACGGCGCGCTGGATCGACTGCTCGGCCATGCCTGCCATGACCAGCAGCTTCTCCTTCAGATCGTCCAGGCTCTGATGAAACCGTATGCGCGCCATTATCCAAACCTGCCCGTAATGTAATCTTCTGTCCGTTTGTCCCCGGGATTTGTAAAGATTTTGTGGGTCGAATCGAATTCGATAAGCTTCCCGTTCAGAAAGAATCCGGTCCGCTCTGCCACGCGGGCCGCCTGCTGCATGTTGTGCGTCACGATCACGATCGTATACTGCGATTTCAACTGGAAGATCAGGTCCTCAATCTTCGCCGTCGATACCGGATCCAGCGCCGACGCCGGCTCGTCCATCAGCAGCACCTCCGGATCGACCGCCAGCGCCCGCGCAATGCATAGCCGCTGCTGCTGCCCTCCGGAAAGACTCGCGCCCGACTTCTTTTTCAGATCGTCCTTCACCTCGTCCCACAACGCTGCCTGCTGCAGCGAGCGCGCCACCACCTCATCCAGCACCCGGCGGTTGCGGAAGCCGTTCAGCTTCAGCCCCGACGCCACGTTGTCGTAAATCGACATCGTTGGAAACGGATTCGGCCGCTGGAAGACCATCCCGATCCGCCGCCGCACCTCCACCGCCGATGTCTCGCTGTAAATGTCCACACCGCCGATTTTCACTTCCCCCGTCACCTTCGCAACCGGGTTGGTCTCGTGCATCCGGTTCAGGCACCGCACGAACGTGGATTTACCGCAGCCGGAAGGACCGATCAGCGCCGTCGCCTCGTTGGGCGGGATGTGCAGCGTGATGTCCAGCAGGGTGTGATTCGTCCCGTACCACGCGTTCAGGGTGTTTACCTCGATGCCGACGCCCATCCTAACTATTTCCTTTCAGAACCCCGCGCGAGGTCACATACCGAACCAGAGCAACCGCCACCACAATCAGCACGATCAGCACCAGCGACCCCGCCCATGCCAGGCGGTGCCACTCGTCGTACGGAGACAGCGCATACACGTAAATCTGCAGCGGCAGAGCCTCGATCGGCTGGTTCAGGCTGGTGCTCCAGAAGTTGTTGCCAAACGCCGTGAACAGCAGCGGAGCCGTCTCGCCCGCCACCCGCGCAAACGCCAGCATGCATCCGGTAATCACGCCGGGCAGCGCGGTCTTCAGCGTGATCGACAACATCGACCGCCAGGTCGGCACGCCCAGCCCCAGCGCCGCCTCGCGGATGGAATGCGGCACCATCAGCAGCATCTCTTCACTCGTCCGCGCCACGGTGGGGATCATCATGATGCCCAGCACTACGCCGCCCGCGAACGCCGAAAATCCCTTTTCCGGGACCACAATCAGCGCGTACACCGCAATCCCCATCACGATCGAGGGCACGCCGTTCAGCACGTCGGCCGTGAACCGCACCAGGATCGACAGCTTGGTTCCGCGCCCGTATTCCGACAGATAAATCCCCGCCGCAATCCCAATCGGCACGCCAATCGCGCTCGCCAGTCCCAGCAGCACGCCCGAGCCCACAATGGCGTTCGCCATGCCGCCGCCCATTTCGCCCACCGGCGCCGGCAGTTTGGTAAAAAAATTCCAGTTCAGCGAAACCGCACCCTTGTAAACCAGATCGATAAAGATCGCCACCAGCGGGGCGGTCACCAGAATCGTTGCGCCCACCGCCAGCCAGGTCGCCAGATGGTTCGCGAACCAGCGCCAGTGGCGGTTGACCGCGCTCGAGCGCAATGAGACCGTAGCTCCGCTCACTAGCTCACCCTCGCCGGCGCGCCCCGCGTCACCGCCCACACCAGCAGTCGCGCCAGGATGTTGACCACAATCGTGACCAGAAACAGTGCCAGCCCAATCTCGATCAGCGCCGTCCGATGCAGATCGCTCACCGCCTCCGTGAACTCGTTGGCGATTACCGCCGCCATGCTGTAGGCCGGGGCAAGCAGCGACTTCGTAAAGGTCGGGCTGCTCCCGATCACCATCGCCACCGCCATCGTCTCGCCCAGCGCCCGCCCCAGCCCGAGAATGATCGCTCCGACGATGCCAATGCGCGCATTGCGCAGCACTGCCATCCGGATCATCTCCCAGCGCGTCGCCCCCAGCGCCAGCACCGCTTCCCTCTGCGTGTGCGGCACTGCCGTCATCACTTCCCGCGTCAGCGACGAGATGATCGGGAGGATCATAATCGCCAGAATCACCCCCGCCGCGAACAGACCGATGCCGAAATCCGGCCGCACAAACAGCCCCGTCCATCCCAGCGTATCGATCAGCACCGGATCCACGTAGCCGCGCAGCAGCGGCACCAGAACAAAAATGCCCCACAGGCCGTACACCACGCTGGGAATTGCCGCCAGCAGTTCGGTCAGAAACGACAGGATCCCGCGCAGTCCCTGCGGGCATATCTCCGTCAGAAAGACCGCGACCCCCACCGCCAGCGGCACCGCGATAATCAGCGCCACCAGCGACGACGCAACCGTCCCGTAGATAAACGGCAGCGCCCCGAAATGGCCGTGCACGGGGTCCCACGCCGTGCCAACAAAAAACTTCCACCCGAACGCTTTGATTGTTGGTTCGGACTGTGTCACCAGCTCCGTACCGATGAGCGCCACGATCGCGAAGATGCTCAGCGCGCACAGCAGCATCAGCCAGCGGAACGTCGAGTCCGCCATGCTGGAACTGCCTCGGCTCTGCAAATAACTGCGAACGGGCGACGGGGCAGGAACGGCGACCGAGATGATCCCACCCACGGGGAGGGCCACCTCGGCATTTTTTGGGGCGCGGGGTTCCTGAATGCGCAGATTCACGACTCGTCTACCCTAATCCGGCTATTTGAACGCCACGTTAAACGCCATGAAAAATAAGGAAATAAAGACGGGCAACCGGCACTTCGCCCACAAAAATGGGCTGTGGAAGGCACGGTGCCACGCAGGCGGACAGCGCCGCCACCGGAATCGACTTTTTTTCACGATTTTCCCGCCCCGGGGGGAAACGGAGTCGATTCTGGTTCCCCTTTGTTAACGGCCGTTTACGCAACCATAAAAAGACCAGGAAAGGGCCGCGGGCTGCACGTTCCCCTGTGCAGAATGGCCGGGACACTCCTGCGTCGCTCCGAAAGCGACTCCGCCTGGCGGCCAGACCCTAGTTCGCCGGAAACACCAGGTACTGCTCCAGCTTGCCGTCCGGCTCCGTGTAGGTCGTGATCGTCACCGGCTTGGCCCCGCTGGCAAACTCCACGTGGAACACCCGGAACGTCATCCCTCCCCGCAACTCTTCCGCTATCTGCGTTACGCTCGACGGCTTGCCCAGTGGCGAAAGGCTGGTTTGAAAATCGCCCAGCGCCTGCTCATCGAAGTACGCATTGCACCACGGCGTAAACAGGCTGCGGTCGATCTTCCCCTGCTGGAAGCTCTCCAGCAGCGCCTCTGCCTGGGACTCGGCGGCCGTCGGCGTCGTCCGCGAGACGCCCAGCAGCAGCGGCGCCAGCTCCCGCCCGATCACCCCAGCCGCCCGGGACGCGTCCTGGTTCGTCAGCACCGCGATCGCCAGCTTGTCCTTAGGAAACACCATGTTCTCCGCTACGAAACCTGACACCTCGCCGGAGTGCTCCAGCTCAAGGTGCCCGTCCAGATCCCGCACAAACATCCCCAGTCCGTAATGCGAGCTGGTTCCGTTCTTCAGCATCACCGGCGTTTCCATCTGATCGTACGACTGCGCCTGGAGCAAGCTGCGATCCATCACGCTGATGTCCCATTGGGCCAGGTCATACGCCGGCATCGCCAGCTCGCCCGCCGCAAACATCCAGCCGCGCCCCTCCTTCGGCGCCGGCCGCAGCGGTCCAAGCGCATACCGGATGGTTCCCGCCGCATCCGTCTCGCCCAGCTTCGTCACATCGGAGTTCCACACCTCCTTCATATCGAGCGGATGAAAGATGTGCTCCTCCAAAAACCGCATCAGCGGCTCCCCGCTTACCTTCTCCACAATCTGGCCGGCAATCACATAGCCCGTGTTCGAATACTGCCATTTCGTCCCGGGCGCAAAATCCAGGGGCTTCTTTCCCCACACGTCCAGAATGTGCTGCGCCGTGGTCGGCTTCTCCATCGGCGGCATCAGATAATCCTCCGGCCAGTAATCCTCATAGCCCGAGGTGTGTGACAGCACCTCCCGAATCGTCACCTCATGCGCCTCCGTCAGCTCCGGGAGATACTTGCCCACCGGATCGTCCACCGACAGCTTGCCCTGCTGCTGCAGCATCAGCATCGCCGTCGCCGTGAACTGCTTGGAGATCGACCCGATCGAATACCGCATGTGCGGCTCGGCCGGCTCATTCGGATCCAGGCGCGCCTCTCCATAGGCCTTCGTATAGACGATCTTCCCCTCCCGCACAATGGCCAGCGACGCGCTCGGCACCCCCGTCGTCGTCAGCGCATTCTCGGCCACGGCATCGATTTTCTGCGCCAGCTCCGGCGGCAGTCGGTCCACCGTCAGTTGCGCCCCGGCCACCGCACTCAACAGCGCCACGCACGGCAACACCCACAATCCGCTGTGTTTCATGCTCTTCCTCCCGGAAGACAGTCAAGATTAGCACTGCCCACGGTTGCAGAATGGCGATGCTGACCGCCCCCCAGCTTTTGCAATGCCGATGCCGATGCTTTCGCCGCTTTCCCATAGAGGTTCGAGGGGTGTATGCTGTCTTCCCATAGAGGTTCTATTGGAGCGGGAGTTCGATAAAAGCTCCAGGTGGAGGACGGAAGGTGTCGAAGAAGGAACAGGAGCTGTTGCTGGGTACCCTGGACATGCTGATCCTGCGGACGCTTTTGATGGGGACGGCGCATGGACACACGATCGCCCACGTGATCGAACACACCTCCGATGACGTACTGCAGATTGAGCAGGGCTCGCTCTATCCGGCGCTGCACCGCCTCGAAGATCGCGGCTGGGTGTCGTCGTACTGGGGCGCAAGCGAGAACAACCGCAAGGCGCGCTTCTACAGGCTCACAGCGGCGGGGCGGAAGCGCCTCACCGTGGAGACGAACCGCTGGGAGTCGATGGTGGAGGCGATTGGGCGCGTGCTGGGGCAGCCGGGGCGCGCGGTCGAGTAAGCGCGGGAGGGCAACGCGATGAGTCTCGGGCGGTACTGGCGGCGGCGGGCATGGGACGAGGAGCGGCAGCGCGAGCTGGAGGCGCATCTGGCCCACGAAATCGACGAGAACGTTGCCCGAGGCCAGTCGCCGGAAGAGGCGCGGCGGCAGGCGTATCTGAAGCTGGGGAATCTGACAGCGATTCGCGAGGAGATCTGGAAGATGAACAGTCTGGTGTCAATCGAAGAGATGGGCCGCGACCTGCGCTACGCGTTGCGGCAACTGTTGCACAATCCGGGTTTCGCGGCGATTGCTGTCGTGACCCTGGCGCTCGGAATCGGGGTGAACACGACGATTTTCAGCATCGTGAACGGGCTGCTGTTCCGCTCGCTCCACATCCAGGACGAGACGCGGGTGCTGACCCTGGGATTCCGGCAGAAGGGCGGACCCTACCAGCCGCAGATGTCGCTGCCGGAGATGCAGGCGGTGAGCGCGCAGACGAAGAGCGTCTTCTCGGAGGTGTTCGGGGCGCAGTACGCGCTGGACGGGTTGACCATGGAGGGGAGTCAGCCGGATCGGTTGTTCACCGATTACGTGACGGGGAATTACTTCTCCGCGCTGGGCGTGCAGCCGGCGCTGGGGCGGTTCTTCAAACCGTCGGAGGGGGTAACGCCAGGAGCCGATCCGTACCTGGTGCTGAGCTACGGCTATTGGCAGCAGCACTTCGGTGGCGATCCGCATGTGATCGGACGGCACGTGGCGCTGGACGGGACGCCGGTAACGATTGTCGGTGTGGCGCCCAGGAGCTATCGGGGGCTCAACAGCCTTCTCGAGGTGCAGGCGTATCTGCCCCTGGCGATGATGGTGCCGATCGAGCACACTCCGCTTGCGGATTTCAACAATCCGACGAACCGCGGCATGCAGGTGTACGGGCGGCTGGCCAGCGGCGTGACGGCAAAGCAGGCGGACGCGGCGCTGGCCGTGGTGGCGCGGGATCTTGTGGCGGCGCATCCGCGGGACGAGCGGGATGCCCAGATGCGGGCCTTCTCGCTGGAGGCGGCGCGGTTATCGGGATCGCTGGACGAGGACAACAGCTTCAACATGATGTCGGCGATCTTCCTGTGCCTCGCCGGGCTGGTGTTGCTGCTGGCATGTGTGAACGTGGCGAATCTGCTGCTGGTGCGGGCCACGGTGCGGGAGCGGGAGATGGTGATCCGGTCCGCGCTGGGGGCGCGGCGCTTCCGACTGATCCGGCAGATGCTGACCGAGAGCGCGCTGCTGGCGACGCTGGGCGGACTGGGTGGGATTGCACTGGGACTGGCAGCGAGCCGGCTGCTGATGTCGATCAATCTGCAGACGGATCTTCCCATCGGGTTCAACTTTGGATTTGACTGGCACGTATTGGTCTTCTCCGCAGTCATTGCCCTGGCGGCGGGAGCGGTGGTGGGAATTGTGCCCGCCGTACGGCTGGCGCGAGCCAATCTGAACCTGGTGCTGCGCGAAGGCGGCCGTGGAATTACGGGGCACGGACACAAGTTCCGCGACGCGCTGGTGATGGTGCAGGTGGGAGCAGCCCTGACACTGCTGGTCATTGCGGGGCTGTTTCTCCGCACCCTCCAGCAGTCGGAGCACGCGAAGCTGGGGTTCAATCCCAACAATGTGCTGACCATGATGATGGATCCAAGCGAAATCGGCTACGACACGGCGCGGTCGCGGGAATTCTATAAAGACATGCTGCCGCGGGTGCGGAGTCTGCCGGGGGTGGTGTCGGCGACCGTGGCGCAGGCGATTCCGATGGGGCTGGTCGATAACGGATCGAACACGGTGACGATCGAGGGGTATACGCCGCCGCCCGGTCAGCCCCCGCCGACGATCAGCTCGAACTTTATTGGGACGGACTATTTCCGGACTCTGGGAATTCCGCTGGTGGAAGGGCGGAGCGTTACAGATGCGGACAATGACAAGGGCCCGTACGTGGCGATTGTGAGCCGGACCATGGCGCAGAAGTACTGGCCACACCAGGATCCGATCGGACGGCACTTCTCGATGGGATACGATCCGGCGCATCCCATGCAGATCGTCGGGGTGGCGGGCGACGCACGGTACGGAACGCTGGATGGGGAGACGCAGGCCTATTTCTATACGCCGTATACGCAGCACAATATGGGCACGGTGCTGGCGCTGGAGGTGCGGACGGAAGGGGATGCAGGAGCGATGGCGCCGGCGATCGAGCAGGCGATTCATGGAGTGGCGCAGGGGCTGCCCTTGTTCGAGGTGAAGACGCTGCACCAGGCTCTGTATTCACCGAATGGGCTGCTGTTGTTTGAGGTAGTGGCAGCGCTGGCCGGCGTGATGGGGATGCTGGGGTTGGTGCTGGCGGTGGTGGGAGTGTACGGGGTGCTGTCGTATGTGGTCAGCCAGAAAACGGGGGAGATCGGCGTGCGCATGGCGCTGGGCGCGGGCCGCGGCGACATTCTCCGCATGGTGTACCGGCAGGGCTTGTGGATTGTGGGGATCGGCCTGGCGGTGGGACTGGCGGCGAGCTTCGGAGCGGCGCACCTGCTGCGCAGCGTGATCGAGGTGAGCGCCACGGATCCTCTGACCTTTGTAGCGGTGCCGGCGGTGCTGGGGGTGATCGCCCTGCTGGCATGCTACATCCCGGCGCGACGAGCGATGCGTGTAGAACCCATGCAGGCGCTGCGGACGGAGTGAGGGGAGAAACAGAGTACAGGGTGTAGGGTGCAGGGTGTAGAACTGCGGAGGGTCGCCGGCCGGCGACCCTTTTTGTTGTTGGAGGCCGGACGCTGGCCGTATGCCCTGCGTCCGAGTCAATCATTTATCATCTTAAAAAAGCATTTGAACCGATACTCCATCGCGGTGAAGACGTCTGAGTTGAGGCGGATGGCGGCTGGCAAGGCGCTCCGAGGTACCGGGCTCGACGTTTCGGGGCTATTTCTCTTTCCGAGGAAATCCGAATGATTGAAAGTTGCAGGAAACAAGGGGGCGCGCTGCCCTGGATGATATGCGGTGCGCTGACGATGCTGTTGGGACTCGCCGTAGTGGGCTGCAAGAAGCAAGCGCCGACGGTGATCGGCCACGGGACGGATGCGCTGGTGGGCGGGACTGTCGAACACACGAAAAACGCGCAGGTGGCCCGCTATACGATTGAGCCGCGCAGTGCGGCGCGCATCCGCGTGGACTTCGGCCCGACGACCGGCTATGGCCTGCAGACCTGGACGGTGAATGCGGCCGCGGGGCAGCCGGCGACGATCCTGGTGGCGGGTATGCGCGGGGATACGGCCTACCACATGCAGGCGGTGGCGCAATTCGCCGATGGGACGACGGTGCGCGACGTGGATCACCCCTTCACGACCGGACATTACAAGAGAAGCATGATCCCGAAGATCACGGTGGAGTCGCCGGGCACGCCGCAGCCTGGAGTGGAATTGCTGATTCCCGCAATTGGACACTGGTACGAGGCGATCGTGACCGATCTGCAGGGCGACGTGCTGTGGGCGTATGACTACCCGGATCGGGAGTCGTCGCAGGTGGTGGCGATCCACGAGGATCTGCATGCGGTCCATCTGATGCTGGTGGCATGGCTGCACGGGCATTTTGGGCCGCCCAAGTTGGCGAAGAAGCGGTTCGGGACCATCATTAATCCCATCAAGATGCTGCCCAACGGAGATCTTCTGATGGTGATCGGAATGCCCGATCAGATGCTGTACAGTCCCGACGGCGAGCCCCCGCCGGACACAACGCTGGTGCTGCGCGAGATCAATCTGGCTGGCGATACGGTCCGGCAACTCGATATGCAGCAGCTGAACGACCGGCTGCGCGCGCACGGATATCATGGGCCGACGCTGGAGATGATGCACCACGACGTAGCGGTGCTGCCGAACGGCCACATGGTGGTGCTGACCAACGCGACACGGGAGTACAAGGATCTGCCCGGGTATCCTGGAATGACACGGGTGATCGGGGACATTGTGGTGGATCTGGATCCGCAGTGGCAGCCGGTGTGGACGTGGAGCGAGTTCGACCATCTGGACGTCAACCGGCATCCCAAGGACTTTCCCGACTGGACCCACTCGAACACGGTGATCTACACGAAAGATGACGGGAACCTGATTGTGTCGGCGCGAACTCAGAGCTGGGTGATGAAGATCGACTACCGCAACGGGCAGGGGACGGGCAAGATCCTGTGGACACTGGGCTACGGCGGCGATTTGCGCCTGATCAACGGGCAGTCGCCGCAGGACTGGAACTACGGCCAGCACGATGTGCAGGTCTTCAGTAAGCAGGATGCAGGGGTATTCGACCTCAGCATGATGGACAACGGCTACGGGCGCATCCTGGCCGACGGGAAGATGTGCGGGACGAAGGGCGCCGGGCCGTGTTATACAACGGTGCCGATTTATCGCATCGATGAGGCGGCGAAGACCGCGACCCTGATATTCCACAAGATCTTTCCGCCGAAACAGTACTCGTACTGGGGCGGCGCCGTGCAATCGCTGCCGAATGGAGATGTGCAGATCGACTTGTGCAGCCAGGGCGACAATTCCGATGTGTGGGAAGTGACGCGGACGGCCGATCCGCAGACTGTGTGGCACATGCACGTGACAAGGACCAACGACTACCGGACGAGGCGGTGGGGGAGTATGTATCCGGGAGTCACGTGGTAAGAGGCTCCGGCCGGGCGAGCCGAGCTACCTGGGGGAACTCGTCACTCTTCCCAGATAGCGATCGAGCCAGGCGAGAACTTCCCGGACGAGTGCGGGTCGATCTTCGGTGACGTCGTGCGGCGTATCGAGAATGACGTGGCGCTTGTCGGCTGCCGGCGTGCCGAGCATGCGGAAGAGCGGGTCCTGCGAGATCTCCACGGGAAACGTGTAGTCGTAGCGGCCGTTCACCATCAGAACAGGCTTTTTCATGCGAGGGGCGAAATCGGCCTGGTCGAATCCTGGCGAGGGATTGGCCAGGAAATAGCCGCCATCGAGCAAGACCGCCGTGCGCAGGCGGTCCTGCAGCAGAGTGGCGAAAATCACGCCGTCCGCGGAGCCCATGCTGACGCCAAGATAGGCGAATTTGTCCTTGTCGATATCGGGGCGGGTATCGAGGTAGTCGAGGGCGCGGGCCGCGTCCTTGTACCAGTCAATGGGCTCGTCGATGCTGTCCGGCTTGGCGGGGAGTTGATGCGCGTGGCGGCGTTCGTAGGTGTCCTCGTACACCGGATACATGAGGGCTCGGCCGCTCTGGATGATGTAGTCGAAGAAATTCATGTCGCCCAGCTCGCTGCTGTCGCGCGGCAGGAAGAGCACGCGGGCGCTGGGAAAGAACAGGATGGTCTGGTAGGGCGGCTTCACGCGCTTCGGCAGAAAGAGATAGGCCGCCATGCGCTCGCCGTTGTAGGCGGCATCGAAGGTGATCTTTTCCTCGCGCCAGTCCTCGGTCTCCTTCACGATCCCTTCCTCGTGGGCATTCAGCGGAGTTTTCGGGTACGCATAGAGGAGCGTGTAGGCACGGAAGACGGCGTCGCTGACCGGCTTGTATTCTGCAAAGTCGCGCGTGACGCGATGCACGGGAGCGGCGGCGGCCGCGGGCATGGTTCCGAGATTCCGGACGCAGCGGAATCCGTTGGTGTCGGAGCGGTCGAAGGGCGAGAGCGCCTCCGGGCAGGTGTAGAGATAATTCGGTGACTTATATGAGCCGCCGAGGATAAAGCGCACGTCACCGTCCACAGGATTGGCAATCCACTCGCGGATATTGCCGGCCATATCGTAGGTGCCGTAGGAGCCCAGAGCCTGGTACGCGCCGACCCTGGCAGCGCGGCCGGTAGTGAGGTTGCTGAGCTGGACGGTATACCCGGCGTAGTCGAAATCGGCAGCCTGATACCACTGGCCCAGCACGGGCAGCGTCTTGCCCGCCCACGCGGCATAGGCCGAGGCTTCAAACCAGCTGACTCCGGAGACGGGAAAGTCGGCCTGGCCCTCGGGATAATGGCCGCCGGCCCACGTGGACGGGCCGGGGCGACCGCTGCTGTCGCGGAAAAGGGACATCGCCTCGCTCCAGGCGAGCGTTCGCCCGTCCCGGTGAAACACAGCGGGCCAGTACTGCGGTTTCTGGTAGCCTCCATCGTCGAGGAAAACCTGATATGCGCGATTGCTGACCTCGTAGCGATCGATATCGTAGGGCGGGAATGAATACGGCCCGACCCAGCCAATGAATCCGCTAAAGTCCCCCCAGGTTCCGCCGCCCGCATAAACCATCCCCGCGGGCGCCTTTTGGGCGAGGGCCAGCGGGAAATCCATCTTCGCCAGGGTGTTGGGCGCGACCACCATGGTGCCCACGCCTGCTTTGGCTACGGTCCAGCGAAAATATCCGTTCGGGATGCGGGCTTTCAGCGGCGTCGAGCCAAGGTGGAGAGCGGGCCCTTTCGGGGTGAGATAGTCCTGGATGCTGACCTGGGCGCCGGAGGGTTCGGAGGTGATCGTGACGAGCCCCGTGTTGGCGTCGGCGATCTGGCGCAGATGCGGATTCCCAGGCAGATCCTTCTCCGCTCTTTTGAGGATGGCGAAGGCAGCCAGAGGACGGCCCGCCTCGAGGAGGGCGTCGATTTGGGGGACGGCATCTTCGCGTGCCCAGCGGCGCTCGGCCATGCGCCAATAGAGCCACCCGCCGGTGGCAGCGCCCGCCACAAGAATGAGGGCCAGAGCCGCAGCCACAGTACGCAGAATGCGCGCGGAGGGCGGCGGCGTGGGCTGCGCGCCGGTGGTCATCGTTGCCAGAAGCGCCGAGGCATCCCGCGCCATATCGGCAGCCGTGGCATAGCGGCGGGCAGGATCCTTCTCGAGAGCGCGCTGCACAATGCGCTCCGCCTGCTCGGGAGCATCGGGGCGGATTTGCCGCAGTGGCGTGAGCCGATCCTGAGTGATGGCCTGCAGCACGGCGAGGACGCTGTTGCCCTCGAAAGGCGGCCGTCCCGTCAGGGTTTCAAAGTAGAGCGCGCCCAGACTCCACAGGTCGGCGCGAGCGTCGACCGGTTTGCCCATCGCCTGTTCCGGCGACATATAGAGAGGTGTGCCAACAGGCGTGTTGGTATGGTGCTGAGACTGGGTAGCCTCAGGGGCGGCGAGCAGTTTGGCGACGCCGAAATCCAGGACCTTGGCATGACCGCGGGGCGAGATCATGACGTTAGCCGGCTTCAGGTCGCGATGCACAACGCCCTGCGCGTGGGCTTCTTCCATGGCCTCCGCGATCTGCAGGGTGACGCGGGTGGCCTCGGCAGCGGTGAGAGGGCCGGCCTGCAGCCGCGCGCGCAGGGACTCGCCCGGGACGCATTCCATGACGAGGTAGTCCACACCGTCCTGCTCGCCCGCGTCGTAGAGCGCGGCAATATTGGGATGGTTCAGGCGCGCCAGGGCCAGAGCCTCGCGCCGGAAATGGCTGCGCATGGCTTCGCTGGTGAAGAAACCCGGGGCCAGAATCTTGATGGCAACGGTGCGCTCGAGTTTCTCGTCGCGGGCGCGATAAACGACGCCCATGCCGCCGGCACCGAGCAGTTCCGTGAGGGAGTATCGGCCCAGGCGGGTTCCCGGACCGAGCCGCTCTCCGGAGGATGAGGGGTTCGGCTGTCCGACTCCTTCCTTCCATGGAGAACTGTGCAGGAAGCCCGTGAGGCGGTCATTTTCATCGAGGAGCCGCTGGACCTGCTGCCGTACATCAGGCCGGCCCGCGCAGCTCCGGTCAAGAAAAGCCGCCCGCTCTTCTCGCGACAAATCGAGAGCTTCTCCGAAGAGCTGCTCGACTACGGCATCTGCGTTGTCCATCGCTGCTCCCGCGTCTGCCTGCCGGGTTGGAACTGGCTTTCACAGTACCATGCGGGGCGACCGGACGAGGTGGCCATCAACGGGGAGTAGCGACCGCGGTGTCGGGATCGGGATGCGTCCGGAGGTAGGTTTCTCCGGCGAGAAAGGTGATCGTGAATCCGATCCAAAAAGCGAACCCGAAAAACTCACTGGGAGTGAGCCCGGTGAGCGGACGGGTGGCGAAGAAGACGCCCATCACCGGCCGCGTGGTGGCGATGCCGAGCAGAATCGCGACGGCTCGCAGCATCCACACGCGGTGGCGGCTTGCGTCGTGTCGGCGAAAGGCCATCCACCCACGCGCCAGCGAAAAGAGGAACAGCGCGTCGAAGAAGATCGCTGCCGATGCCTCGGTCATGCCGCCGACGGGGCGGAAGCTCATCGGGATCGCGGTAATGCCGACGACCAGGCCCAGCGCAAAGAGCGCGTAAGTGATTCTGCGGTGGGTGTGAGGACGGGCGCGCACGCGCTGCGAGAACCAGAACGGCAGCAGCAGAACCAGGGCCAGTGCGGGCAGAATGTGCGCCAGAGTGAGCGCTTTTCGTGAGCTGAAGACGGCGTCGAGGCCGGTGGGGTCGGCCGCCGGCGGCAGCATGAGGACAACAAACCTGCGAATCGCGGCAGCGGCGGCAATGAGGCACAGCAGCAGGAAGGGCGTCCAGACGGCGGCCGAGGCGGAGCGGCGTGCCTTGGGCGGTGTGAGCGTCATTTGCGGACCTCTCTGGCTCAACAGGCGATTTCTATATGCAATGATTTATAGCATGAATGATTATCATATGCAATACTCCTCCCAATGGACTCTGAGAAACCGCCACAGGGAGGCTTTTGCGCTTTCCTGCTGACTCAAGTGGGCGCGCATGCAGCCAAACAGTTTGGGGAACGGCTGGAGCCGCTGGGAATGACGCCGCCGCAGGCGGGCATTCTGCGCATGCTGGCGCGGTTCGCCGGGCTGAGCCAGCGGGATTTGGCGGAGCGTCTGGGAATTCACCCGAGCCGTCTGGTCTCGCTCCTCGACGAATTGGAAACGGCGGGGCTGCTGGTTCGGGAACCAAATGCAGAAGACCGGCGGCTCTACTCACTGCAACTGACGCCAGCGGGAAGAGAGCGCATGGCCGAGCTGGGACGAGTGGCCCGCCGGCACAATGAGGCGCTGTGCGGCGCTTTGACGTTAGAGGAACGGACTCAGCTGGAGAGCCTTCTGAACCGGATCGCGCAGCAGCAGGGGCTCACGCCCGGCGTGCATCCGGGATACAGTTCCATGGGAAAGAGCGCGGGCGCGGGGCAGCGAAAAGCAGGGGCCAGGGAGTAGGGGATAGGGTGTGGGAAGGGTCGCCGGGGTCGACCCTTTTTGCTCAAAACGGCGGCCACTCCAGACTGCCGCCCTCCAATAAGTACGCGCATTTCTCCACGCGGTAGCCCTGGCCGTCGGCGACGGCGAAGACGCGGGGGCGGCCCGTCGGGCTGGTGCTCCAGAGAGAGACGCCGGCGTAAGCGCCGTCCTTGCGGACGATGTAGTACTCCATGTCGAGCAGGCGGATTTTGGTCATGTCACCGTTGTAGTTACGAACGATGCGGCGCATGACTTCAAGCCCGGCGTCTTTGGGATCCATGCCGTGGCGCATAAGTTCGACGACGGTGTGCGCGCCCACCACCTTGATGTTCTCTTCGCCGGAACCGGTCGCGCCGGCCGAGCCCACGTCCTGATCGGTCCACGAGCCGGCGCCGATGATGGGCGAGTCGCCGATGCGTCCCGGGAGTTTCCATGCCAGTCCGGAGGTAGTGGTGGCGCCCGACATTTCGCCTTTGGGGTTGACGACGGAAACGTGGATGGTGCCGGTCGTGGGCCAGAGAATCTGTTCGGCGGCGTACAGGCGGTTCTCGGGAGCTATGCCGAGGTCCGCGGCCATCTGCACGAGCTTCTGCGTGCGAATCCGGATGGTCTCCGCCCACTCCGGAGTCGGGTGGCGGGGGACGCGACCCGGGCGGAGTGCTGGAGCCGAAGCCGGAGCCGCATCCTGATCGAGAGAGGACATGCCATGCAGATCGATGGTGGGTTTGGGAGCGGGGCGGCCGGCGTAGGGATCTTTCCAGCCGGACTCCGTCATCGAAGGTCCCCACCAGTCCATCTGTGAGTTGTTTTCTTTCCAGAGCATCCAGATTTTGCGAGCGTCGTCAGTGAGCAGGTCTTCGTGGGGGAAGCCCATGTCGCGGGCGAAGCGGTAAGCGCCGTCGGCGCACAGCATTACATGGCCGGTGTGCTCGTAAACCTTGCGCGCGACCAGGCAGACATTCTTAATGTTGGGGACGCCACCGACGGAGCCAGCCGAGCGCGAGGGTCCGTGCATGCAGCAGGAGTCCAGTTCGACCACGCCCTCTTCATTGGGCAGACCGCCGTAGCCCACAGAGTGGTCGTGAGGGTCGTTCTCGCGGCCGAGACAGACGTGGTGAACGGCATCCAGCGTGTCGGCGCCGTCGAGCAGCATCTGCTCTGCTTCCTGAATGGTCTGATCGCCGGTGACCCGGGTGACAATGACGGGCTGCGCCGGAGGCTTCAGCGCTTTGACGGACTCAGCGGTTTGAGCGAAGGCGTCGGGGAGAGTCGCCGTAGTAAGTCCAAGGCCGGCGGTCGTGAGCGCGCCGAGCGAGAGAAAATCGCGCCGTGTGGTCATGGCGGGAATGGTAACAGACGCCGTTGCGGAGACAGAAGTCTGGAGTGGACCGTTGAATCAGCACCAGGCGCGCCGCGAAAGATTGCATGGATCGTGCGGGGCGGTCGCGAGCACCCTGTCAGACCGTCGGATTATCATCGCCTCTGTCTGCCCATCAGCGTCAGCATCTTCCGCTTTTCAGCAGCGCTGTCGAACCAGGAGTCCGATGAAAATGCAATACTCCGGAATGATCGTCTTGTCGATGGCTCTGGCCCTTCCCATGGCAGCGCCATTACGCGCTCAGGTCCGAACCGAAGTGCCGCCCGTCGTTCCCGGCGCTAAGCCGGTCATTGTCGAGCACATTAAGGTTCACTCGCCCGCGATCGAAGGCAACCTCGAAGGCGAATCCGCCGGCCGCGCCGTCATCGTCTTCCTCCCGCCCAGCTACAACAAGAACAAGCATCGCCGCTATCCCGTCGTCTACGCGCTGCACGGCTTCTCCATCGGCGCCGAGCAGTGGACGCACGAGATTCACGTGCCTCAGACCATCGAGGGCGCCTTTGCTCAGGGGGCAAAGGAGATGATCGTCGTTCTGCCCGACTCAAAGACCGCTTACGGTGGCTCCATGTATTCCAGCTCCGTTACCACCGGCGACTTCGAGAAGTTCATCGCTCACGACCTGGTCGAGTACATCGACGCACACTACCGCACGATTCCCGATCGCCTCAGCCGCGGCCTCGTCGGCCATTCCATGGGCGGCTATGGCGCCTCCCGCATCGGCATGAAGCATCCCGATGTCTTCGGCAGCCTCTACATCATGAGCCCCTGCTGCATGTCGCCACGTCCCGCCGGTCCGCCTCCCGGCATGGACCCTCAGAAATATGCTGATGCCGAAAGGCAGTTCGAAGCAACCGTCGCCGGACTCAGAACTCCCGCTGACGCCGCTAACCTGCCCTTCTTCACCAAGGCCCAGCTCGCTACTGCCGCGGCCTGGTCCCCCGACCCGAAGAATCCGCCTCTCTACTTTGATCTGCCCGTGAAAAACGGCGTCCCGCAACCCGAAATTCTCGCCAAATGGACCGCCAACGCGCCACTCGCCTTCATCGATCAGTACATCGACAACCTGCGCCAGTACCGCGCCATCGCCGAAGATGTCGGCGATCAGGACGGCCTCCGCTTCGACACTCAGAAGATCCACCAGATCCTCGACAACTACGGCATCCGGAACAGCTTTGAGATGTACCACGGCACCCACACCAGCGCCGTCGCAGACCGCTTCCAGAATCACGTGATGCCTTTCTTCAGCCAGAACCTCTGCTTTACGAAAGAATGCCGGGTAGAGAGTTACGAACCATGAAAGCAGTGGTCATGCACGGCCCCGGCGACGTTCGCGTCGAGACCGTTCCCAATCCCGCACCTCAGGCCGGCGAAGCCCTGCTCCGCGTGCGCCGCATCGGCCTCTGCGGCAGTGATCTGAACTCCTGGCGCGGGCGCAACCCCCTGGTCTCGTACCCGCGCATACCCGGACACGAAATCGCCGCCACCATCGTCGATCCCGGCAATGGGACTCTCGCCGCCGGCACCCACGTCACCCTCTCGCCCTACTCCAGCTGCGGCGAATGCTCCGCCTGCCGCAATGCACGTCCCAACGCCTGCCGCGATAACCGCACCCTCGGCGTGCAGCGCGATGGCGGCCTGGCCGAGTACCTCGCCGTCCCCGTCGAGAAACTGCTCGTCGGCAATCTCCAGCTCGAAGAGCTCTGCCTGGTCGAGCCGCTCACCGTCGGCGCTCATGCCGTCGCCCGCGCTCAGGTCTCCGGCCACGACACCGTCGCCATCTTCGGCTGCGGCGGCATCGGTCTGGGAGCCGTCGCCGCCTCTGCCTTCCGCGGCGCCACCACCATCGCCATCGACATCGACGAAGCCAAGCTCGACCTCGCCCGCGAAGCCGGCGCTACCCACCTCCTCCACTCCACGCACCAGGACACCCGCGAGGCTCTCGCCGCCTGGACCAATGGCCACGGCCCCGACGTCGTCATCGAGGCCGTCGGCTCTCCTGAAACCTTCCGCGCCGCCGTCGAACTCGTCTCCTTTACCGGCCGTGTCGTCTACATCGGCTACGCCAAAGAGCCGGTCACCTACGAAACCCGCCGCTTCGTGCAGAAGGAACTCACCATCCTCGGCGCCCGCAATGCTCTCCCCGCCGATTTCGAGCAGGTCATTCGCATGCTCGAGCAGCACCGCTTCCCCGTCGCCCGCGCCATCACCAGCGTCGTCCCTCTCGAGCAGACCACCGACATTCTCCGCGCCTGGAACGACGACCCCGCCCGCTTCACCCGCATCATGATCAATCTCGACTAAACTGCCTCCGCTGTACCCCGTCCGCTGTACCCTGTAGCCTGTCTGGACCCGCCCATGATGCCAGCCACCGACGCCCAACCCCAGCTCCGCAAGACCATGGGCTTCTGGGACGTCCTCCTCTTCAACATCGCCACCGTCCTCGGCCCTCGCTGGATCGCCGCCGCCGGCCACAACGGCACCTCCTCCATCAGCCTCTGGGTCATCGCCGCCGTCTTCTTCTTCGTGCCCGGCGCCCTCGTCATCAACGAGCTCTCTTCCCGCTTCCCCCACGAAGGCGGCCTTTATGTCTGGGCTAAAGAAGCCTTCGGCGATTTTCACGGCTTCATCGCCGGCTGGACCTACTGGATCTACACCGTCTTCTATTTCCCCGGCCTGCTCCTCGCCTCCGCCTCCATGTCCGCGTACATCCTCGGCCCCGGCGGCTCCTCGCTCGCCGGCAACCGCGCCTTCCAGCTCTGGGTCTCCATGGGCCTCCTCATCGTCGCCGTCGGCCTCAACATCATCGGCCTCAACATCGGCAAATGGCTCCAGAACGCCGGCGGCGTCGGCACCTTTGTGCCCCTCTTCATCCTCGTCATCGTCGCTGCGCTCGTCGCCTTCCGTCATGGGCCGGGATTCGGCTCCGTCACCCACTTCACTCTGCGCAACATGCTCCCCACCTGGAACTGGGATACCGTCAATTTCTGGTCCCAGATCGCCTTCGCCTTCACCGGCCTGGAGCTCGTCTCCGCCATGAGTGACGAGATCCGCGACCCCCGCCGCACCCTGCCCCGCGCCGTCTACGGAGCCGGCGCCCTCATCGCCTTCATCTACATTGCCGGTACCTTTGCCGTCCTGGTCCTCGTCCCCGCTCCCGCCCTTGACCCCCAAAGCGGAGTCTTCAACGCCATCACCATCGGCTCCGTCGCGCTGAAGATCGGCTTCCTCGGCATCCTCGCCGCCGTCCTCGTCACCGTCGGCAATGCCGGCGGCGTCGGATCCACCGTCGCCGGCATCGCCCGCGTCCCCTTCGTCGTCGGCATCGACCGCTACCTGCCCGCCGCCTTCGGCAAAATCCATCCCCGCTGGAAAACCCCCTGGGTCTCCATCCTCGTCCAGGGATTCCTCTCCGGCGCCATCCTCCTCATCTCCCAGATCAACGACACCACCCGCGGCGCTTACCAGGTCCTCATCGACGCCGCCATCATCCTCTACTTCATCCCCTTCCTCTATATGTTCGCCGCCGTCATCCGTCTCGGCGCCCGCCCCGACCGCGCCTCGAACCCCCACGCCATCCTCGTTCCCGGCGGCCGCGCCGGTCTCTGGATCTGCGGCGGCCTCGGTTTCCTCGTCGTTCTCCTCGGCATCGCCGTCTCCCTCATCCCGCCCGGCGACTCCTCCAGCAAGCTCGGCTTCGAGCTCAAGCTCATCATTGGAACCGTCGTCTCCGTCCTCATTGGCCTCGCTTTGTACTGGCGCGGCGCTCGCACCAAACCGCAAAATCCTGCCCCAACAGGCACTTAACAGCGGTGATAACCGGCACAGCGCCGGGTGAATCCCCGCGGTACCCTCTCCCAATGGAAGGCACGCACAAAGCAGATCCGGCAACCTATGCCATGCTCCGTCGGCATTCCCTCGAGACCCGCCTGCCCCGCATCCTTCCCCAGGCCATCCAGACCGTTCTCATGGATTTCCACGTCGACCACGGCACCGTCACCGTCGTCGCCTGCACCGATGGCAGCGCCAGCCTCTATCTCAGCTCCGGCGGCGGATTCCTTGGCGGCAGCCAGCACTATCCCGCCATCCGCGAGGCCGCCCTCCACGCCATCGCCCTGGCCACCACCCTGCAGTGCCACTTCGAGCCCACCGAAACCAGCGCTCTGCCGCCGCTCGGCGACGTCACCTTCTACGTCACCACCGGCCAGGGCGTCCTGATCGCCGTCGCCTCCCAGGCCCGTCTTCGCGCCGCTGCCGATCCCCTCGCCGCCCTCGGCGGCGCCATGCAGAGAATTGTCACCGAGTACCGTATCTGTTTCCCGAAGCGCCCGCCCTCAGCCGCGGTTCTGCCCGAGGAATCCGGCCGCGGGTCCTCCGCCTTTTGACCGCTGCCCACGCCCCCTTCATCGCAGCCGGCTTGCGCGACCCATTACAATCCAGAAGACGGGGTCCCCGAACGACACGATGGTCAGTTTATTCCGCAGAAAACAGGATGACGCGGCCCGCGAGCGGCCCACATTCCTCACCGGACCGCGCATTCCCCGCCACTCCAGTGGCTGGGAAACCCTGCTGAAGCACCTCAAATCGAATCCCGGCCTCCGCGTCCTCGACATCGGACCCACTTCTCCTCAGAACATCAACTTCCTCACCGAAATGGGCCACAGCGTCTATATGGCTGATGTCGTCCACGAGGCGCTCAACACTGACTGGTCCCTGCCCCCGGAAGAAGAAGGCGGCGAGCCCCGCTTCAACGTCCAGGGCTGGTTCGAGCAGAATCTCAATTTCCAGGGCCGCCAGTTTGACGTCGTCCTCCTCTGGGCCACGCTCGACTACATCCCCAACGGTCTCGTCGCCCCGCTCGTCGCCCACCTCAAAGACGCCACTCTGCGCGACGGCAAAGTCCTCGCCATCTTCCACAGCAAGCAGACCGGCCCCTACACCGCCTACTGCCGCTACCATCTCACTGACACCTCGCAGATTGAAATGCAGGAGTCGGCGCCCTACCTCGTCCGCCGTGTCTACACCAATCGCAAAATCGAGCAGCTCTTCCAGGGCTGGTCCGGATTCAAATTCTTCCTCGCCAAAGACAATCTCTACGAGCTCATCCTCACCCGCTGAAGTGCGCGCGCCCTTCCTCATTGCCCTTCCTGCGCTTTTGTATCAGGGCATGGCGTCAGCCATGCCGTAAGAGCTCAGGACTTTTCGGGCTTTAGCCCCTGAGGCATGTTCTTCCCGAGGCTGGACCGCAGCATGGGACCGACGGCCCTTTCCCGTCTCTTCTCCGTGCTCTCTGTGTCCTCTGTGGTGAAATTCTCGCCCCCTACTGGTCCAGCGGCGGCGACGGTTTCGCATAATACCCCGGCCGATACCGCAGCGTATCGGACGAATTTGTCTTCAGCGTCACCTGGATCCGCCGGAAATCCGTCTCCGTCCGTCGCTGCACCGGATAGTAGCCAATCAGATATTGCGTCCGCAGGTCTTCGGAGATCTGCTCGAAGGCCGGCCCCAGATTGCCGTACTCCGCGTAGGAGTACTTCCCGCCCGTCTCCTGCGACATCGTGATGAGCGCGTGCTCCCCACCCGTATCGCGTCCCGCATCGTTCATAATCGGCAGATCGATGAGGCTGTAAACCATCACTTCGCTCCGGATCGCCTCGTCCAGCGCCTGCGGAAAGTTCGTGTCGCCCGCCGTATTGCCCCCGTCCGAGATCACCACCAGCACCTTGCGTCCGGAACGCGGCGCCAGGTTCTGCGCCCCCAGGTAGATCGCATCGTAAAGCGCCGTCGCCGGCCCGAAGTCCAGATTGTCCAGCCCCCACTCCAGATGCCGCAGGTCCGACGTGAACGGCACCACCTCGCGCACGCTGGAATTGAAATCGAGCAGATCCAGCCGGTCCACCGGCCGCAGCATCCCGCGCAGAAACTGCTTCGCCGCGCGCACTTCGACGCCGGTGTCTTTCCGGACCGACCCGCTCGTGTCGATCGCCAGCACCATCGACAGCGGCATGTTTGTCTGACGATCGAAGTACGCGATCTTCTGCGGCACGCCGTCTTCGGTCAGCACGAAATCGTCCTTCGTCAGCCCGCCCACCGGCGCGCCGTTCGCATCGGTGACGTTCACAAACACGTTCACCAGCCGCACATTCACGTGGAACCGCGGCGCACCCCGGTTTGGCGTACCCTGCGCCGCTTCCGGCGACGGCTGCGATACTGCTGTGGCCGCATACAGCAACACCATGGCCACGCCCCCCAGCATCCGGCGTCCCGACCTCCAGGTTTTCAACGTCAATGTCCTCGACCTCATCCGCCGCTCCCGCCCGGCTTCAACTCCGCGGGAAACGGATCTCCCTGCGCCCACACCGCCCCATCGTCGAAAAACTCCTTCTTCCAGATCGGCACCGTCTGCTTCAGCGTGTCGATCAGCCATCGGCACGCGTCGAAAGCCGCCGACCTGTGCTGCGAAAATACCGCGATCAGCACGCTCGATTCGCCAATCTCCAGGCGGCCCAGCCGGTGCACAAGCGCCACGTTGCGCACCGAATAGCGAGCGATGGCCTCCGCCGCCAGCTCTTCCATCTTCTTCAGAGCCATGGCCTCGTAGGCCTCGTATTCCAGGTACCGCGTCGTCCGCCCCCGCGAATGGTTGCGCACGATGCCGTCGAAGATCGTGACCGCCCCGTCCTCCGGCCGCTCCAGCGGCGGAATAATCTCGTGCGGCACAATCCGCTCATGCACGATCCGCACATAAGGCGCCTCGCCGGCTCCGCCGCTCACCGGCGGCAGCAGCGCCACTTCATCCCCGTCCGCCAGCCGGTGCCCGCCGCGCACATATTCTTTGTTCACGGCCACCGCCACCGACGGCCACAGCCCGTCTTTCTCCGGCGCCAGCGCCCGGCACCGCTCCAGCACATCCTCGACCGTGGCCCCCGCCGGTAATTCCAGCGAGGCCGCCCCGTTTCCCAACAGTTCCCGAAGCATGCCGAAGGCGAGAAGCGTAATGCGCATGAAGAGACTATAACCGGCGTGTCGCCATTGATTGGACGCCCCCTGCACCGGAAAAGGTAGGGTCCCCGCCCCGGCAGAAATCCTCCCCAGACTGCCACAAATGTGGCACACTTCTCCCGCGGGGTCAGCGATGAGCTACATCGATAAAACCCTGGTGCCCGGCGAGAAAGTCGTCTACACCACCAGGCTCCACTGGATCGTCATGCTCGGCCATCTCTTCACCTGCCTCATCTTCCTGGCTGGCGCCGGATATCTGGGCTACTACCTCTACAGCGACCGCGCCGCCCTCCAGCCCGATACCCTCCACGCCCTCGAAATCGGCCTCGCCGCCCTGCTCCTTCTTGCCGTCGTCGTTCTCATCATGGGCAGCATTCGCCGTAACGCCACAGAGATGGCTGTCACCACCCGCCGCGTCGTCGTGAAAACCGGCCTCGCCAGCCGCCGCACCGTCGAAATGCTCCTCAACAAAATCGAAACCATCGAGGTCGACGAGCCCACGATGGGCCGGATGCTCGGCTATGGATCGATCACCATCATCGGCACCGGCGGCACCTCCGAGCCCTTCCACAAAATCGCCCATCCCCTCGAATTCCGCAGCGTTGTCCAGCAGGAAATCGAACGCCTCACCCCTGGCGACAACGCAGCCCGCCCCGTCTAGAAAAAGGCTGTCATCCCCAGCGAAGCGCCGGGAAAGATCCATCCAGCGGTGTACCCAGCCTCCCGGCGCGAAGTCGAGTGGACCCCCGTAGCGAAACGAGCGGCCTGCATCACGACCAATCTGCACGCGAAGGGAATCGGTCGCACAGCGGCCGAAAAAGGTCTCAAGCGGCGCCAGGCCCCGCCCTCACTACATCTACAATTGACCGGGCCTTCCCTGAACAGGCTGGGAAGCATGGAGCAGCAAAATCCCCTCTTGTTTCCGGACTTCCGATCCGGACCGTTGCTCTCAGTTTCGGCACAGACTCGGACCCAATTCCCGCGAGCGCCAGTGAGAACTTCGTGGCTGACATCGGAGCTTTTGCGCTCTGTATACTCGGGTGGACAAGGAACACAAATGAATTCCATTTCCCGCCGCAGTTTGCTGATCCGTTCCGGCGCTGTTCTTGCCGGTGCGCAACTCTCCGGCCTCACGCGTTTATGGGGCGCCGACTTCCGATCGAAGCCGGGCGTGCAGATGTATATGGTCTCCGCGGACTACAAGAAGGATCCCGCCCGCACACTCAGGCAGCTGGCCGCGATCGGATACGGCTATGTGGAGGCGTTCACCGCGATCATTCCGAATATCGGCGAGTTCAGGAAGATGATTGCCGATGCCGGGCTGGGCTGCCCTTCCGGGCATTTCGCCTTTGGGTTTGAGGAAACGGAAAAAGCGCTGGATCAAGCCGCCGCCATGGGCGTGCGCTATGCGATAAGTTCGGTACTGCCGCCGGAGCCGCCGAAGAACGGCGATTTTCGAGCGGCTTTCGAGAAGCTGAATCATATGACCGCCGATGATTTCCGCCGCCAGGCGGCGCTTGCCAACCGGATTGGGCAGAGCGCGCAGAAGCGCGGCATGGTGTATGCGTACCACAATCACAATTTCGAGTTCCGCAGGGTGGAAGGCAGCACCACCGGGTACGACATTTTTCTGAAGGAGACGGATCCCAGGCTGGTGAAGCTGGAAGTGGATGCAGGATGGATGGCCGCGGGCGGGGCCGATCCGGCCGCGCTGATTCGCGCGAATGCCGACCGAGTGCGTTTGCTGCACTTCAAAGATTTCAGCACGTTGACCCCGCCGGTGAACGAGCTGGGACCAGCGGCCGCGGCGCATATTGTGGATTTGGGAACAGGAGTGGCGCCGCTGAAAGCCGCCTACGAGGCCGCGCGCAAGGCGGGCGTCCGCTATTTCATCGTGGACCACGATCCACCGTTCCACAGCCAGACAACCATGGAAGCGGCGAAAGTGGATTACGAGTATGTGGCGAAGCTGATGGCCTCCTAAGGGGCACCGTGCGGCAACCCTCGGATCCAGCGATCCCTCCCGCCTATTACGCCTGGCCGCGCCGCCGCCGCCTCTTCCTCGAACTCGGCATCGGCGTCCTGATCATCGCCGCCATCGCCATCGGCGCTGCCGGCAATCTCCCGCCCTGGCTCCAGGCCCTCGGATGGGCGCTCTGGATCCTCTGGATGATCTTCCTCTCCGTCATGTTCGTACGCGACTGGAACAAGCGCCACCGCAATGCGCGACAATAAAGGGTCATGGAATTTGTAGACCTGAAAGCCCAGTACCAGCGCCTCAAGCCCCGCATCGACGCCCGCATCCGGACCGTCCTCGACCACGGCCGCTTCATTCTCGGCCCCGAAGTCCAGGAGCTCGAATCGCAGCTCGCCGCCCGCACCGGCGCCCGCCACTGCATCGCCTGCGCCAGCGGCACCGACGCTCTCCTGCTCGCGCTCATGGCCCTCGGCATCGGACCCGGCGACGAAATCCTCACCACCCCCTTCACCTTCTTTGCCACCGGCGAGATGATCGCCCTCCTCGGCGCCATCCCTGTCTTCGTGGACATCGATCCCGTCACCTGGAACCTCGATCCCGCCCTCGTCGAAGCCGCCGTCACCCCGCGCACCCGCGCCATCCTCCCCGTCAGCCTCTACGGCCAGCCCGCCGACATGGATGCCCTCAACGACATCGCCCTCCGCCACAACCTCGCCGTCGTCGAAGATGCCGCCCAGAGCTTCGGCGCCCTCTACAAGGGCCGACCCTCCGGCACCCTCAGCACCATTGGCTGCACCAGCTTCTTCCCCTCCAAACCCCTCAGCGCTTACGGCGACGGAGGCGCCTGCTTCACCAACGACGACGCCCTCGCCACCGCCATGCTCGAGCTCCGTAACCACGGCCAGTCCGCCCGCTATCGCCACACCCGCATCGGCCTCAATGGACGCCTCGACACTCTCCAGGCCGCCATCCTCCTCGCCAAGCTCGAAGTCTTCGACGACGAACTCGCCGCCCGCGATCGCATCGCCCGGCAGTACACTGCGCTCCTGTCCGACGCCGTGCAGACCCCGCGCGTTCTCCCCAACCGCACCAGCGCCTGGGCGCAGTACACCCTCGAAGTCCCCGACCGCGACACCCTCGCCGCTTCTCTCCACGACGCCGGCATCCCCACCGCCGTCCACTACCCCACGCCACTGCATCTCCAGCCCGTCTACACAGCGCTCGCCCGCCAAAAGCACTGGGCTCGCGGCAGTTTCCCCATCGCCGAATTCGCCGCCGAGCGCGTGCTCAGCCTCCCCATGCACCCGTATCTCGATCCCGCGCAAATCCAGCGCGTCGCCTCCGCCGTGCTGGCCGCGGTTGCCTCGCCCGCACCCCAGCCCTGAACCTCCTCCGATAACACTGCCCCAAACTCGTCATTGACACGCCGCACCTCGCCACTGAGAATGGCGTCAACTGACGCGCTGCTGCGATCCGGTCGTCTGCATCTCACCGGATCAAGGCGACCGCCGAGACGCCGCCTGTGATGCCCGCATTCGCATCGAGCACGAGCCAGGCCGCCGCCCTCAGGGCGCAGCCACAAGGCGTTTTTCCCCGACGCACTCCGCGCCCCCGCAATTCTTTTCTCAGCTTCGGGTTTCCATCATCAAAGGGTTCCAGCGTCCGCGTGCGGGTCGCTCCGCGCGCCCTCGAGAGGAGGTTCGCCAAAATCTCAACGCGGTAAAACACAGTCGCTCTCAAGCGTCAGTCCGGCGCCCCAGATCCGGACTTCACCCCGGTACACGATCAACCACACAGGAGGGAATCATGCAGGAAGATCTTCAGAGGCTGGATGAGTGGATACCGGAACAGATGGAACCTGGAACTCTCTTCGTGCTGGAGAATCCGTCGCCCATGGGCGACGCGCGCAATCCCTTCGTAGCCGTCCTGGCCTGCCCTTCCTGCGGCACCCTCGGCCTCATCACTCGCGCCCAGTTCGTTGGACTCGAATCCATGATCTGCGGCGCCGATAACTGCTCCGCCGAATACTACCTCCGCGGCGACGAAATCGTTTACCGCGCCCCCCAC
>JBAUOP010000049.1:0-14981 GCA_049579805.1 Acidobacteriaceae bacterium
GACCCCCACGGGACCCTCACAACACGACGCCGACCTGCAAAAGGGCGCCATCGAAGACGATCCAAAGTCGCACCCCGGCGAAGCGCACAACCGTCTCGCGAATCAGCTGCCGCACCGCGACAGCAACGAGGAAATCAAGGAAAACGACTCCGACTTCCCCGAGCCCGGCTCCAGCCCCGAACACTCGTGAAAACGACGACTGAGCGGGTTCGGCCTTCTCCCCCTCGCTGACCACTTCCCTGCCGTACGCCACGGGCTCCCGGCTCCTGGCTCCCGGCTCCCCCCACCCTGTAGCCTGCTCCTATGCTGGTGCTGGCTTCTGCCTCCCCACGCCGACGCGACCTGCTCACCCAGGCAGGATTTGCCTTCGAGGTCCTCACCGCCTCGGTCAACGAAGACCCCCGTCCCGGCGAACGCCCTATCGGCTACGTCCTCCGCCTGGCTCGTGAAAAGGCCGAAGCCGTCGCCGCCTCCGCGGAATTCCGCAGCCTCTCCCGGCGCAGCCCCGAGCCGCACATCATCCTCGGCGCCGACACCACTGTTGTCGCGCCCAACGGCGACATTCTCGGCAAGCCGGAGAACGACGCCGACGCCGCCCGCATGCTCCGCCTTCTCGCCGGAGCCACCCATCAGGTCGTCACCGGCGTCGCCCTTCTCGTCCCGCAAAAGGACATCGCCGAAGTCGCCGCCGAGGTCACGCACGTCACCATGCTCACCCCCAGCGACGAGGACATTGCCGGCTACATCGCCACCGGCGAACCCCACGGCAAAGCCGGCGCCTACGCCATTCAGGGACGCGCCGCCCGCTGGATTCCCCGCATCCATGGCTGCTATTTCAATGTCGTTGGTTTGCCGCTGGCGCTCGTCACCAGCATGATCGAAGCCGTCGAGCTGCGCCTCCGCTCCGGCGTCGCCTCGCAAATCGTCGTCCCCTGAACAAAATCCGGAATGAACCCCGCCACCGTCGGCTGCCTCCATGGCAATTGGTCAGCTGGCTTTCGGCTGCTCCCCTTCGTCGTGCGGTTCCTGCGCACCGATGACATGATCCGATTTTGGCGGCGCCTCCGGCCGTCCCTTGACCACCAGGCCCAGGACGATCATCAGGATCACCGCCAGCAAACCGAACTCCATCAGCTTCAGCATCGAACCATCCTTTCACCCTCAGGTCGTGCGGATCATCTCCGCCAGCAGTGCCGTCCGCGGCACCAGCTCTTTCAGGATTACCGATTCATGAGATGCATGCGCTCCTTCGCCCACCGCTCCCATCCCGTCCAGCGTAGGAACCCCCATCGCCGCAGTAAAGTTTCCATCCGATCCACCGCCCGTCGCCGCTTCCTCCAGCCGAAAACCAAAATCGTACGCCAGCTTCTGCGCCCGCCGAAACAGCGCCACCGTCGCCCGGCTCCGCTCCATCGGCATCCGATTCATTCCACCTTCCACATCGAGGACGCATTCCCGGTCCCGAACGCGCAAACGCCGAAATCGCCTCTCGATCCGCACCGCGTCCTTCGCCCGCGCAATTCTCACGTCGATCTGCGCTTCCGCCTCCGCAGCCACCACATTGGTCCGCGTCCCTCCCCGGATCACTCCCGGATTTACCGTCAGTCCGCGGTCCAGCTCCGTGAACGTCCGAATCGTCTCCAGCTGATGCGCCAGCTCGTGGATCGCGCTGTGCCCCCGCTCGAAATCCACGCCCGCATGCGCCGCCAGACCCTTCACCCGCACCGTATAAATCCCCGCCCCCTTGCGCGCCGTCTTGTAGGCGCCGCCCAGGCCCTGCGCCGGCTCCAGCACAAACACCGCCGCGCTCTCCCCCGCCAGTTTCTCCGTAATCGCTCGCGACACCGGACTCCCCACCTCTTCGTCGCTGTTCAGCAACATGAGGATTGGACGATGTTCCGCCCCGATCGTGCGCAGAATTTCAATAGCGGTGATCGCCATCGCCACCCCAGCCTTCATGTCCAGGGTGCCGGGACCCCAGACACGCCCATCCGCGGTCCGAAACGGCATCTTCGCCAGCGTCCCCAGCGACCACACCGTGTCCAGATGGCCCAGCAGCATCACCGGGGCTTCCTTCTTCTTCGTTGCGCGCCCCGCGCCAAACCGCAGTTCCAGCACGTCGCCAAAGGCCCTCTGCCGATGCCGTCGTGCCCGCCCTCCCACTTCCGCAGCCATCCCTGCCGTGGCATCCACGCAGGCGTCAACCGCCCTCTTATCGTCGCTGGGCGACTCAATTTCGACGAGCTGACGTATCCGGGTCAACAACCTCGGCTCCGCCTCCCTGCAGGCCTCCAGCAAACAATTCATGTCGTATGTTGCTCCATTTACGCGTCTTAACGGCAACTGGATCTCCTTTGGTACTGTGACTTTGGACATCTGAACTGTGGCAAATTTACAACACCGAAACTTCCCTGGTCCGGCTGTAGTCTATGTGTTCATCGAGGCGACTGGCTTGGCAGAATCATCGCACCTGGAAAACACAATTTCCTCCCCGATTGAATTCTGCGGCATTGGCCTTCACAGCGGTGCTCCGGTTTGCATGCGCCTGCTCCCCGCGCCCGCAGGATCCGGCGTTGTCTTTCGCCGCACCGATCTCGACGCATTCGAAATCGCCGCCATCGGCCGCAACGTGGCCAAAGTCAGCTACGCCACCAGCCTCATGCGCCAGGGCGTCCTCATCTCCACCACTGAGCATCTCCTCTCCGCCCTGCTCGGCATGGGCATCGACAACGTCATCGTCGAGCTGGACAACCTGGAACTCCCCATCCTTGACGGCAGTGCCCTGCCTTACGTCCAGGCCTTTCGTGAAGTGGGCCTGAAAAGCCAGCGCCGCCGCCGCGAATACATGCGCATCCTCAAAAGCGTCGAAGTGCGCGACGGCGATAAGTTCATCGGAGTCTACCCCGGCGACGGCTACTCCGTCTCCTACCAGATCGATTTTCCCCCGCCCATCGGCCAGCAGGGCTACGTCGTGGACCTGGCCACCGGCGCCTACGAGCGCCAGATCGCCCCGGCCCGCACTTTCGGCTGGCGCGAAGATGAGCAGAAGCTCCGCGATATGGGGCTCATCCGCGGCGCCTCGGAAGAGAGCGTGATCGTCCTCTCGAGGCAGCGCGTCCTCAACGGGTCCCTTCGATTTAGAGATGAGTTCGCCCGCCACAAGGTGCTTGACCTCATCGGCGACCTGGCCCTCGCCGGCCATCACATCCTCGGCCACGTCGTCGCCGAGCGCGCCGGGCACGCCATGCACACCGCGCTGGTCTCCCGCCTGCTCCGCGACCGCTCCGCGTGGAAACTGGTCACCCTCGGCGCGGAAAAATCCAAAGCCAAGCCGATCGCAGCCCGCACACCCACCCTGGCCACCGCGTAGCAGGGTCCCACTCACCCTCCGTGCTCTCCGTGTTCTCTGCGGTGGAAACTCTCTGAGGGACGACTCGCTACCGCACCGGCTCGCCCGTATCCTGGAACCGCACCCCCGCCAGCATCGCCCCCGACGCCAGCACGCCGCGCAGTTTTTCAGGATTGTCTCCGCTCACCCGCGCCGCCGCCGCCAGCAGCTGCACCGCCTCGGCCGGCGCCGTGCCCGCCGGCAGCCGGAAGATCCAGGGAATGTTCGTTGACGTCAGTGTGCGGTCGTTCGCCAGCGCCACCACCGGAACAAACGTCTTCAGCGACAACTGCTCCGCCAGATGCGCACAGTCGCGGTCGAGCGCCACCATCGCCAGCACATGTTGGCTTTCGAGAGCCTGCACCAGCTGCGTCGCCGCCACGCCCCAGTTCTGCCCGCTCTCGACCGGGTTCACGCGCCACGCCTCGGAGCCCAGCGCGCTGCGCACCTCGCGCGAGCCCGCTGCCTCCGCCGCGCCCGGCCCAAACAGCACAATCGTCGCCTCGCCGCTCGGAATGTCAGCCTCATGCGGCCCCAGATAGCGCACGCCATCTTCCCCTACGCGCGCGTAGGGGGCTGCGGCCACCTTCGCCTCCGATGCGCGCGGGGCCCCGTCCTTCTTCTCCGCCGGAAGTCCCGTCGCCGCGGATTTCTGCGTCTCGGCTTTCATCGTGGCAACGCGATAGGTGATCTTCCCGTCGTGCACCGTACCCAAAACCATCGGGCTCACATTTTTGTTATTCGGATCGAACACCATAGACCCGGTCACGCCGTCGTAGCGGTACACCTGATCGAGCGCATCCTGGATCCGCGCACGATTCAGCCCCGCTTTGCAAATCGACTCCAGCAGGATATTCATCGCATCGTAAGCCAGGGCCGAGAACTGCTCCGGCTTCTCGTGATAGCGCGCCTCGTACCGCTGCTCGAACGCGATCCACCGCGGGTCCTCGCGATTCGGGTCGTACGGATAGACTGCCTCGAAACCCTCAGCCGCCGGTCCCGCCTCGGCCAGCAATTCGGCCCCCAGCGTCCGATAGCTGCCGAAAACACGCTGGTGCATACCCATGGCGCGCATTTGCTTCAGGATCGTCGCAGCTTCGTTCTGATCCCCCCACAAGATAATCGCGTCCACCCGCGAATCGCGAATGATCCGCAGCTCCCGCCCGAAATCGGTATCGCCTGGCAGATATTTTTGCTCGATCACCAGCGGATGCCCCAGCCGCCGCGACGCATCCTTGAATTTCTCCACCCCCATGCGCCCATAGCGGTTGTTCACCCGCAGCAGCGCCGCCCGCTTCAGTCCCAGTTCGGTGTAGATGCGCCGCGCCAGCGTGTAACTCTGCACGCGGTCATCCTGAATATCGGTGAAGTACCACGGAACATACGTCTCCGGAATCGTCGGATCGGTCGACGCGGAGTTGACGATGGGAATCTCCGCCTTCAGCGCGAGGCGCAGCATCATGTGTGTCGATTCCGAGCTGATGGAGCCGAAGATCGCCCAATCCTTCTCGTTGTAAATCATCTTCACGGCTTCATCGATCGGCGCTCCCCAGATCGCCGAGTCCGTCGGCCGTTGCTCTCCGCCTTCCGCGCCGAACTGCCAGTTGGCGTAGCCGTCGTGGATCATCAGCCGGAACGGCTTGCCGCCGTAGCCGCCCCGCGCATTCGCCTCGTCGATCGCCATCTCGGCCCCGTGCAGCATGCGCAAGCCGTACACCTGGTCCGCCTGCTGCGCGACCGGACCCAGAAATCCGATCCGCACCTCCTTGAAATCGGTCGGAACCGGAATCTCCCGCCCCGCGCCCAGATCGATGTTAGGCGTCGTGTAGTTCTCGTAGTAAGGCCTGGCAAACTTCCCGTAGGGCTCCAGGTCCTTCGGCGTTCCCGCGTAAGGTTCTACGGTGCGATCCGGCGGTATCCCCGGCGGATGCTGGCCGCACGAACAGCCCGGCCCCGGTATCTTCGCACCTGGACCTTGCGCCGTTTGTCCGCTCAGGGCCGTCCCGGAGAGCAGGATCGAGATCAGTCCGATGATCGTGCGTTTGTAGGTATCACCCATTCCGGCTCCATGCTTTTCCAGCGGCAACCACGCCGCCCTTCGATCGCCGGCGGCTGGTGTCGCGTCCCTGTATTGACTTACAAAACTCAAACGAAAATGAGTTTGTCATTCCGAGCGAAAGGGGCCCCGAACGTCGTTCAGTTCGGGGGTGGTGAGCGAGGAACCTGCTTGTCTCCTCTCCCAACCCCATCGGGAGATTCGACAGGAACTGTGGGACACCACACTAGACCTTCGGCGTCAGAACATCGCAATCGCTTCGATCTCCACCAGCAGCTCCGGACGGCACAGCTTCGCCTGGATCCCCGTCGATGCCGGCAGCGGATCCAACCCCTGCTCCCGGAAAAACTCCGTCCGCTCCTCGTTGAACGCCTCGTAGTCGCGATCGATGTCCCGCAGATAGCAGCTCGTGCGCACGATGTCCTTCCACGTCATGCCTTCGCTCGCCAGCAGCCCCGTAATGTTGGCGAAGGTTCGCCGGCACTGCGCGCGGAAATCGCCGATGTGCACGCTCTTGCCCGCCTCATCGATGCTGGCCGTGCCCGAAATCAGCAGAATCGTCAGCCCGTTCAGGTCGATGCGCATGCCGCGCGCAAACGAACTCGGCTTCGCATACGCGTACGCCTCGTTCAGAACCCCGTGATTCGTAATCGCCCGCTTCTGGATGGGCGCGTGTCCCAGCCCTTCCAATAACTCCGCAACTGCGCTCATAAAGACGTCTCCTTAAGGTTGATAAATGCCATGACTTAGTCCATGGGCCGTAGCGACCCAGATATCCCTGCCCTGAAAATCGATCCCCAGCGTGTAGTTGTGCGACGGAGCCGTGGTGACCGGAATCTCCGTCACATGCCCTGCCGCGTCGCGCACCGTCATCTCCGGCTTGCCCGTCTTCAGCGACGGCCGATACACCGCCCAGTTCGTTCCGTCGTAGTAAGCCAGCCCCTTATCCGTGCAGAACCACGCCCGGTTGCGATCCACACCTTTTACAAAATTGGTGAAGTTACTGGGCAGGCCGCTGTCTTTGGTCAGGAAGTTATGCCAGTAGCGCCCGTCATAGCGGCTGTCGCCGAAGTAAGTTGCCACCCACACAATTCCGTCCTCATAACTCACCGAACTCGTAATATCGTGAATCAGTCCCTGATCCTTCAGCAGCACGATCTCCGTCTCGCCGTCCGGATCCCTGTACATATCCCAGCCGCCGGTCTTCTGCGTGTACTCCATCAGCCCGCTGCCCCACACCGCGAAATACACCTTGTCCGGCTGCGCCGACACGCCGTAGACCCAGATCTCCCGCATCGGCGTGTTGCGCTCGTTGTACAGCGACCACTCCCCCGTGCGCGTGTTCAGACGGCACGCTCCGGCGGCGGTGGCTACCCACACATCGTCGCCATAGACCGAAACGCCGTAGACCACATCGTTGCTCAGCCCCGAATTCAGTTGCGTATACGTATCGATGCGTCCCGCGGAGATGCGGCTCAGCCCGCCCATGGTCCCCGCCCATACCGCTCCCGTCCGCTTGTCCAGCGCCAGCGAAAGCACCGCCTGCTGCGCGAGGCCGTCCGCCGTCGTATACACCTTCCACTTGCCGTTCTCGTACTCCGCCAGCCCGTCGTCCGTTCCCGCCCAAATCCGCTCGCCGTCCACCAGAACCGCGTAAACGTGGTTGTTCGGCAGTCCGTTTGCCGTCGTGAAGTTCTCAAACCGGTAGCGCGGCATCGCGGGAACCGTCGCCGCCTGCGCCATCGCGTGCACGCGCCGCGCCGGATGCGTCGCCTGTCCGCTCATCGAGCCCGCGAACGCCGCCAACGCCAACGCCAGAATCGCCGCCTGTTTCATCGCGTCCTCAGATACTCAATCAGGTCGTTGAGTTCGTCTTTGGTCAGATCGTTGGTCCGGCCATGCCGATCGTGCGGGTTGTAGATCGTCCAGATCTCCTCCAGCGTCGCCGCCGATCCGTCGTGCAGGTACGGTGCGGTCAGCGCAATGTTCTCCAGTTGCGGCGTGTCGAAAATGTGCCCCGTGTCCGTCGCCTTGCCCGTCCCCACGTCAAAGGATTTCTGATCGGTTCCCTTCGGACCGCTGTGACACGTCGAGCAGCGACTGCCCACCGGGATCGGCTGCCCCAGCTTGTCCACCGAGCGATCGAAGATCGCCTTGCCCCGCTCCTGCGCCGGCGTCAGATCGCCATCTTTCGCCAGCCAGCGGTTCGGCCGCTTCGGCAGATGCCGGATATACAGCACCAGGTCCGCCAGCCGCAGATCGTTGTAGTTCTGCGTCCGCCAGAAATACATCTCCGTGCGGATGCCGCATTCCTTCGCCAGCGTCGGATTCCCGCCATTCCACTTGAACGGCTCCGTCCCCCGCAGGTCCTCGATCAGCCGGTTATCGACAATGTCCAGCCCGAATCCGTCCGGCTCCAGATCCCAGTTCAATCCGTCGAACGTCGAGTCGATGTGGCAGTTCGAGCAGCCAAACTGTCCCTGAAACGAATGCGACGAGTAAAAGATCTGCTCGCCCCGCCGCAGCGCGCTCGCCTTCGCCGGCCCCGCCAGCCGAATCGTCTGCACCACCTGATCGGTATGCGGATCGATCACGCTGATCGTGTCATCCAGCCGGTTCGCCACATACAGCCGCGCCCCATCCGGGCTGAACACCAGCCCTCGCGGATTTTTCCCCACCGGAATCCGCGCCACAACGTAATGCGCGCTCGCCGACAAATCTTCGGCAAACGGCTCCCGATGCGTATGGATATACGCCAGCATCCTTTTTGTATCGATGACGGTGACAACATCCGACCCGCCATTCGTGACGAAAATCCGCGACATATCCGGCGCAATCGCCACCCCGAACGGCATGGCAGAATAGCGATCGATCTCGTCCAGCGGAACTTCGACCCGACGGCCCGCATCCGTACCGAAGACTGTCAGTGTGTCCACGAATGCCCATCCATGCTCCACATGCGCCAGTGGCACCAGGTTTTTCGGGTGCAGCTCCGCCGCCACGCCCAGCCGCCCGTCCCGAGAAATCGCAACGTGAAACACGCCGGCGATCGAGGGCAGCTCGATCCGGTTCACCACCTGCCCCCTCACCGGATCGATCACCGTAATCTCCGACATCGGCTGCGTGCGATGCGGCGTCGGGTTGGGATACACGTGCGTCGCATACAGCCGGCTGCCGTCCGCAGCCATCGCCAGATAACTCGCTCCCCGCCCGGCCTCCAGCGTCACCTTCACCGCGCCCGTGGCCGCATCCAGCACTGTAATGTCGTTCCCGACCCGGTCGGCCACAAACAGCGCTTTCCCCGCGCGATCCTCCAACACGCTCGACGGCTCATAGCCCGCCGCCCACGTCGCCAGCACCGCGTCAGTCTTCGTATCCGCGACTGTTACCGTATCGCCCCAGGAGTTCGCGACGAACAGCCGCGTGCCGTCCGGCGACAGAGAAAAGCCCCGCGGCACATGGCCCACAGGAATAATCGCCTCGACGCGCAGGGTCTTCCGATCGAGCACCCGCACCTCATCCGCTCCCTGGCACAGCACATACAGCCGCTCTCCATCCGGCGAAACCAGCAGCTCCAGCGGAGACGCATACCGCTCCTCCGGCGTCGGATCCGGCTGCGCCGCCACCGTCGTCAGGTCCGGCAGGCTCAGGGCCGCCACGCACAGCGTCGCCGCAGCCGCGACCACCACCGCCCAACTTCGTCTCCCGAAGCTCACTTCGGCTCCTCCACCGTCAGCACGCGATCTACGCTCAGGTTCCCCAGGGTCTGCACGCGCCCGCTTGGCCAGCGCACGATAACCTTGTCCACCTTCGTGGCCGCTCCCAGCCCAAAGTGCAGCCGCCCGTCGTTCTGCGACAGGTACCCCGACGAAGCCACGCGCTCCGCCACCTGCTCGCGTCCCCCGGCCCACACCTGCACGCGCGCACCGATCCCGTCGCGATTGCTGTGCGAGTGGTCCTGCGGCGTGTTCGCCCCCCGCAGCCAGATCGCAATCCAGTGCCCGGTATGCGGCGACACGTTGTGCAGCAGCGTCCCCCGCGCTCCCAGGTTCACGACATAGGCGTCCACTTTGCCGTCGTTGTCGTAATCCGCAAAGCAGGCGCCGCGCGCCACCGTCCTCTTATTGACCGGCGGCCCAGCCGTCTCCGACACATCCTCGAATTTCCCCTGCCCCAGCCCGCGAAACACTGAGTGCTCCATCGGAATCATGTGAATCAGTCCGCCGTGAAACACCAGAATGTCGAGCCGCCCGTCGTTATCGAAGTCGTAGACCCCCGACCCCCAGCTCACGTACTGCGCGTTCGCCTGCGACAACCCTGAGCTAATCCCGATATCGTCGAAGCCGCCCTTGCCGTTGTTCTTCATCAGCCGGTTGTAGTGCCCGTCGCTCACCCAGAGATCGAGCAGCCCGCTTCCGGTAATGTCCGCAAACACCGGGCCCATCGACGACGTCGCCTCCCCATCCTGCCCGTAGGCCACGCCCGCATCCGTCGCGATTTCCTTAAAGGTGCCGTTGCCATTGTTGTGAAAGAGGAAGTTCTGCGTGCTGTCGTTGGCCACATAGATGTCGTCCCAGCCGTCGCCGTCGAAGTCCGCCGCCGTCACGCCCATCGTGCGCCCGATCGACGCGCTGATCCCCGACGGATCCGACACATCGGTGAACGTGCCGTCGCAGTTATTGTGAAAGAGCTTGTTCGTCTCTCCCTCATAATCCAGCGGCCCGGGATAGTTATCCGCGGCATAGTAGTTGTGGTCCTTCGGATCGAATTTCACATAGCGCCCGACAAACAAATCCACGCAGCCGTCTTTGTCGTAATCCAGCCACGTCGAGCTGATCGACCAACCATCCACGTTGATCCCGGCCTTCTTCGTTACATCCGTGAACGTCCCGTCGCCGTTGTTGTGGTACAGGATCACCCGCCCATACCCGGTCACCAGCAGGTCTTCGTAGCCGTCGTTGTCGTAGTCCGCCGCCGTCACCGCGACCGAATACAGGTTCGGATCGAGTCCGGCCTTCTCCGTCACATCCGTGAACGTCCCATTGCCGTTGTTGCGATACAGATGGTTCTGCGGCGGCGTCTCCGGCGCCGTCGTCAGCGGATGCGGCGTCATGGAAGGCGGCAACGTCCGCCCGCTCAGCACATAGAGATCGGGAAAGCCATCGTTGTTGTAGTCGAACCACAGGCAGCCCGCGCCCGTGCCCTCCAGCAGCGACCCCAGTTGCGCCGAGCCAAAGGTGTCTGTGGCGTCGATGCCCGCCTTCGCCGTCGCATCCTCAAAGCGAATAGGTGCCTTCTCGCTCTTCTGGACCGGGCCCGCAGCAGGCGCTGTCTGCCCGATCGCCACAGAAGCCAGGCCGAGAATGAGGAACAGTCGCAGTTCCATTTCACTGGCCTCCCGCCGTCGCGTTGCTCCTGCCCGACAGATCCACCGGCGTCGTCGAATGATTCAGCACCTCGGGCACGCGATTGTCCGGCGCGCGCTCCGGCCCGGTGTGGCAGCCCACACAGATGCGCTGCTCTCCGCTCCGCATCCAGAACCATCCCCGCTCCTGGCGCAGCGTCCGCCCTGCCGCATCCAGCAGCACAAAGCGCAGCGCCGCGTCGCCGGGCACCTTCACAAAAAACGATCCGTCCTGCATCACAGGCGCCGTCCCCAGCACCCTGGCCCGTCCGCCCGCGCCCTGCGTCTCCACGCGCACCGTCACCGGCACGCCATCGAGCGGTCCGTCGCGCGAAAGCCGCGCATCCAGCGCCAGCAGGTTCCCCGTTTTCCACGGATGCAGCGCCGTAGGAAAAGTCCGCGGCACCGTGCGCGGCGCCACCACCGCCGGCTCCACCAAGTCCCGCCCCGCTTCGCGCGCCACCACGATCGCCGCACCGGCTCCCGGCTTCCACGCCTCCAGCGCGAAATGCCTCTGCCCTGGCCCACGCATGGCCAGCAGCCAGCGCCCGTCCGGCAGCTCCGTCACATCGCCGGCAAACTCGCCCGCGGGCGTAGCAATCGGCGCTTCATCCGCCAGCGCCGACGTGAACCGCCCCAGCCGCCGTCCCTGTGTGAACACGATGTCTCCCGCGCCTGCGGCCTCGGAATCCACATCCATCTGCCGCCCATGCTCGCGCCCGCCGCTCTTTACCGCATTCGCGTGATCGCAGCGCACGCTCTCCACACCGCTGCCGTCCGGATACACCAGGTACATCTCCGGCGTCGCCCCCGCGCCCAGCGGAAATCCCGACTCAAACAGAACCCGCCCGTCCTGCAGAACATCGTCCGGAATAAGGTTCCCCGGCAAATAACTCAGCCGCATTGGCGCGCCGCCGTCCAGCGCCGCCGTCACCAGCCCAAATCCATCTGCCCCGCGCTCGGCAAAGACCACCCGCCCCTCCGGCATCCACAGCGGACGAATCGCATCCGTGCGCCCGCCATAGACCAGCCGCGGCGCGCTTCCTTCCAGCGCCATCTCCCAAATCTGCCAGGGATCGCCAACATTCTTTTTTCCCGCAAACAGAACCGTCTTCCCATCGAAGGAGACGTTCGCATCCGCGCTGGCGGCAAAGCCTGTCACCAGCGGCTCCACCTGGCCCGCGTGCAGCACCATCAGTTCCGCTCCTCGAGGAAATCGCTCTCTCCCGTGCAAAGTCGCCAGCGATGCGTACACGGGCGCCGCTGTGAAGATCAGCGCAGGCATTCCCGCTTCTAGCCCGGCTTCCGGCGCCCGCTCTCCACCGGCGGCCTCCATCGCCTGCCGCGGGAAGGCGCGCGCCAGAGCCATTGGCAAGACGACGCTCAACGCCAGCGTGGCTGCGACGGCCCCCTTCATGCCACCGTCTCCAGGGAGCAACTGCGCTGGGCCCGCAGCTCGCGCCCCCGCAGTTCGCACCATGGCTCCAGTTCCGCCATCATGCCTGCGAATGCGGCAAATGTCAGCGACTGTTCTCCGTCGCTCCACGCCTCCTCCGGAAGCGGATGCACTTCGACAATCAGCCCGTCCGCTCCGGCCGCCACCGCGCTCCGCGCCAGCGCCGGCACAAGCTCCCGCCGCCCCGCCGCATGGCTGGGATCCGCAATCACCGGCAGTCGCGCGATCTCCTTCAGCACGACAATCGCGGCCACGTCGAAAGTGTTCCGCGTCGCCGTCTCGAACGTGCGAATGCCCCGCTCGCACAGAATCACATTGGGATTTCCGTAGCTGATGACGCATTGCGCCGACTGCATCAGGTCGGCCACGCTCGCCACCATCCCCCGCTTCAGCAGGATCGGCCGCCCCGTCCGCGCCGCGGCTTCCAGCAGAGCGTAATTCTCCATGCTCCGCGAGCCGATCTGCAGAATGTCGGCATACTCGGCGACCATCGGCGCGTCGGCCGCCGCCATCACCTCGGTCACAATGGCCAGCCCCGTCGCCGCCCGCGCCTTCGCCAGCAGCTTCAGGCCCTCCAGGCCCAGCCCCTGAAATGCGTATGGCGAACTCCGCGGCTTGAACGCTCCGCCGCGCAGCACCCGCGCCCCGGCCCGCGCCACAAACTCGGCCGTCTCCATCAGCTGCCGCTCGGTTTCCACCGAACACGGCCCCGCCATGGTGACGAACTCCTCGCCGCCGATCGCGACGTTCCCCGCCCGCACCACCGTCTTCTGCTCAGGCCGGGTCTTCAGAACATCCGGTGCGTCTGCAAACTGATCTTTCCAGCTGCCGCCCACCTCCGCTCCACTTCTCTGGGGAACCCTTGAGCGTAGCCCCGCCCCGGGCGCATCGCCTCCATCGAAAGATGGATTTTGTTCGTGCGTTTGGCGTAATCCGGCGGGCAACGGGGAACTCCTCTGGCAGCCGCGCAATGTGCGCCTGCCTGGGCCACTCTATTGACCACCGGATTCTCCAGGCTGTGCGCTGCGTCACAAACTCGGACCTCCGCTGCGAGCCCGCCGTGGAAGGACGCACCTGTTGCCTGTTGCCTATTGCCTGCTTTGCGGGCCGCTGATCCTCTGCACCAGGCTCTCATCCGCCTTCTGGTGCAGAGAGGCCGCCTTCGCAAATTCCACCCGCGCCTCTTCTTTCTTCCCCATCGCCTGATACAGCCGCGCCAGCCGCCAGTGCGCGTCCACTTCGCTGGGATCCATCGTGATCGCGCGCTCCAGATCCGCCGCCGCCGCCTCATTCTTTCCCTGGCCCGCCAGCACGATCCCCAGATCCAGCCACGCCAGCCGATTCGCGCCCGGCAGCCGCACCGCCTTCTCCAGCGTGGCCTGGGCAGCCGCCGGCTTCTCCAGCCGCATCTCCGCATCCCCCAGATACGCCAGGGCCTGCCCGTAATCCGGCTCGTTCTTCAGCTCCAGTTCGAACTCGCGCTCCGCATCTGCGTAGCGCTTCTCTTTCCAGTACAGATAGCCCAGCCCAAAATGCACGTTCGGCTCGTTGGGAGCCACCTTCTCCGCCGCTTCGAATTCCGCCGTGGCGCGCTCCTGCTCGTGCAGCCCGTCCCACGCCTCGCCCGCCAGCATGTGGGCCTGCGCCGAGTTCGGATTCAGCGTCAGAATCTGTTTGTACTCGGCCAGAGTGCATGGGTACTGCTTCGCGTGCAGACAGCTCTGCGCCAGAACCCCCAGCAGCTCCTCATTATTGGGCGACTTCTCCGCCGCCGCGCGCAGATACGGAATCGCCTTCGCATACTGCGCCGTCCCGTAGTACGTCATCCCCAGCAGCGTTCGCACCTGCAGGCTGTGTGGCTGTTCGCGGAGCGCCGCCTCGAACGGCCCCACCGCATCCTTCAAATGTCCCTGCTTGAATTCCGCCAGTCCCAGGTCCAGCTCAATCCCCGGCAGCTTGCGAATGGCCACCGCCTTCCGGTACGCATCCGCCGCCTCCGCGTACTGCCCCTCGCGCGAACGCACCAGCCCCAGGTTCGCCAGCGCCGTCGCATCCCGCGGATGCGCCGCAGCCACCGCTTCCCACGCCTGGGCCGACTCCTCCAGCCGCCCCTGCTGCGCCAGAGCCTCCGCCTGCGCCGACGTCGCCGTCTGCGCCACGGCCGGTCCCACGCCCACCCAGACCATCCCGGCGACCAGCAGCCATCTCACAACCGACATTCCCGCCTCAGCTCCTCAACCTTCATTAGACCATCCGCTCCAAAAGAAAAGGCGCAGTGGAGATCGCTCCCCACTGCGCCCATTTCGATACAGCCTCGATCAGAAGAGGAACTTCCCGCCAAACTGCAGGGTACGCGGGTCGTTCGCGCTCGTGACCTGGCCGAAGTTGCCATCCGTGAATCCAGCGTCGATACCGTTGAATTCCGTATGGTTGAAGGTGTTATACGACTCGACGCGGAGCTCGAACTTCGAGCTCTCGCTCACGGCAAACGACTTGAACAGGCTGAGGTTCCAGTTGATCAGCCCCGGGGCGCGTATGTCATCTTTGCCGGCCGTCCCGAAGCCGTTGTTCCCGCCGCCGTTCCATGGCGCCGTCGGAGCCGCAAACGCGGAAGTGTTGAACCACTCCTGCCGCGTCTTCGGTCCGCTTGCCTTGGCGACCAGGTTCGGACGGTTGG
>JBAUOP010000050.1:0-11442 GCA_049579805.1 Acidobacteriaceae bacterium
GCGCCTCGGGAGATTCGCGACTGGATAAAACCGCCTCGAATGCATTCCGTGCCTCCTCCCACGCGCCGCGCGCAAGCGCGTCGTCGCCGGCAAGGCACTCAGATGGTCTCAGAGCAGGCATAGACCCGGACCTCGATTATAGAAAACGCCGCGATACCGGACACACCGACCGCGAATAAGGCCTGCAGAAGACCTATTCTTGCGCTCCCATGATGGAGATTGCTCGCTTGCCCTTGAAGAGTGGAGGAAAAGTATTCGATCGATCCGGACGATGTTCAATTCGCGCATAATCGCCAACTCGCATTTCGGGCAATCAGCCGGACGCATTCCCTCACGCCTTTCGAGGCATTTTCTCCCATAGAGGCGCGGACAATCGGGTAAGTCACCCCTTAACGCCCCTATCGAAACCATTCTGCCTGGCAATCCGAAAAAACCGCACTCAGACCCTGGAGGTCCCCGATGGATGCGACCGACATCTATGCGTACCTGCGCGCCAACGCGGGCGAGCTCGGGGCGCGAATCCTTGAGATGTACCCACCCCTTCAAAGCACAAATGATGAGGTTCCCGCCGAGCTGTCAAACCTGCTCAGAGAGCCACTTCCGGCTCAGGCCATCGCCATCGGCGGGCTGGTGAAGCATCTCAGGTCCGCGCGGGCAGCGCGCATCGTCGCCGAATGCGGCGCGGGCAAGACATACATGGCACTGGGCGTGGCCCACGTCCTCAAAGCTAGGACGATCCTGGTGATGTGCCCGTCGCACATCGCGAAGAAATGGGCGCGGGAGGCGCTCAAGACTATCCCGTCGGTGCGCACATTTCTCGTGGAAGACATGCGCAACGGCGGGGACCCCAGGCAGGCGCATGGCGTGTGCGAGGTTCGTCTGCGCAAGGGTAGGATTGTTTACGAAGGAACGCAGATCTCTCTGGCCGAGTTGCGCGGTCTGGGCCGGAGCGGCTGGAGACGACGCTGCCCGCAGTGCTCCGTATTCATCATTCCGAAGGACAAGGGGAAGCTCTCGTATTTCTGGCGCCACGCTTTTCTGACGGCAAAGTGCGGCCCGGAACTGGGCGGCGTGATCAACCCGGACACAGGATGCTCGATCGAGAATTCCGAAGGAGGTCGCCTCACGCGCCTGGACTTCGATCAACTGAAGATCAGCGAGCAGGTTGAGCGCGCAAAGGCCGGGACAACGCTGTTCTCGCCACTGTGGCAGGCGGACCGGTCGAAGATCCAGAGGATGGCGCCGGTCGAGTTTATAGGCCGGTACATGAAGGGCTGGTTCGATCTCGCCATCGCCGATGAGCTTCACCAACTGGCCGGCGATACGGCGCAGGGCAATGCCCTGGGCGTATTGGCGCGCGCGGGGAGGCGGCTGGTCGCCCTCACGGGAACGCTGATGGGCGGGTACGCCGACGACCTGTTCAACGTGTTTTACCGCATGGAACCGCAGATAATGGCGGCGGACGGATTTGCATGCGGTGGAGACGGACGCCGGAGCTTCCAGCAGCAGTACGGGGTCCTCGAAACGATCGAGAAGATCCGCGAGGAGGACAATGCCTGCTCGCGCGCTTCAAAGAAGACCGTCCAGGTAGTCAGGAAGCCGGGCGCGTCGCCGCTGCTGTTCGGCAAATTCCTGATGTCGACTACGGCATTTCTGGCCCTCGAAGACATCGCCGACGATCTGCCGACCTACACCGAAAGCGTGCTTACCTGCGAGATGGACGAGGGGCTCGCGGAAGCGTACGAGGAACTCGAAAAGGCGCTGCGCGACGCGATGGCGGAACATCGCGGCAACAAGAGCCTGATGAGCGTGCTTCTCAACACGCTGTTGCTCTATCCCGATCACCCTTACGGCTTCGAGGAAATCTGGGCGCGTGCTTTGGATCCGGCGACGAAGGAGTACTACAAGTTCCTCGTTGCCCGGCCGCGCGAGCTGGCCCGAAACGTTCTTTATCCCAAGGAGTCTGCCCTTATCGAGGACATCCGGGAAGAACTGCGCCAGGGCCGGCGCTGCCAGGTGTATGCGACGTATACGGGCGAAAAAGACGTGAATGCGCGGCTCGAACAGGTGCTGTCGGCCGCGGGACTGCGGGTCGCGGTTTTGCGCGCTTCGGTTTCCACGCAGAAGCGGGAGGAGTGGTACGACCGCCAGCTTGAATCCGGTGTCGAGGTGGTGATCTGCCATCCGAAACTGGTCGAGACCGGCCTCGACCTACTGGCGTTCCCAACGCTCTACTTTTACGAGACCGGCTACTCGCTGCACACGCTCCGGCAGGCCAGCCGGCGGTCGTGGCGCATCGGCCAGAGACATCCTGTGCGAGTGAAGTTCTTTACGTACAAGGAGACCATGCAGGAGATCTGCCTGCGCCTGATGGGCAAGAAGATGCTCGTGGCCCTGATGATGGAGGGCAAGTTCTCGGGCGAAGGCCTTCAGTCCCTCGATGCGGACGAAGACCTGATGAGCGCGATGGCGCGGGAGCTGGTCGAGAAGGCCGGCGTCGGTGAATCCGCCGACCAGGTTTGGCGCCAGCTTGACCGCGAACGGTCGAAGCAGATAGGAGCATCGGCGCAGGCGATGGAAGTGGCAACAAACGCCGATTCCCGGCCAGAGATTCTGCAAGAAATTGGTCCGGCGGAGATTCATGTTGTTCATTCCGCCTCGAAGAAGCGCCGGAAAGACGCACCCCCCTGGCCCAGCACGGCGACGACGGAAGCACCCATTCAACTCAGTTTGTTCGGCTGAAACGCTCAGCACAACAAGACCAATTTGGCGTGATACACACGCGGGAGATCCTCATGTCCAAAGGGCCGTTCTCACCGTCCCGGTTCACCCCAACAAAGTGGAGCGCCGCCGAGGATAAAGCGCGTTTTGGCAATACCTTCCTGCACTTTGTTGATTCGAGTTTTGCACGCAACCTCTTTACGGAGAAGTTCTACAGCCGCCTGTCGAATTGCTTCGGGCACATTGCTCACTACAACTGCTCGCAGTTCTATGAGGAGTGGTTCTCGTCGCTGTCCGCTCAGGTTCGGTTTCTCGAACGCACGTTGCGATTCCCGTGCTACGGGGACCCGAAATTCACGTTTTCGGATGTGGAGAGAGAGATTCAGAGGGAAGTCCGCAACCGGAACCATCTTGCGCGTCTTGAGCTGTGTGTGGCGGAAGAGCAACGCGCCGCGGAGTTGACTCTACTCCAACGCCTTGAAGGGAAATACCCCACCCAGCGGGAAGACCGGGAAGAGCCCCCGATGTCGGCGCCGCCGGAAGGCGGTGGTGCAGCCGTTGAGCCGGTGCAGGGGCTCCTGTTCTAATTCCCCAGCGCGCGGCGTTCAGGGCTCGGAATCTTTTACTTGAGAGGTGAAAACATGAATGAGGAAACAGAGAAGGTTCGCTGTTTGCAATGCGAATTGGTCCAGTGGACGAATCGCACGACTTGCCGCCGATGCGGCGAGACACTGCCCGCGCCCATCGTGAACGTCGTTGAACGAGTGGTGGAGAGAGTGGTCATCCAGCAGGACTCCGAGTGCCTTAAGAACCTTGAGGAAGCCTGCAAGCTCATTTCCGTCACCGCGGCAAGGCTTCAGGAATCTCGTACCGCCCAGGAACTTCCTGTGCACTTTAGGCCGATTTCGGGGATCGAGCCATTCCCAACACTCGATGCGATGGAGCGAGCGATGATCGTCGCCGCTTACAGGAAGTCCAATTGCAAGCCTGTTGAGGCAGCGCGCCTGCTGGGCATCGGCAAGACTACCTTTTACCGCAAGCTGAGCGAGCTTAAGGCCGCCGCGGCTTGATGGCCGCGCTTTGAGCGATCAAATCCCGCTTCAGCTCCAGCGCCGGGTCTGGCACACCTCGTCATTATCGTGAAACGACACATTCGCCCTCACTCCGCTCTTAGCGCCTCCACAAGATCCGCGACCGACGCCCGCCGCGTCCGCACATAAATCACCACCGGCCCATACACCCCTGGCACGCGTCCCCAACGGAGGTCCCGCTATAAGCTGGACTCTGAAGGATCCTGGTTTCTCACCGCCCAACAAGCCTCCGGAGAACTGCCTTTGCCCGCCATCGACATTCGCGCGCAGGACGCCGGGCACAAGCTCGGCCGCGGGATCGCGCTTATTGTGACAGGGTTCTTCTGGGCGGCGGTCATGGGCGCCGTCACGAAGTCCCTGCACCACGTCTCCCCGCTGCTTACGCTCTTTTTCCAGTACGCGATTGCTTTTCTCTGCTTTGTTCCGTCGGGCCTGCGCATGGGCCCGGGCGGTTTGCGGACCCAGCGCGCCAGCCTTCAGATCTTCCGCAGCATCACCGGCTCCGCCTGCCAGTTGCTCTTCTTCATGTCACTCGGCACGCTGCCCCTGCTCGATGCCTCTCTGCTCTCGAACTCCGCCCCGCTCTTCATTCCCGTAGTTGTTTGGCTCTGGTTCCGCAGGCCCGTCAGCCGCACCGTCGCCGTCAGCCTTCTCATCGGACTCATCGGCGTCGTGCTCACCATCCATCCCGGCCCGCAGCTACTGCGCGACCCCGCAGCGCTGCTCGCGCTCGCCTCGGGCGTACTCTCCGCTGTTGCGCTCGTCGCCACCAACCGGCTCGCAGAAACCGATCCACCCTCGCGCACCCTGCTCTGGAACTTCGGCGTGTCCACGGTCCTGCTCATCCCCGTCGCCGTCGCCGTCTGGACCCCGCTCTCCGCGCGTGCCTGGCTCATGCTGCTCTCGGTCGGCGTGCTCTACGCGCTGACGCAGTGGTTCATCATCCTTGCCTACCGCTACGCCGGCGCCGCCGAGCTCTCGCCCTTCAACTACTCCGTGGTCGTGTTCTCGGGAATCCTCGGCTGGATGTTCTTCGCCAACGTCCCCGGTCTCAGCGCACTCGCCGGAACCCTCCTCATCTGCGCCGGAGGCATCCTCAGCATCCATACCGGCCACCCGGAAGGCAAAGGCTCCTGGTTCGGCGTCGGCCACTGGCACTGGCCCTGGAAGCTTGCCCCCCGCATCGGCTTCGCTCCTCCCATCCGAATCCCCGAAGCGAAGTGACTCCGCGCGAAGAAGAACAGGACCATTCAGCTCGTTTGACCGAAATCCGATCCGGAGGTACAACCGTTTTCGCCGGCAGCGAGGCGGGTCTGACCCAACGAACCGAGCTCCTGGCAGGAGGGTAAAAATGGACTCTTATATAGTGACTTCGCACGATCGGAGAGACGAGTATACGCAGCCGGATCGCTCAACTTTCGGCAATCGAACCGCAGGGAGTGAGGCACCGGAATTACCCGGCCCGGAGCTCCTGGGTCCACCTGCCGCCAACCGCCATCGTCTACCCGATGAACGTTCGGCGATCACGCATCATTTCGCGGTCGGCGGACACGAGGGCTATCTGACGGTCGGGTTGTATCCCAACGGCCAACCCGGCGAAATCTTCATTCGGATGGCCAAGGAAGGGTCAACGATTGCGGGATTGATGGAGTGCTTCGGCGCGGTCGTGTCCGTCAGTCTCCAGCACGGAGTCCCTCTCCGGGTGCTCTGCGACAAACTTTCTCACACTCGTTTTGAGCCATCGGGCTGGACGGGGAATGCGGAGCTGGGCTACGCGAAGTCGATCATGGACTATCTCTTCCGATGGCTGGAACTCCGCTTCCTCTCCGGAACTCAACTCACTCTGTTTACCGCAACCGGCAAGTACGGCAGCGTTCCGGCCGAGCCAGGCAAAGTTATGCCGATTTCGTCGCAAGGATTTGAAAGTGGCGACGCGCCGGCCTGCCGTTCCTGCGGCGCTCTGATGTCGCCAAACGGAAGCTGCTATGTGTGCAGGAACTGCGGCGGGACGAGTGGGTGCTCGTAAAGACGGGGTAAGCAGATATGGGCGGCGACGACTGTGGTCGCGGCTACCGGTTGATTTCCGGAAGACGGACACCGATCGCTAAGCCCGCGGCCGCCACCATCGCAGCGGCCCTCGGTCAACAGCCCATCTTTACTTTGCGGCTTTCTTCTGCGCGGCCCAGCGCTTCCTTTGCGCGGCGGCGATCCGCTCCCTGGCTTCGGCGCTCATATGCCGCTTCTTCCGCGGATTCTTCGCCTGATTTGTGCCATAGGCGAAAGACGTCGCTGCGTGAGTGACATTGCCATTCGTTCCCGCCAGCAAACTGCGCACCTGTTGCAAACGGCCGATCTCCTCGTCGAGAGCCGCCACTATTTCGTTAATTCCCATCTCGGTCCTTTCAAGTTCAGAAGTTCCTGTCTATTGAATCAGATTTCTCACCCAAATCCCATGTCCCACCCATCCTCGGCAACTAAGGAGAAGCGATTTATGAGCACTTTGAAAGTCGAAGCCCTCCAGCGGGAATTCTTCTACAACGGAACCCGCATCCCCGATCCCGCCCCCAATTTCTCAGTCGAACAGGTGCGGGACCTGCTGACGCCTACTTATCCGGAAATCGCGACGGCGACGCTCACCGGACCGGAAGATACCGGCAGCACCCTTCGCTACACGTTCAGCCGCGCCATCGGATCGAAGGGGTAGCCCAAGACGGCAGGCGAGTCTCCAGGAGTTGCCGTAATGGCCGCTCGTTCTGGCCCCTGAACTCTTCGAGATAGCGGAAGGTTTGCTTATGCTGAACATCGTTCCCACCAGCCCAAAGCAGGCGGCTAGATTCCTGCCGGTTGCCTATGCACTCAGGCTGCCCGTATTCCTCTGGGGAAAGCCGGGTATCGGAAAATCGGATCTTATTCGCGAGTTCGCCCGCACCGAGCGGATGGACCTGATTGACCTGCGCCTGACCACGCTCGAATCCTGCGATCTTCGCGGCCTGCCGCGGATCAACCACGACACCGGCGAGACCGAGTGGGTTCGTCCCGAGTTCCTGCCGCGAAAGGACGCGCCGGTCGTGATCTTTCTCGACGAGCTGACCGCGGCAGAGCCGCGCATTCAGGCCTCCGCCTATCAGCTCATCCTCGACCGTTGTATCGGCAAGCATCGCCTGCCGGAACAGGCATGGGTGGTAGGCGCCGGCAATGCGCCCGAAGACGGAGCCGTAAGTTATGGAATGGGCACGGCGCTCGCCGACCGTTTCGTTCACCTCAACGTGATCGCCAGTTCGGACGACTGGATCGAATGGGCCATGACGGCGGACATCGCGCCCGAAGTCATCACCTTCATCCGCGTCCGGCCGGAGATGCTGGACTCCTGCGGCGGACAGGAGAGAACCGAGCAGCTGGTGACCCCATCGCCGCGCTCCTGGGCCAGGGTGTCGCAGGTCTTAAAGGAGACCAGGGACGAGAGAGCGCGCTCGATCGCCGTGAACGGCCTGGTGGGAGAGGCAGTCGCGGTTCAGTTCTTCCACACCCTTGAGGAGATTGGCCAGCTCCCGCCGGTTTCCCGCCTGCTAATGATGCCCGCGCGGCAAGCGGCGCGGCAGGTTCCGGCCACGATCTCCGCGCTTTATGGGCTCGCCTATTCGCTGGTGGCATACGTAAGCGAGCTGCGTCACTTCGAGCTTTCGATCGAACTGCTCGATGCGGTAACCGGAATTCAGGACAAACTTCCCCGCAAGGAGATTCAGACGCTGGGCATGGAGCTACTGCTGGCGAAGGCACACCGCGGCAACCTGTTTCAGGCGGTGGCGAAGTCGGAGACCTATCGGCGCGTTTACAAGGGCAAAGCGCGGGAGATTGTGGACCTGGGGAGGGCGGCGTGACACCGGAGGAGACGCTCTCGCGCAATCTGCGCCTGGCGGTCAGCAAGGATGTCGGGCTGGCTGGCATCCTGCTCTACGTGCCGGCCGTGCTCGCCGCCGATGCGGAGCATATCGCCTGGACCGATGGCCGGAAGATGTACTTCGCGGACAGCTATTTCGCCTGCCCGCCGGACGAGCAGGTCGGGATCGTCATCCACGAGGCCCTCCACGTGGCGCTGCGGCACGTGCAGCGGGGAGAGGTGCTGCGCCTGCGCGAAGGACCGGGATACGACGCGCGGCGATGGAATATCGCCTGCGACGCGATCGTCAATCACTCAATCGGCGGCTGCCGCTGGTGCAAGCTGCCCGCCGGGGCCTGGTATCCCGAGAACTGCATTGACCAGGCGAAGCTCCGCGAGCGTCCAGCGGAACTTTGGACTGCGGAGGAGATTTACCGCGAACTCGGGAACCCGGAGAAGAAACTCGGCAAGCTGCTGACAGGAGCGGGCAGCCTTTCTGGTCTGGACCTGTTCGGCTCATCCGAAACTCGTGTCCGCTCGGGCGATGGGCATGACGAGCGAATGGAGCAGGGAATCTGGCGGGAGCGGTTGGTCCGCGCGCAGGCGGGCTCGGCGCCGGGCTCCATCCTGCGCCGTCTGGCGGCAGACGTTCCGAAGCCGCAGGTGAGATGGGAATCGGTTCTGCGGGACTTCCTCATCGCCCGGCTCATGCCTCTCACGGAGACGGCATGGAACAGGCCCAGTCGACGCACGCTGGCCATGGGCCGGGATGCGTGCTGGATTGAGCCGGGCACGAGCCGCCGCGCCGGGATTCGGCGCGCGGGCGTGGTCATCGACACCTCGGGTTCGATCGACGAGCGCTTGCTTGCTGTCTTTCTTGCTGAAATCAACAGTCTGATCGTGATAACCGGCTGCGAAGTCGTGCTGATCGACTGCGATGCGCAGGTGCAACAGGTCTCGACGCACCGGATGCCGATTCGCGGATACACGCCAAAGGGCGGAGGCGGCACCGATTTCCGGCCCGCAATTGAAGCGCTGCGCAGAGCCGTTCCCGATGTAGCGGTCTATTTCACGGACCTGATGGGGACGTACCCGGAGAAGCGTCCCGGCTTTCCCCTGTTGTGGCTTGCAACCTGCGATCTGGCCGTGCCTTTCGGCCGCAAAGTCCTGCTCCCGAGACATGGAGGCGTATGACTCCGCAAACAACGATCGAAACAGCGGCTGTGCCTGAACACGTGCTGACAAAGAGCGTCGGCGAAGATGGCGACGCGAACTTCGAGTTCACCTTTCGCATGGATGGCACAGGCTCGTGCCGGGACGTCGACTTCGGCGGCGAGCCAATCCAGTTTACGTGGGAGCTGTCGGAAATTGAGGGTATCGAAGGCGAACAGCGTTGCGAGGCTCTGCGCAACCTGGCAGAGGAGCTCTTCTGGGACCAGATTAACGACCAGCTCGACGACGACCGCGTTCTTCAGTCATTCGACTTTGGCTCGGAGGAAGTCTCATTCGAAACGGGCAGCAAGGAAGAACTCGAGAGGCTCGTCCGGCTCGTCCTGTACTGCTTCCCTTCGATCTGGGAACAGGAGCGGTCGGATATCGAGCTGACCCTTTGCGCGGCGACGGAGTGGGAAACGGCGGATATCGACAATTATTGCGAGCTGATCGAAGACCCCGAGATTTCCAACCAAGTCAAGGCAGTGATCCGCGCACTGGTCGACTATGCCCTTGGGTGGAACTCGCCGACGGGCGCGCATCTCGAATACAACGACGGGGCCGCGGGCCGGGCGAGCGGCTACAGCGAGATTCCGAACGCGCTCTCGTACTCCGTTCCCCGTCCCAGCTTTCACGAACTGGCGGAAGCGAGAGAACAGCTATTTGCAATCTTTGAGGACCACGAAGCGCGCACCGAGGCGGAAAAACTGTTGCGCGCGGGAGAGTGACCGAAATGGGAAATGTTCAGTTTCACAGCGAGTCGTCGGCACGGCGGTTCGGCGGCGCGCCGGAAGACTACGTGGCGATCCACAAATTCCTCGACCAGTCGAAGCTCTACATCGCCGACTGGCGCCACCGGGCGCTCCTGCACAACACCTTCGGCGTGGCTCTTGCCGAGCAGTTCTTTGGCGATGTGTACAGGCGCCCGTCCGATGGACAGTCCGTGGCGACGCGCACCGTGGCGGAGGTTCACATCCTCGAAGACATGCAGGCCATCCTCACGCCGGGCGAGTTCCTGCGGGAGATGCCGATACGCCGATGGATGAACGGACTGACGCTCGAACAGCGGCGGGCGGCGCAATCGCTCCGGATTCCGGAACAGGTTCACGGAGTTCGGGCCGACTTATCCGGGGAGGACGGCCATGAATGAATTTCAGCAGATTGTGCCGGGAGCGCTGGTTTCACAAGTACGATCTCGATGCCCGGTTCACGAGGGGGTCTCTCGAGGGTCTCGCGGCCGGCGTGCGCGATGCGGTGTGGAAGCACTTCGAGGTCTTTGCATCGGCCGACATCATCCGCGTTTGCGTTGGCGGGAATCGGAAAAACAGTCTCGACCCGCCGATCGAGGTCGTGTCGGGAGAGTCCGGTCCAAACTCCGGGGTCGTCGCCGCATCGCCCGAACTCATGCGGGCATTGCAGACGGCCCGCCGCCGGAATCTGCCGGCCCCGGAGAACTCCGTCTGGGAATGCACCTGCGCGGTCTATTGCGATCAGGCGCACGGCGAGGGGCGACTCGAGCTGCGGGTCTTGAAGCCGACCTTCCACGAGATGGCCTCCGTGGCGGCGTAACCTGGGCAACGAGCGGCTCCAGCGTAGTCGGTCGTGCTCTCAGAACCGTTCAGCCGTCACAAGCGTAACGAGCCCGTGGTCGCCAAACAATCGCACCTGCCACCGAATCTCAGCCAACCAAGATACCTGGCTGCCAAGTCCCTTTTATAGGGAAGGTCGGGGCAAATTGCAGCGGTTTCGCCCTCACACCAACTTGACGGGAAGAAGACGATGGATCAAATTGCGACTGAGTTGGTCCTATATTTAGAATCGGGACATGGGCATCCGTCTGGAGGCGACACCCCGACCCTCTGCATCGCTTCGAACTGCCGCTGGCATTGCCTTGGCCGTGGCGGGCCTGCTTCTCGTTATCGTATTGATATGGCAAGGGATAGAATCATCCGGCAATCCCAATCCAATGGCTTATCAGCGCGGTTCGTTTGCTGGCGTTCTCGACATCGGCGTGCTCGTCTTCAGAGAAGGGCTGGAGTGCATCCTGGTTTTATCGGCCATCACAGCGAGCCTGGTCAAATCGGGCGAATCCTATCAACGCCCTGTTGCGGCTGGTGTGGGAGTCGCGTTTCTGGCGACGCTTGTCACCTGGTTCGTCGCCGTCGGGATCGTGAACGACCTCACGAAGAACATGAATGCTCTTTATGTTCAGGCCGGAACCGGTTTGCTCGCCATCGTTGTGCTCCTCGTTGTGATGAATTGGTTCTTTCACAAGCTCTACTGGACCGGCTGGATCTCCCTTCATAACAAGCGTAAACACGAACTGCTCGCGAGCGCCGGAGAGGGGAAGACATCCCACAAACACCTGCTCCTGGGAATGGGGATGCTTGGCTTTACGTCGTTCTATCGCGAAGGCGTGGAGGTTGTTCTGTTTCTTCAGAGCTACAGGCTGAAGTTGGGTGGCGAAGCCGTCTTGTATGGCGTTCTGGTGGGTCTGCTGCTCACCGGAGTCGTTGCGTTTCTCACCTTTCTGGCGCATCA